>JAGZWV010000133.1 GCA_018378775.1 Collinsella sp. | reverse complement strand
GCCGAGATCGCCGACGAGATGATGGACTACCGCGGTTGCGGCATGTCCGTGCTCGAGATGAGCCATCGATCTAGCATGTACCAGCAGATCATCGACGACGCCGAGGCAACCCTGCGCCGCCTGCTGAGCATCCCCGACAACTACCGTGTCCTGTTTTTGCAGGGCGGCGCCACGCTACAGTTTGCGGGCATCCCGATGAACCTCATGCGCCGCGGCCGCGCCGGCTACGTCGTGACCGGCAACTTCGCCAACAAGGCATACAAAGAAGCCGCCAAGTACGGCGAGGCCGTGCTACTCGCGAGCTCCGAGGACACCAATTTCGACCGCATACCCACCATGGCCGACATCAACGCGCGCATTGCCACCGAGACCGCGGGCGACGGGCTCGACTACGTCTACATCTGCCAGAACAACACTATCTTTGGCACCATGTACCACGAGCTGCCCAACTGTGGCGATGTGCCGCTGGTCGCCGATGTCTCGAGCTGCTTCCTATCGCAGCCGCTCGACGTTGAGCGCTACGGCCTCATCTACGCCGGCGCGCAGAAAAACGCCGGCGCCGCGGGCGTGACCGTGATCATCGTGCGCGACGATCTCATCGCAGATGGCCCCGCCTTTGCGCAGACGCCGCAGTACCTGGACCTTAAGACCCAGGCCGCCAAGGGCTCCATGCTCAACACGCCCAACACCTTTGGCATCTACGTATGCGGCAAGGTGTTCCGTTGGGTTGAGAAAACCGGCGGACTTGCCGCCATGGCCGAGCGCAACTGGGCCAAGGCCAATCTGCTCTATGACCTGCTCGAGCACAGCGAGCTGTTCCATAGCACTACGCAGGCCGACAGCCGCTCCATCGCCAACGTCACCTTCCGCACCGGCGACGCCGAACTCGACGCGGCCTTTGTCGCAGGCGCGGCCGGGCACCAGATTCAAAACGTCAAGGGCCATCGCCTGGTGGGCGGTATGCGCGCCAGCGTCTACAACGCCGTAACCATGGAAGACGTGCAGGCACTGGCCTCGTACATGAAGGACTTCGAAGCGCAGCATAGTTTGAGTCCCCGATCTAACTAGCCCGCAACGCGCGGGCCGACCAGCCACTTCAAACCACTTGTTTTAGACAAACCTGCTAAGGAGTTTTCCATGCGCAAGATTAAGACCATCGACGACATTACCAAAGACGGCAAGGTCGAGTTTGGCGAGGGCTACGAGTTCGTAGGCACCGCCGAGGAGGCCGACGCCATCCTGATGCGCTCGACCGACCTGCACGGCTACGAGCTGCCCGAGGGCATTCGCGCCATCGCCCGCTGCGGCGCCGGCGTCAACAACATCCCCGTCGAGGAGTACGCCAAGAAGGGCGTCGTCGTCTTTAACTCCCCCGGCGCCAACAGCAACGCCGTCAAGGAGCTCGTCCTGGGCATGCTGGTGCTTTCGAGCCGCGGCGTCGTGCAGTCGATGAATTGGGTGCGCGACAACGCCGACGACCCCGAGATCCAGGTCGATGCCGAGAAGGCCAAGAAGGCCTTTGTGGGCCGCGAGCTCAAGGGCAAGCGCATCGGCGTCATCGGCCTGGGCAACGTGGGCTCCAAGGTCGCCAACGCCTGCGTCGACCTGGGCATGGACGTTTACGGCTACGACCCGTTCATTTCCGTCGAGCACGCGTGGGTGCTGAGCCGCGAGGTGCAGCGCGTGGGCACGCTCGAGGATCTCTGCCGCGGCTGCGACTACCTCACCGTGCACGTGCCCAGCAAGGCCGACACCATCGGCATGATCAGCACCGAGCAGATTAACCTGCTGGCACCGGACGCCGTGCTCATCAACTACGCGCGCGAAACCATCATTGACGAGGACGCCGTCGACGCCGCCCTGCGCGAGGGCAAGCTCAGCTGGTTTAGCTGCGACTTCGCCACGCCCAAGACGGTCAAGATGTCCAATACGTTTATCACCACGCACTCGGGCGCCGGCACCGGCGAGGCCGAGGCCAACTGCGCCGACATGGCCATCAGCGAGCTCAAGGATTACCTGGAGAACGGCAACATCGCACACAGCGTCAACTACCCCGCCTGCAGCATGGGCAA
>JAGZWV010000132.1 GCA_018378775.1 Collinsella sp. | reverse complement strand
TGATTCAGCAGGCTGTACCGATGTGATACTGCTTTGCTGTGAGATAAGCATACGAAAATTGGAAGGGAAAGACATTGAAGGGAAATTGAGCTGGAATTGAGAAAAAAGCAGATAATGAAAATATTTTTCAATTTAGTTATGTAACTATTTTTATTGAGTGTATTAAAATGAAATGCTATAATATGGAAAAATGCTTTATTATGAAAAAACAGATGTTGCATGTACCAAGAAATAATAATGCTTAATTAGGCAGGAGAGAAAAATGTACCATATTTATGTAGTAGATGATGATTTGACGGTTCAAAGAGAATTGAAGGTATTGCTTGAAAATCAAGGATATAGGACAACAATTGCCCAAAAGTTTACGTCTATTCCAGAAGAAATAGAAGATGTTAAACCAGATTTGATTCTATTAGATATTTCGTTACCGTCTGTAGATGGGATTATGTTGTGTGCACAAATACGTATGTTATCAGAGGTTCCTATTATTTTTGTCACTTCACAAAATTCATCGGCAGCTGAATTAGAATGTATGTTGAGTGGAGGAGATGATTTTATTGAGAAACCATATCGACCGGCAGTGCTATTGGCCCATATTTCAGCAGTACTGAGAAGGACTACAAAAAGAAGTGAGAATATACTTTCGTTTGAGGATTTAGAGTTGGATGTAGTCGCTGCGAAGTTGAAACATTACCAGAATGTAGTGGAGTTATCAAAAAATGAATTGCATATTCTACGTTATTTCTTTGAGCATAAAGGCGAAGTTGTATCAAGGGAGGATTTGATGAATGATTTGTGGGATAATGAGAGTTTTGTTGATGATAATACATTAAGTGTGAATATTAAAAGAATTAGAAATAAACTAGTATAACGAATATTAAATAATTGCTATATTAAATTGATACTGCTTCCTCTTCACTGATTTCATCCATTTTATACTTCCAGTGATAAACCACGGGTTCACGGTTCACTTCGTCAAAGTACTTGTAAATTCGTTCTTCCAACTCCTGTTTGGTATTGACACGAATTCCTCGAAGCATCTGTCTGGTCATCTTGCTGAAGAAGCTTTCAATCATGTTTAACCATGAGCCATGTTTTGGTGTAAACACAAATTTAAAACGTCCCTTTGGCATAGTATCCAGAAAGCGCCGTGTTTCTTTGGAAGTATGTGCAGAATGATTATCCAGGATGATCCGAATGGTATCCTGTGATGGATATTTTTTGTCCAGTATCTTTAAAAACTCAATAAAATCAGAACTCTTATGGGTCTCACTTACTAACGGAATTGCTTCTCCAGTGAGTAAATCAATGCCAGCCAGTAAAGAGAGCGTTCCCAGACGTTTGTATTCTGCATCACGATATACTTCCCCATGTTCTGATGTCGGGCGTAAATCCGGTGCCGTATTGGAGATTGCCTGAATGCCCGGCTTCTCATCATACGATACCGTAATCGTCAGTTTATAATCGTCTGGAACAATGAGATCACCATTTTCATCAAACTGCATTTCAATCTGCTTATAAACCAACAGAACCTCATGCATTTTTGATTCAAAATCAGGATCCCGTTTTTCACAGTAATATTTGATTTTAAAGGGTTTCATATCCTGTTCCTTAAGAAATTTCTGGATATACGGTTTGGTAACGGTTGAAAGCCTTGGATATCCCGCTTCTTCTGCATGTTTCTGAATGTATTTGTGGAGAGAGGTCAACGTCCACAATTCCTGTGCATAACCGAGTTCTGTCGGTCTCTGACACGCAATATGAATCATCCATGCTTTTGCATCATCAGTGATTTCCGATGGACGTCCAGGACGCTGAACATCAAACAGTGCAGCATCTAAACCGCCTTTCTGAAACTTCGAAATACAAAGGCGTACCGTTGCAGTACTAATGGCAAGTTTATCAGCAATTTGCTGGAATGTCATTCCATCGGCTTTATATAAAAGGATTCTGGCACGGTCCACAACTTGTGCCTGAATGGTTCTCTTTTTGGATAATGCTTTAAGGTAATCTCTGTCTTCATCTGACAGAGGAAGATATGTTTTTCTCATAGTGTTCATCCTTTCTTAGATAACACTATTTTACCATACATTATCCT
>JAGZWV010000024.1 GCA_018378775.1 Collinsella sp. | reverse complement strand
GCGCAGCGCTCGCAAAAGCTCTCGAGTTCGCGGATGTTGGTGCCCGAGACCTCGGCCATGTGTTTAAAGTGCTCGTCGGTCAGGTGCCCGCCGTCGCCCTCATAGGCCGCCAGCAGCGAGTCGTCACCCGCCTCGGGCGTGGTGGCTATCGTGTTCTCGTAGTAGCGCTGCAAGATCTTGTATTTCATCTCGTAGCTGGGCTCTGCCACCAAACAGAGCATACCGGCGTTAAAGCGGCTGGTCAGGCGTTCGTCCATGCTCAGGTCTTTGGGTGCGCGGTCGGCTGCGATGACGACTTTTTTGTTATTGCGGATAAACTCGTCCATGAGCTGGAAAAAGTAGTCCACGCTCGCGCGCTTGCCGATGATGTTTTGGATGTCGTCGATAATGAGCACGTCCACGCCGTGATATGCCTGCATGATGGGGGCGTTGCTCTTCTTTTGGCGGTCGAACTCCGTCATCAGGTCATCGAGGTATGCCTGCGAGTTTGCGTACTTCACCTTGATCTCGGGCGACTTTTCGGCGAGCTCGTTTTTGATGGCGAGCAGCAGATGGGTCTTGCCCAGCCCCGATTTGCCATAGATGAACAGGGATGTGCATGTGCCGCGCTCGTCCGCGAGCGCGGCAAACTTGAGGGCCGAGCGATAGGCATGGCTGTTTTCGGGGCCGTAGACAAAGTTTTCGAAGGTGAATTTTGAGTTGGCCGCGAGCGGTGCGCCATCGGTGTTCTGCTCGACCGGTGCCGCAGCTGCGGGGACGCTCACGGGCGATGTGGAGGCTGGTTTTGCGCTTTTTGCAGGCGCCCCGCCTTTCATCTGGTTCATCATGCGGCGGAAATCGTCGGCCGAAAGCGTGTTTTTGATTGCGATGCCCGAATCCTCGCCCGGTGTTGCGTCGTGCGCGATAGGCATGTGTGTGACAGCGGGCATGGGGGCTGCCGACGTCGAGGCGGCGGGCATGGTTTCACGGGAAACATCGCCGATTTGATGCTCGGAAGCCGACACTGCGGCGACAGCTGGCGCCGCCGGGGGGACGACGGGTGCCGCAGGCGCGGCGTTATCTGCCGCGGAGCCCTGCGGTGCCACGATGTTGAGCGCAATCGGTGCAAAGGCAATCTCTTCCAGGTACGCCTCGATGGTCGGCTGATGCTTTTTGAGCTGAGCGATGGCAAATCGTGAGGGGGCCTCAATCGTCAAGGTGTCCTCGGTCAGGCTCACGGCGCGCGATTGCCCCAGCATGTTGATGAGGCGCGCATCTTGGCCGTCGCGCTGGCAAAAGGCGATGGCATCCCCCAGGATGATGCTTGCTTCCTCGTCCACTGTCTCTCCCGTTCCTTAATCTCGAGCCCGCACGCGAGCGCTTCCGATTTCGGTCAGATGATATTTCTGCCCATGTTTGATTACCAAGCCCGCTTGCGCTAAATCGTTGAGCGTGCGCGACCAGGTGGGTGCGGAGTTTCCAAACGCTCGCGCCAAGTCCGTTGCGCCACACTCTTGATGTTGGGCCAGATACCCTAATGCGGCGTTTCCGCGCTCGCCTACAAACACGTCCGGCTGCGGTTGTGCGTATTGATTCGCCGCATTAGGATACATCATTTGAGCTGCTGGTTGTTGAGAACTCCGCATCGACGGCATCTGCTGTTGAAAACTTTGCGGCCACTGTTGGTAAGGCTGCGGCGGCATCTGCTGGGCCCAAGGGTTAAATTGCCCCTGCGGCATCTGCTGATACGGCTGCTGGTACCCCTGAGGATACTGTTGAGGATACGGCTGCTGGTACCCCTGAGGATACTGTTGAGGATACGGCTGGGCGTATCCCTGCTGCGGCATATATTGGGGAGGATACCCTTGCGGGTACGGTTGGTAGCCCATTTGCGGGACGTTTGGCATGGCCGCCGTCTGCTGAACGGGGCTGCTCCGTCTCGGGCCGCACGGCAGCGCCGCGTCCGCCGGCACGCTCGATTTCCTGCACGCGTTTAGGGTTCAGGCTTACCGTAACCACGGTGCCGTTGCCCATGTTGTCCTCGATGGACACGGCGCCGCCGGCGTTTTCCAAATACTCCTGCACCATGGGAAACCCTGCTCCGGTTCCACGGATATAGCGCTTCATCTTGCTGTTTGCGCTGGTAACGCCAAAGTCGAAAGCGCGTTCCTTGTCGTCGATGCCGGGTCCTTGGTCAGCAAAGCGGATGGTGTCTCCGCCGTCCAGAATCGAGATGATGGGCTCGGCAAAGTGTGCGTGGATAAAGTTTTCGACAATCTCGCGGATGACCATGAGCGAGATATGGCCACCTTGTTCTTTCATGCACTGGTAGACGGTGTTGGTCGTCTCTTCCAAATACGTGCGGACATCTTGCGGATCAATGACGATCACCCGCGGTGTCGACAGCATGTCGTCATAGACGGCGATGCGCGCGGCGTACATGGCTTTTGGCGCCTGCGTGGTCGTCTGCTCGCCTTCCGCACGCTCTTCGCGCACGCCGGTGATGTGCTCGTTGTCGGGTGCCGGGTCTCCGGAATCGACCATGGTGTAAAAGTCGTCAGACATGCCGCTCGCAATCTTTCAAAAGGTTTCGAACAAATAGTAGCTCACCGTGCAACGTTTCTCATCTTTCGACAACTTTTCAAAACTTGTTGAAAACTTTGGAAAACGGGCGAAAAGTTCTCAACATTGCCAACATGACCTGTTGAAAACTCGATGAAATATCGTGAAAGGTTGCCATGAGGCGCAAATTTCGGTTGTGCTTATGGGGGAACCGTGTGAACTGCGCAACCTTTTACCTTTGATTTCTTGACATTTGAACATTGATTTCCCTACAATCTTCAAGCTCACGTGTCTATATCTGCGTCCGCGTCCCCGCGGACACTCGAAATGCAGCAGGAGGAACTTAAGATGAAGCGTACGTATCAGCCTAATAAGCGTAAGCGTGCCAAGACCCATGGCTTCCGTGCCCGTATGGCCACTAAGGGTGGTCGTGCCGTGCTCGCCCGTCGTCGCGCCAAGGGCCGCAAGCGTCTCACTGTCTAGCAGCGATACACACATCTCGCATGAAGACTATTAAGTCTCGGCAAGATTTCGAGCATGTGTTCAGTCAGGGGCGTCGTTTCAATCACCCTCTGATTCGAATGACCATATGTGAATCGGTTGGCGAAGGCGACTCCGGAAGGGTCGCCTTCGTTGGTGCTAAGCGACTCGGTTGTGCCGTCGTGCGCAACCGATCTAAGCGTGTGATGCGCGAGGCCGCCCGCAGCTGCGGATTTCCCGTTGCGGGTTATGACATCATCTTGTTTGCAACTCCCAAGACGAGGGTTTCCTCGCCGCAGGAGATGGACAAGGCGTTGCGTTCGCTTATGAAGCGCGCCGGCGTTGCCGGGGAGGAGCGATGAGCAATCACGTTTTGCGACGTGTTGCCATCGCTCCTATTCGCATATATCAACAGGTTATTTCGCCCTTATTGCCTGACGCCTGCATTTATTACCCAACGTGCTCGCAATACGCCATCCAGGCGATTGAGAAGCACGGTGTTTTGAGAGGCTGCTGGCTTGCCGTGAGGCGCATCGCTCGTTGCAATCCCCTGCACGTCGGCGGTTATGACCCTGTGCCCTAGCGGGCACTCGCTATCGGAGGAAAACTTACATGTGGGATTGGATCGTTAACATCCTTTTCGAGCTGCTCAAGCTCATCCAGACCTTTGCGGTCGACTGGGGCCTGTCCATCATCATCCTGGTGGTCATCATCCGTCTGCTGCTGACGCCGCTCATGCTCAAGTCGACCAAGTCGACGGCTCGCATGCAGGTGCTGCAGCCCAAGATGCTCGAGATCCAGGAGCGCTATGCCGACGATCCCCAGCGTCAGGCCGAGGAGATGCAGAAGTTCTACAGCGAGAACAAGTTCAACCCCATGGCTGGCTGTCTGCCGCTGCTGATTCAGATGCCTATCCTGTTCGCCCTGTTTACATTGCTGCGCAACCTGCCGCAGTACTTTAACGACGGCACGTTCTCGTTCTTCAACATCCTGCCCGACCTGACCACCACGCCGAGTGCTTCCTTTGCCGATGGCTTTATGGTTGCACTGCCTGCGCTGGTTTGCCTGATCCTGTTCGCCGTCCTGACCCTGATTCCGCAGCTCTATATGTCGCGCAACCAGACCGGCCAGCAGGCTCAGAGCATGCGTATGATGGCCGTTGTCATGACGGTCATGATGCTTTGGATGGGCTGGAGCCTTCCCGTTGGTGTTCTGCTGTACTACGACGTCTCGTCTGCTTGGCAGGTTATCCAGCAGATTTTTGTGACGCAGAAGGTCATCGACAAGGCGAAGGCCGATGAGGAGGAGCGTCTTAAGAACGCTCCGCTGCAGGTTGAGGTCACTCGTCGAGAGAAGAAGCCGCGCCCGCACAAGAAGAAGTAGTGGGATATCAATCTTATTTAGGTACCTAACTTTTGGAGTACGTTATGTCTGAAGAGATCATCGAGGATATGCTTGAGGAGGTTGCCCCGCAGGTCGCGGGCGATTATCCCGAGATTGCACAGCGCTACAAGGCTGGTGAAGAGCTGACCGATGAGGAGCTCGACACCATTGCCGATGTTGCTATTTCCATCCTGCGTTCCATCCTTTCGCACTTCGATGCCGCCAACTCTCCTATCGATGAGTATGAGGGCGACGAAGGTGAGCTGATTTTGGATGTAACGGCTCCCGACCTTGCTGTTCTCATTGGCCGTCATGGTCGCACCCTTGATGCCCTTCAGGTTATGTTCTCTTTGCTGGTGAGCCGCAAACTTGGCTTTAGGTATCCGGTTGTAGTGGACGTCGAGGGATACAAGAGCCGCCGTCAGGACAAGGTTGCCTCCATGGCTCAGTCTGCTGCCGAGCGTGCCATTCGCACTCATAAGAGTGTTTCGCTTCCGCCCATGAATGCCTACGAGCGTCGACTGGTTCACATTGCACTTCGTGGCAATGATGCCGTCGATACTCATTCTGAGGGTTCTGACCCTGATCGCCATGTGGTGATTGTTGCTCGATAATCTACTCGAGTTTATGCTAAGGGGACGTGGTTTCCACGTCCCCTTTTTTTGTCAAAAGTTCTCGATACGCTGATTTTTGTCAGAAAGGAGCTTTCGTTGTTAGTATTTACTGATCAGCAAGCTGACGAGATGTTGAGTCGTCTAGCTTTCTATTGCAAAGAGTATTCCTTGAGCGTAACTGATGTTGAGCTGAGGAAATGTATTCAGCATTTGGATTTGGTTCTAGAAACAAATAAGACAACCAATCTCACCCGTATTCTTAACGTAGAAGATGCTGCAGTACTTCATATCCTCGACTCACTTGTTTTGCTCCCCTATATCAACAAGGCTCCTGAGGGAGCTTTGCTCGATATGGGAACAGGTGCGGGCTTCCCTGGTATTCCATTAACCATAACCACGCATCGTAAAGCTACTTATATTGACTCTGTTGGCAAGAAGGTTGATGCGGTAAATTCCTTTGTCCATGCTCTTGGATTGAAACATGCCCATGCGGTTCATGATCGTCTTGAAGAATATGCTCGGAGCCATAAGAAGCAGTTCTCTGTTGTAACCGCCCGCGCACTGGCCCCTCTACCGATTCTTGTTGAGTATGCGGCTCCGTATCTGAAGGATGGAGGGCTATTTGTTATAACCAAGGGCAATCCTTCGGATGAGGAGCTTGCTTCCGGCATGTCAGCAGCTAAGATTTGCGGCTTCACTTTGCTTCTGAATGACACAATTGATTTGCCTGAAGGCTTGGGTCACAGGGAGTTCATTGTTCTTAAGAAGAGTCATCCAGCATCCGTTTCATTGCCTCGTGCAAATGGCGTGGCAAAGAAGAATCCGCTTGCCTAGATGTTTCACGTGAAACATAATGGATACTAACAACTTGCAGTGTTTCACGTGAAACATGGCGGTTGATATCGATTCGGAATGTTTCACGTGAAACATCCTCCGTTTGACAGCTTTAATACACACCAGGAGGGACCGTGGGATTTCGCGACGTTAAGCGTTCAAAGAGCGCAAAAGACACGCGTATCATTGCAATCATCAATCAAAAAGGCGGCGTCGGTAAGTCAACGACGGCTGTAAACCTTGCAGCAGCACTGGGTGAGCAGGGTCGTAAGACACTGATTGTCGATTTTGATCCGCAGGGAAACAGCACCAGTGGATTCGGAATTGAAAAAGAAGACCTTGATCACTGCATCTATGATGCATTGTTGAATGATGTGCCGGCAGAATCACTTGTTCTTGATACAAATTGCAAAAAGGTATTCGTAATTCCAGCTACAATTCAGCTTGCAGGCGCCGAAATTGAGCTCGTAAGCGCAATTGCACGTGAAACCCGCCTCAAAGATTTGCTTGAGCCGATTCAGGACGAGTTCGATTTTATTTTCATTGACTGTCCTCCTTCGCTCGGCCTGCTTACTATCAACGCTTTGACCGCAGCAGACAGCGTTTTGATTCCGATCCAGTGCGAATATTACGCACTCGAGGGCGTTACGAAGCTGCTTGAGTCAATGAAGATGGTCAAATCAAGGCTGAACAAGGGCTTAGACACCTATGGTGTGCTTATGACCATGTATGACTCGCGTACTTCACTATCGAATCAGGTTGTTGAGGAGGTTCAATCGTACTTTGGTGATAAGGCGTTTAAGACGCTAATCCCCCGTACGGTTAAAATCTCCGAAGCTCCGTCTTTTGGAGAACCAGTAATTACCTATGCACCTCAAAATAAGGGTGCAAAAGCATATATGAACCTTGCAAAAGAGGTGATCAAGCGTGCCTAGTGTAAAGAAACGTGGCGGATTGGGACGTGGACTGAATGCTTTGGTTTCAGAGGCCGAGTATGAGACCGGCGGTTCGGCTGCATCGGCTTCAAATGCTCCATCTGAAACAAAACTACCTATTGAGGATATCGTTCCCAACCCTAATCAGCCGCGAATTCACTTTAACGAAACTGAACTTCGCGAGTTGAGCGAGTCAATCCAAGAACATGGCGTTTTGCAGCCGCTTTTGGTTCGCAAGCATGGAAACGGCTATGAGATCATCGCTGGTGAGCGTCGTTACCAGGCGTCAAAGCTTGCTGGCCTTGAAGAATTGCCAGTCATTCTTAAAGAGGTAAATGATGAAGAGATGCTGGCTCTTGCTCTTATCGAAAACCTTCAACGTTCAGATCTGAATCCCGTCGAAGAGGCTAAGGGCTATCGACAGCTCATCGATGCCAGCGGTATGACCCAGGAGGCATTGTCGAAGGCAGTAAGCAAGTCACGCTCTGCAATTACAAACTCACTGCGTCTTCTCGATCTCCCCGAAGTAGTTCAGCAGATGATTTTTGAGGGTAAACTTACTGCTGGTCATGCACGTGCGATTCTTGCAGTTCCCTATGAGGATGCTCGAATTCGACTTGCAGAGAAGGTTGTTGCAGAGGGCCTTTCCGTAAGAGCGACAGAAAATCTTGCTCCGTTGTTTTCTGCCGGAGAGACACCTAAGACGCCGAGGCCTGCAACCCCTCAGTCTTTTAAAAAGGCAGCCCGCGTGCTTCGTCAGGTTTTTAATACCAACGTGCGTGTGAAGAGCTCGCGTGGAAAGAATAAGATTGAGATTGAGTTTAAAGACGAGGAAGAGCTCTCTCGTATTCTTGGCGAAATGATTCAGATTGATCAAGGAGGCCAAGATGAGGAATAGAATTTTAACTGCGATTGCATTGGCGACGACTGTCGCGGCTGGTGCCTTTGCTGGCTATAAGATCGCGACAGACGATGAACTTCGAGGTCGTTTGCTTCGTAGTGCGCAAGATATTATCGATACATCCAAGAAGAAAATGGATGTTATGACAGAAGATGTTGCAATGCGTACTGCTCAGGTAACGAAGAATCCCAAGATTAATCAGGGTTGGGTCAGCAACCAATGGGAAAATGTAGGCTATTAGGTACCTAACAATTACTTAGCATATTGTGATGGGTCCTTGTCTGATTCACGAGACAAGGACCCCTTATTTTGGCCGTAAAAATGGGACCAGTAGCAGCTAATTCAAAATTAAGGCCAATAAATGAAACGGCCCCGGTTGCATATTCTGCAACCGGGGCCGTTCGATGTTTCACATGAAACGTTTTGGGGTGCGACTCCCCTATGCGTTCTTCTGAACTTTGAAGCGCTGCTTCAGCTGTCCACAAGCGGCGTCAATATCATTACCACGGGAGTTGCGAATTGTGGTCTCGATGCCACGGGACTCAAGACGACGCTGAAGATCCTCAACCTTATGAATCGGCGACGGCTTGAGCGGGCTACCCTCGATGTCGTTAAGCTGAATGAGGTTAACGTGGCACAGCGTTCCCTCGCAGAAGTCGCAGAGCGCCTGCATCTCGGGATTCGTATCGTTGACGCCTTCGATCATGGCATACTCATAGGTCGGGCGGCGGCCAGTCTTCTCGGTGTAGAGCTGAAGCGCTTCGTGAAGGCGGAGCAGCGTGTACTTCTTAACACCGGGCATGAGCTTATTGCGCGTCGACTGGATGGCGGAATGCAGTGAAACAGCAAGTGTGAACTGCTCGGGGATGTCGGCAAATTTGCGAATACCGGGAATAACGCCACTGGTAGAGACGGTGAGGTGACGAGCACCGATACCGATGCCATCGGGGTCGTTGAGGATTCGCAACGCCTTGAGAACCTCGTCGTAGTTGGCAAACGGCTCGCCCTGGCCCATGAAGACAACGCTCGTGACGCGCTCGCCAAAGTCGTTGGATACATGAAGTACCTGGTCGACGATCTCTTGAGCGGTCAGAGAGCGCTTGAGGCCGTTGAGGCCGGTAGCGCAAAAGGCACAGCCCATGCCGCAGCCTGCCTGGGTGGAAACGCAGACGGAAAGCTTGTTGCGACGGGGCATACCGACAGTTTCGACGGAAATGCCGTCGTGGTACTCGAGCAGATACTTGCGCGAGCCATCTTTGGAAACCTGCTTGGTGAGTTCAGTCGGCGTATCAAAGGCAAAAGCCTCTTTAAGCTGCTCGCGGAAAGCCTTGGGAAGGTTGGTCATGTCGTCGAACGAACAAACGTTCTTCTCATAGACCCATTCGATGAGCTGCTTCGCGCGGAAGGCGGGCTGGCCAAGCTCGGCCACGAGCTCGCGAATATCGTTTTGGCTCAAGTCGCGAATGTCCTGAGATTTAGTCCTGGGATTCATGGAAGCCTTTCGATTTTGGGGAAACGTAGAGGGTATCGCTACAATATGGTATCAGCTGCAGAAATTATAGAGGAGGAGTCTGCCCATGCCGGGTAAAAGCCTAGAGAACATGCACGTAGCGGTCTTGGCGGGCGGTCATTCCGCCGAGCGCGAGATCTCGCTTAATTCGGGAAAGAACGTTGTGGTGGCACTGAAGGAAGCCGGCTACACCTCGGTGGAGCTGCTCGATACGGCCGCTGATGACTTTATGGTAACCATGGCAACCGGCGGCTTTGACGTGGCGTTTATCGCCATGCACGGTGCCGGCGGCGAGGATGGCGCCATGCAAGGCGCCATGGAGACCCTGGGTATCCCCTACACGGCTTCGGGCGTGCTTGCCAGCGCCTGCGGTGCCGACAAGGAGGTCTCTAAGCTCCTGTACGCCAAGGCGGGCATTCCCATTGCCCCCGGCCTTGCGCTCGAGGTGGGCGATGAAGTCGATATCGATCATATCGTCGAGGTTTGTGGCGAGCGCTGCTTTGTGAAGCCGGCCGTCAACGGTTCCAGCTATGGCATTTCCCTGGTCCATGAGCCCTCCGAGCTGCCCGCGGCAATCGCCAAGGCGTTTGAGTACGGCGACAAAGTACTGGTCGAGAAGTGCATCGAGGGTACCGAGATCACCGTCGGCGTATACGGCGAAGATGACGTGCGCGCTCTGCCGATTGTCGAGATTCGTAAGCCCGAGGACTGTGAGTTCTACGATCTGGACGTGAAGTATGTCGACCCTACGGACATCCATCGCATTCCGGCGCAGATTTCACCCGAGAATTACGCTCGTGCCCAGGAGCTTGCCTGTGCTGCTCACAAGGCCCTCGGTTGCCTGGGTATCTCGCGCAGCGACTTTATCGTGAGTGAGGACGGCCCCGTTATCCTCGAGACCAATACCATTCCCGGCATGACCGATACGTCGCTGTATCCGGACGAGATCCGCCACACCGACGACATGACGTTCCCGCAGGTCTGTGACAGCCTGATCCGTATGGGCCTTCGTCGAGCGGGCATTGCATGCTAATCGAGGACGCGGTTTCGTCAGGAACGCCGCAGTTTGTCATCGACTCCTATGCCACGCTTGCCGAACGCGCCAAAACGCAGTCCTTTGGTCTTATCGAGGAAGATGTGATTGTCCTCGATACCGAGACCACAGGTCTTTCGGTGCAGGACAATGAACTGATCGAGATCTCGGCGGCCCGTCTTTCGGGCCGCGAGATCGTCGACCGTTTCGATACCTTCGTGCATCCCAAGCAGCTGATTCCCGCCGAGATTACCGAGCTCACGAGCATTACAAATGCCGATGTGGCAGATGCCCCGTCGGCCGTTGAGGCCGTCGCCGCTCTCGCCGATTTTGTCGGTGGTTGCCCGGTGATCGCACATAACGCCACGTTCGACCGCTCGTTTATCGAGTCGGTCAAAGGCGGCGTCAACGTGAGCGATATTTGGATCGATTCGCTGGCGCTGTCGCGAATCGCGCTTCCGCGCCTGGCCTCGCACAAGCTGTCTTTTATGGCCGATCTGTTTGGCTGTGACTCGGTATCACACCGTGCCAATGCCGACGTCGACGCCCTGTGTGGCGTATGGCGCGTGTTGCTCGTGGCGCTCACCGACTTGCCCCAGGGCCTCATGGCGCGCCTAGCCGACATGCATCCGGATGTGCCTTGGTCCTATCGTCCTATCTTCTCATTCTTGGCAGGGCAGAACCCTGGTTCTATCTTCTCTCTCAGCGCCGCTCGTGCTGACGTTCTCAAGGCCGATCGCGCCGACGATCGGGTGGACGCCGACGAACTGCCGGTCCTCAAGATGCCGAGTCGTGAGGAGATTGAGGCAGACTATGCGCCAGGTGGCCTGGTCAATCGCATGTACCCCACCTACGAGCCGCGTGATGAGCAGATTGCGATGGCGCTCGAGGTCCGCGATGCGCTGGTCACGGGCACTCATCGTGTAATTGAGGCGGGCACGGGCGTCGGCAAATCGATGGCCTATCTGGTGCCTTTTGCCGAGGCAGCACGCCGTAACAACATCACGGTTGGTATTGCGACCAAATCGAACAATCTCGCCGACCAGCTCATGTACCATGAGCTGCCAAAACTTGCCGAGCAACTGGACGGTGGTCTGTCATTTTGCGCTCTCAAGGGGTATGACCACTATCCGTGCCTGCGCAAGCTTGAGCGCATGAGCCGCGGCCAGGCCGAGATTACCACCAAGCGCGATCCGGCGGACACGCTCACGGCGGTCGCGGTCATTATGGCGTACGTCTGCCAATCAGCCGATGGCGACCTCGACTCACTTGGCATTCGGTGGCGCAGCGTCAACCGCCCCGACTTTACGACGGCCTCGCGCGAGTGTGCTCGTCGCCTCTGCCCGTTTTTCCCTGATAAATGTTTGGTCCACGGCGCTCGCCGTCGTGCGGCGCATGCCGATGTGGTGGTCACCAACCATTCCCTGCTGTTCCGCAACGTTGCGGCCGAGGGCAGGATTTTGCCTCCGATTCGTCATTGGGTAATCGACGAGGCCCATTCCATCGAGCGCGAGGCGCGCCGCCAGTGGGCGCGCGTGGTGTCGGCGGACGAATCACGCGTTCTGTTTGAGCGCCTGGGTGGCTCGAGCACCGGTGCGCTAAGCCAGGTTTCCCGTGATTTGGCAACCTCCGAGGGCTCTACGTTCTATCTGGGCCTTACTGCCAAGGCGACGTCGACGGTTGCGCGCGCGAGCATGGCAATCGCCGACGTGTTCGATGACGTTCGCGAGCTCGGCCGCCGTGCCCGTGGGGGTTATGACAATGCCAATCTATGGATTGGCCCCGAGCTGCGCGAATCTGACGACTGGCATGATTTCTTACCGTCGGCCTACGCTGCCATCGATGCATTGGAACGAGCTGACAAGAGCGTCGACGCGCTGGTGCAAGCCGTCGCCGCCGACAAGCCCGAGGTTGTTGTCGACCTGGGTGATATTTCGCGCCGCCTGCACGAGCTGGCCGAGAACCTCAAACTCATCATTGACGGCACCGATGAACACTACGTGTATTCGCTGCAGGTCAATCGCAGGCTGCGTGCCGGCGGAGAGTCAATGACCGCAGAGCGCATCGACATTGGCGAGGCCTTGGCAACCGAGTGGCTGCCCGAGGTTCACACGGCTATCTTTGCCTCGGCGACCATGACGGTGTCCAAAAGCTTTGAACACTTTAACCACGCGGTCGGCCTCGATCGCATCGGTGCTTCAACATCCTCATCGTTGCACTTGGACTCGAGTTACGACTTCGATTCGAACATGGCTGTAGTCGTTGCGGGCGATATCCCCGATCCGCGCGATCGTGAGAGCTATCTTACGGCGCTCGAGCGCGTGCTGGTCGACGCCCATCTTGCCATGGGCGGATCGGTGCTCACACTGTTCACCAATCGGCGCGACATGGAAGACCTGTACGCCCGCGTTGAGCCCAAGATGGCCCGTGCGGGTCTGGAGCTCAACTGCCAGCAGCGCAACTCATCTCCTCGTCGCCTGCGCGACCGGTTTATCAACGAGCCGACCTCGTCGCTTTTTGCTCTTAAGGCCTTCTGGGAGGGATTCGACGCCAGCGGCGAGACGCTGCGCTGCGTCATCATTCCCAAGCTGCCGTTCTCGAGCCCCACGGACCCGCTCTCGTGCGAGCGCAACCTGCGCGAAGACCGCGCTTGGGCGCGCTATTCGCTGCCCGAGGCGGTGCTCGAGGTCAAGCAGGCGGCCGGCCGCCTTATCCGCTCGTCGACCGATTGCGGCGTGCTGATTCTGGCCGACCCGCGCCTGGTGACGAAGGGCTACGGAAAGAAGTTCTTAACGTCGCTGCCCACGAGCTCCTACCAGCGCATCGAATCGGCGCAGATCGGTCACTATCTGCAACTGTGGCGCACACGTCACGAGCGGCGGTGCTAAAGCGGACAGACGAGGGTTTTTGCCATATCGCACAGACGCTTTGACAGGGCGGGGTCATCCAAGATGCGGATGGCTCCGCCCGCTGCGATTATCTGGCTCAGTAGCCAACGCTCGGAGCCGTAATGCACGGTTACCGTTGCCATGTCTGCCCCGCTGCGTTCGATTAGGGTGATGCCGGCCCAGTCCAGATGCTCCGCCATATCGAATGGCATCAAGAGCTTTGCGCTACGCTGCGTCCGGGCAAGGGAATCGTGGAGGGATGCGACGCCCGGTGCGTGAGGCACGACGGAGTCTTCCGTCAAGGTGAGTCCCTCGATTTTATCCATGCGATAGGTGCGCTGCTCATCGACCGCGATGTCCCAGGCAATCAGGTATGTTTGGTCGCCGTTTACCGTAATGCGCAAGGGGTCGACCAGACGCTCGCGTGGCCGCGCATCGTCCATCGAGCGATACGAGATGCGGCAACGAACACCGTCCTGAATGGCGCAGCTCAGCTGCTGCCAGTGCGACCCGTGGTTGACGGTGTCAAAGACGCGCTGGTTATAGCCGAGCTCTTCGGGCAGAAGGGCATGTCGAATCCGAGCTGCCGTCTGCGTCTCGATCCCCAACGATTCAAGTTCATGGTTGAGCACAGCGCCTTCGGCGGCACTCAGGCGCAGCGGTAGCACACGTCCGGCGTCACCGGTGAGGACCACACGCTCGCCGTGGCATTCGCAGATGATGCGCGCACCCGATTCTCGGTCCGCGAGCGTCGAGACGATCTCGAGAATCTCGTCGAGCGACGCCCCCGTGATGTCAAAGCGGCTGCAAATCTCGGTTCGTGTCATGCCGCCATCGCCGGCGGCGTAGAGGGCCTCCATGATGTCGATGGCGCGCGAGAGCCTCTGCTCGCTGGTGAGTTTACGCACGGGCATGCTCGTGCACCGTCCTTTCAATGAGGTGGTTCCACGCCTGCTTGAGCGATTTGGGGGCCATGGGCCTCATGCCGTCCATGGCGTGGGCCATGCAAAATGAGGCGGCGGCTTCAAGATCGCGCACGTCAACGGTCCAGGTCCATCCCGCATCGGTGTGTGCGAGCTCACCTCGCCCGCGCGTGAGGCCGTTGATCATATCGATCTGCGTCTGAGGGGCGAACGAGAACGTGGCTGCAACGGGCGGTCGGTCGGCAAAATCGAATTCAAAGAACAGATAGTCGTTGAGATTGAAGTCTGCAGGGATGGCGTAGGCCTTCGAAGGACGCCAAGCGCGAACGATACGGTCGCAGCGGAATGTCCTGATGTCGTCGGTGGCATTGTCGAGGCCGCAGAAGTACGCCACGCCCTCGCGCTCGAACATGCCGTAGACGCAGACGGTACGTTCTTTCTGCTCGCCGCGTCCGTTCTGATATAAAAATCGCAGCGCGCATCGCTCGGCAAAGGCGCTCCATACCGCATCGACGGTGGGAGAGCGGCGGATCGGTGCTTCGTCCACCGCCGACATGCCGGTGAGGTAGGCAATTTTGGAGCGAATATCGGCAAGCGGCGCGGCAAAGGTGGAAGAGCCGGCCGCTAGCGTCTGGTCGATGGCGTTGAGTAGGATGTCGGCGTCGTCTGCGGTGATGAGGCCACCTGCTGCAAACGTGTGCTCGCGGTCGATTGTCCACGAGCTTTCCTCGGTCTCCTGCGCACCGGCGGGGCGAACTTCCTTGATTAAGATGCCACGCTCGAGCAGTTTGTCACGATCGCGCCGAAACTTGCGCTTATCCGAGTCGATGTTGCCCGAGCCATATCCCAGGTCAGAATCCAAGACGATCTGCTCGGTCGTCAGCGGTTCGGGGGAGCTGTTGAGCACAAAGAAAAGATTGAGGATGCGCTGAGCCGTTTTATCGAAACCGGGCTCCGAATTCCCCTTTTTAATTGTCGCGGTCGCGTCGCTTGCCGTCATAGAGTCCTCGCATGAGAAGGTGGTTTGCTGCCATGATTTTAGTCCGATATGGAGATTAGGCTATATCCTTGTCCGCTCGAGGCGTTAAGATGGCCCGAATTCGGTCGTTTGCGCTCGCTCGGGGTATACTTTCGACTATATACGGTTCTAATGTGCATGCATTGGGCCTATTTGTCGGATTATGGATGTGGAGCGCACATGGCGAACACCCAGAACTATATTAACCACCTGCTGCAGAACACCGGCATTACGCCGGCATGCAGCGAAGAAGAGCGCTTGGCTGCCGAGGATATCGCTCAGATCTTCCGCAACCACGGCTTTGATCCCGAGGTTCAGGAGTTCAATGCCCCGGCGCCCAGTAGATTGGCATTTGCCGTTACCGGTATTCTTGCGTTTGCCGGCGCCCTGCTGATGGGCATCGGCGGCGGTATCGGCTTGGTCGGCACCTTGCTGGCCATTGTCGGCGCCGTTCTTTACGTGCTCGAGCGCACGGGCCACCCCGTGGTTTCGCGCCTGGGCAAGACGGGCGTGAGCCAAAATGTCATCGCCTACCACAAGGCCTCGGGCCCGCTCGCGTCTCCGCGCAACCGCCCGGTGGTCGTTGTCGCACACTACGACTCTCCCCGTGCTGAGCTGCTCGCCCGCGAGCCCTATGCTTCGTATCGTGCGCTCATCGCCAAGCTGTTGCCCGTTGCCACGATTGCCCCTGCTGCCGTTGCCATCCTGCGTATCCTGCCGCTCCCCGGCGCGCTCAAGGTTCTGCTGTGGATTGTCGCGATCCTC
This sequence comes from Collinsella sp., assembly GCA_018378775.1. Taxonomy (GTDB): domain Bacteria; phylum Actinomycetota; class Coriobacteriia; order Coriobacteriales; family Coriobacteriaceae; genus Collinsella. The sequence goes on along the minus strand of JAGZWV010000024.1, from coordinate 12,044 downwards.
GCTTCCCTCGTTGCACTTGCCAACGCGGCAAACATCATCTCTAACCGCCACGTTCTTCCCTATACGTCCGGCGCGGTGTGCAACAAGTCTTCTGTCGCCGCTATGCTCGGCGTTATGGACAACGTTGCTCCCTTCCAGGGCGAGAACGAGTTTCCCGACGATGTTCCGTTCGATACCTATTTTGGGGAGCAGAAACGTCGTGCCGAGGAAATGGCGCGCGCGGCGGCGGAGTATGCCGCGGCCCAGCAGCAAAACGACTACGGCAACACCATCGAGTACGAAGAGCCTACCTACGCCGAGGACGAGTTCGGTCAGCCGATTGCTCCCGACGCTCAAACCGAGCCCGAACAGGGCGAGGCTTTTGACGAGCAGATTGAGGGCTTTGAGGGTGCGTCTGCCGACGAGACGCTGATTGGCGCCATCGTGCCCGATGATCAGAATCAGGCTGTCCAGGCCGAAGAGTTCAATGACGAGGTTCCCGCTGCTGAGCCGGCGGAGGAGCCTGCCGCGGCCGAGCCCGAGCCCAAGCTCTATCGCAACGCCGCCGGCAACATTCGCTTTGGTTCGGATGCCATCCGTGCACTCGGAATGCTTCCCGAGTCCTGCACGCTCGATTACGAGGAGGGCGAGGAGCCGACGTTTGAGCCCGAGCCTGCGCCCGTTGTCACTGCGGATGATGAGTCTGCCGCGGTTACCGCTGCCGTTGCCGAGCCCGAGGCGGTGTCCGCGATCGATCCCGCGGCAGGACTGGACATTTTGGCTCCCGCCGCGCCGGCGCAAGACGTTGCGGACGAGTCTGACGACGATTACGTTGAACAGCCGAGGCGCGTGTCTTACGAGAGCGATACTGATTTCTCTGCCGAGATTCCCGCGGCAACGCCCCATGCCGATATTGCATCCGCGTTCTCTTCGATTGGCGCCAGCGCTTCCAGCTTCTTTAAGGGTGCGCTTGCAAAGGGCAGGAAATTTGTCGACGATTTCGAGGAGAAGCGCGCTGCCGCACGCGAGGCTGCCGAGCAGGAGGCTATCGCTCAGCAGCAGGCAGCCGAGGCGGCACGTGAGCGCGCGGCGCAAGAGTTCGAGCAGAACGAGGCTATGCAGTCCGGGCCCGTCGACGCTGCCGAAGCTACGACGTCCTTTGAGTCCCAGCAACCGACGTCAGCGGATGTTGTTGAGGCAACAACGTCTTTCGAGGCTCAGCAGCACGTCGATAGCACCATGTCGTTTGATGCCGCGCAGTTCGATTCCACGATAACGTTTGAAAAGCAAGGCACCGCAATTGCCGAGCCCCTTCCTATTTCCGATGAGCAGGGCGACGCGGCAGACGATGACGAGCCCATTGATGCTGCCGAAATCCAAGATGCCGCCGAGGACGAGTCCGTCGAGGCCAACTCTGACGAAGAGCAATACGCGGCAGCCGATCAAGGTGATTCGACCGAGGTCGAGCAGGAGGAAGTGCCTGCGGTTTCCGAGACTCCCGAGACGGATGAGTCGAGGCCTTACTCCACGCAGATTTTCACCATGCCGACCCCGAGTGGTTCCGGTGCCACGGTTGCCAATGTCGCTCCCACCCAGGACGAAACGGTCGATTCCCTTATGGCCCAGATTTCCTCCCAGGCATCGCCGCGTCCGCAGATGAATGTTCCCGATCCGGCGTCGGCACCGTCGCCTGCACCTTCCTCGTCTCCGCTGGCTTCGGTCCCCGATCCGTCGCTGCCGTCTATGAAGCAGGCAAACGTTGCGTCTCGCACGTCGCTGTTCGACCTTCCCGATCCCTCTGCCCAGGTCAACGACCCCTTTGCTACTGCCCAGGGTCCCGAACCCACATCGGCACCCGTTGCGCCTTCTATGCCCGTTGCGTCGGGCGCGCAGCCGATCGAGACCATTTCGGCTCCCGCCCCGGCGGCACCCAAGTCTCGCAAACGCGGCCTGGGTGGCCTGTTCGGTCGTAAAAGGAAAAACGAGCAGGACAGCATGAGTGATTGGCTGGGCGTCGAAGACGATTACGATGCCAAGAAGTCCGGTCGCGGTATCGGTTCGTGGGATAACTTCGAGGACGATAACGATGGCTGGAAGGGCGGCGCTACGTCTTCCGATGGCGCTTCTTCCGAAGATATGCTCTCGGCTGTCGCCTCTATGGGCGATGATGAGCTGCTCGGTCACGATATCTGGTTTGTGGCAACGGGCGCCTCGGATTGTGATGGCGCCGGCATGAAGGCCTTCTTGGCTTCGCATCGCGATAAGCTCCGCGGCGTATTCTTCATCAATCTTGAATCCGTCGGCGCCGGTAGGCTTTCGGTGGTGACGGTCGAGGGCGAACAGCAGCTGCTCAAGGGCGATCGCCGCATCATGAACCTGGTCAGCAAGGTGTGCAAGTCGTTCCATGTCGATTGTGGCGCGCTCGAGATGCCCTATGCCAAGACCGATGCCTATGCCGCGCTCGAGGCGAGCCGCCGAGCCCTCACCATCGCCGGCGTGGACGGCACGCGTCTGGCTTGCGCTCGTACCGAGGACGACCTGCCCCACAATGTCAACCCGACGAACATTGCCACGGTATCCGAGGTCGTGACCGAGGTTATCCGCCGTTCGTAGACGGAGCTCTAAGGAGTCAACGTGTTTTCGTATATTAAGCGCCATTGGCCTGTCTACGTGATTTTGACCTTGATTGCCATTGCGTTAGGATTTGGGGCTGCCTACATCGTGGGTGCAAAGGGCTCGACCCCCGCCTCCGCAATCAGCGAAGAGGTGGAGCAAGAACAGAGTACGGGTGCCGATGGGATTCCTGAGTCCGAGCAGGCAATCGTTGATGGTGGATCTTCGTCTGCAGAGTAGATACGGCGATTTACATGATTGAAAGCGGGCGAGCCAGGGGACTGGCTCGCCCGCTTTTTCATCGCGCTAGCGCTTCTTTGGGGTCGACCTAAGGCGAGCGAACCATAGGGCTGCGGCACCCGAGGTCAGGAGCGCGGTGATGCAAGCGGCGATGGGAACTGATCCTGTTGCCGGTAGGTCCTGCAGTAGGGTACAGCGTTGAATGACACGGTCCTCGTCATGTGACTCAAGTTTATCGCCGCCGCCGTTGCGGCAAAGATCGACGCGTGCGCTGTTGGTGAGTGCGGTTTGGGGCGTATAAGCCGACGTCGCCTGCATGTGCACGATTGCGCCCCGAGCGTCTGTGCCAAGGATTGCTTTGGCATCGTCAAGGTCGTCGTGCTCATCTTTGAGATCATCGCGGGTCCAAGAATCCGCATCGCTTCGAGTCGTAAAGTCGGCGGCTACCGCACCGTATTCAATTCGAATGCCCGTTACGACGGTATTGGATGCAAGGTCGAGCTCTTCCGCCTCGAGTGTGGTGGATTCCGTGGTCGAGACATCCGCCTTCCAGAGGCGCCAGCCGTCGTAATCGACGAGGCGACAGTCCTCACCAAGGCTCTCTTTTACTTCGTCGGACTCAAGCCAAGGATTTTCGTGTCCATCGTCAAGTGTCGCGTTCGCCGGTTCATCGACGTCTGTCGAGTCCAACGGCGTCGTGCGATACCACACGTTGCACAGACCGTTGAGGTCGCCGATGGCGACGGGGGTTTCGATTGAGATGAATCTCGCCGTGCCGTCTTTGGCGCACTCAAGATCATCGGTAATCGTAAACTCATCAACCCAAGTAGCGGAATCGTTTCGAGCATCGATGGTATAGGAGAAAAGCCCATCACTATTGGTTTGCGTCGTGGCGCGGTTTTTACCATCGCCGTTAGCCAACAGGCCCTTTTCGATAGGTTGGACAAGTTCCTGACGCTTGTCGACCTGCCCCTTGATCTCGATGGGCGCATCCTTCATCGCGACGGATTGGGCTTCTCCCGTATCTTTTATTTCAAACGTTATCTCCTCGGCAAGGTCATAGGTCCGCGGAGACATCATTTCGCGCAACGAGTAGGTGCCGGGTGCAAGATGTTCGACGCGGTGTGGCTTGTCGGATGAGGTCCAGGAGTCTATTTCGGTTTTATCGGGACCATATAAGGTGAGCTGTGCGCCTTCCACTTCCTGCTCGCCGCTTGCATCGACCTTGGAGATATCTACCTTGGTGTAATCGTCGGATACGTTAAGCCGTGCTTCTACAACGGGTGTTTTCTGGTCGGCATAAGTAAGGTCGACAATATGGGATGTCCGATCGAGTAAGAAGCCTGCCGGCGCTTGAGTCTCGACAACCTCGTAGCGTGCGGTGCCAGATCCCAGCGGGAGGTCGTCCGCGCGTGCTTCTCCAGTTTCATCCGTCGTGACGGCAGCGACAGTCTCACCGTCGAGCGCGGCAATGCTACCGTCGGGGCGCACGATATCACCCGAGGCACGGATCTCAAAGACGGCGCCCGCGAGGCTGCTGCCGTCTACGGCATCGGTTTTAACGATCCTGATGTTTCCGGTCGCGGCGTGGTCATAATACGAGGCGATTACAACGGGCGTTAGGTTCATGTCGGCGGGTATGTTTACCTCGATCTCTTCGCCGACAAGATAGGGCTCTTTGGCCGAGGCTTCGCGTACATAATAGGTGCCCGGCACGAGCGATTCTGGCAGTGTGACGGTCCCGGTCGCGTCAGTCGTAAAGGTGTCCATTACGTTATGTGCTGGATACCAGCAAGTTTGTGAGACAGGTTCGTGATTGCTGTCGAGGAGTTGGAAGGTGAATCCGGCTAGTGGAACAGAAGCGCCTGTTTGGGCATCGCGTTTTACAATCTGGAGATGCGTCGACAGAGCGTGGTTGTCCACGATATATTGAAGCTCGGCGCCGTTGGAAATCTGATTGGCCCCGACGGTCCATTCCCCTGCACGTTTAAAACCCTCGGGGACGGTTTCCGGAACCTCGCGAATCGTGTAGCCGGCACGGTCGTATGGGACGGCTCCGTGGACACCGGCGGGTCGCTTGCCTGTGCCGAACCATGCTTCGGGCTGATCTTTGGTGGAGGCAAAGCCATAGATGTTTGTGGTCAATGTGCCAACAACCTGCTGAGAGCTGTTGCTGACAACTTCAAAGACAACACCACCCGCCGGCTGCTCCAGGCCGGATTGGTCGCTATTGCCGTAATCCTTGAATTTGGAAATCTCAAGGTCAAACGCAATGGGGATATCGGAAATGCGAGATTCGATCTCGACTACGCCTGAATCGCCGAGCTGGTCGGCTCCAACGGTATAGGTCCAGCTGTCGTTGGATGGCAGGTAGCCCTCGGGGGCTTTTGATTCGTAGATGGTAAAGGTTCCTAAGGGGACATCGACGAGGGTAGCCCGACCGCTTTCGTCAGTCGTGAGAATTTGCGCCCATCCAGGGGTTGATTGCGACACACACGTGAACTCTGCTCCTGCGAGTGAAGATCCCGCCTGGGGGCCGGCATTCGTCGCGGCATCGAGTTTTACGATACGCAGATTGATGGTGCCGGGCTGTTCATCAATGGCGACCCGCCCGCCGTCATTCCCCGTGGTAAAGGCAATACGATCGTGGCGGGGGACATAGCCGGCCGGCGCCTTCGTTTCAACTAGGTAGTATGCCGTGTTGGGCAGAAGTGTTGCTTGCGCTCGACCGTTGCTGTCCATCTTGATGGTGCCGACACGCGCGCCGCTGGCGCTCTCAAAAATATCGAATGTTGCCCCGTCAAACTGATAAGTATTGTTTCCGCTGGTAATGGCGGCGTTTGCAGACTGTTTTTTGAAGGAAACAGAGACCGCCGGCAGTACATAGAGCATGTCCTGACGTTTGCTGCCGCCCGATACGGCTCCTAGATAGCGTCGCGCGCGGTGCGGAGCGGCTTTGATGCTTCCTGATTTTGCGCTGTCGTGGAGCCACCGCGCCGCCGCCACGACTTCATTGTCAGTGGTAAAGTGCCCACTCTTGGTTTTGCCCTGAGCGGTCGTGTAAGAGTAAGTACCGTCGACATGGGTAGTGCCGTTGAGCATCCATACGGCAAGCTGGGTTGCGGCGCGGGCGCGATCGGGTGAAAGATGGTAGCCGCCAAACGACGTGGCGGTAGGATATCCGTGACAAACGATTGCCGCGAACTCGTCGTCGAGCCAAACCCAGCCTTGATCAAAGTTGAGCCATGGGCCGCCCGGCTTGGTGGGGCCGGGGCGCTCCTGGTTCATGCAGTAGGCAATCGAGGCGTCTTGAGCTTCATACTTGCCGATAAAGAAGGGTCCGCAATCATCGCTAATAGTGCGGAAGCCGAGCTGGTCGTAGCCATCGACGGCAAATGCGGCTCCCGGTGCCAAGCAGCCGAAAAGCAGGAAGAGGAGCAGGAGCAGCGGACCTGTTGCGATTGCGCTGTGGACAGAGTGCGTGGATGCGTTGGACATGGCTGCTCCTTATCCCTCGTGCGCCGCATGGGGAGGCTGCGACGCGTAGGATGAGGCTACCCCCGAGGTTCATGCGGGTAAGTACCGGAGCCTGACCAAAAGCTTGCCCGATTTCTGACAAATCGAGCTCAAATACAACAATCAGATAAAAGTGCAGGTAGAAGATGGTAAGAAAAGAAAGACAAAGGTCCTCATCTCCACAATTGACGCGATTTTCAAACGAATCTCCACAGCTAAAACAAGCATCACCACTCTTGTATCGAACAAGACAACCGCGTTATACTAGCCAACACACAAGCGGGCATCGCCAAGTGGTAAGGCATCAGCTTCCCAAGCTGACACTCGCGGGTTCGAGTCCCGTTGCCCGCTCCAGTAAAAAGCACAAGCACGGCAGCGTTACGTTGCCGTGCTTTTCACTACCAAGCGCCGGGGCTCGAACCCGCCAGGGTGCGAGCGTTAAGCAAACGCGAAGCGTTTGTAGCGAGCAGGCGAAGGCGCCGACAGGTGCCTGAAGCCGGTGCGGATTTGCGAAGCAAATACGCGGATGTCCCGTTGCCCGCTCCATCGAGTACGGGGGACCTCGGGAACGTCGGGTCCAACCCGCTGTGCCCGTGCGTGTGCGCGGACCGGGTCTGCCGACCGCAGCCGGTGCGTATTTGCGAAGCAAATGCGCAGACGTCCTCATGGTCGCTCCAATTCCAAAATGTTAGGTTAATGCCTACTGCCCATACTTGCACCTGCGCACGGTACAATGGTTGGGTTACGACCAACGTGCCAATAACCAAAAAGGAGCCGCTATGATCGATCGCTATACCCGCCCGGAGATGGGACACATCTTCTCCCTCGAGAACAAGTACGCCATTTGGCAGGAAATCGAGGTTCTGGCCTGCGAGGCCCAGGCGGAGCTCGGCAAGATCGGTATTTCCAAAGACGAGGCCCAGTGGATCCGCGACCATGCCAACTTTGAGAAGGCGAAGGTCGATGAGATCGAGGAAGTCACGCGCCACGACGTCATTGCCTTCCTGACCAACATGAAGGAATACATCGATGCCGATGTTCCCGAGGGCGACCCCAAGCCCAGCCGCTGGGTTCACTATGGCATGACCAGCTCCGATCTGGGCGACACGGCCCTGTGCTACCAGCTCACCCAGGCCTGCGACCTGATCATCGAGGACGTCAAGAAGCTCGGCGAGATTTGCAAGCGTCGCGCCTTTGAGGAGCGCAACACGCTCTGTGCCGGCCGCACTCATGGCATCCACGCCGAGCCGATGACCTTCGGCATGAAGTTTGGCTCTTGGGCCTGGGAGCTCAAGCGCGATCTGGATCGTCTTGAGGACGCCCGCAAGAATGTTGCCTTCGGTGCCATCTCGGGCGCTGTCGGCACGTACAGCTCCATCGAGCCGTTTGTCGAGGAGTACGTCTGCGAGCACCTGGGCCTGGTTCACGACCCGCTGTCCACGCAGGTTATCAGCCGCGACCATCACGCCTATCTCGCCGGCGTTCTCGCCACCACCGCAGCCACCTGCGAGCGCATCGCTACCGAGGTTCGCAATCTACAGAAGACCGATACGCTCGAGGCCGAGGAGCCGTTTCGTAAGGGCCAAAAGGGCAGCTCAGCCATGCCGCACAAGCGCAACCCCATCACCATGGAGAAAGTCTGCGGTCTGTCGCGCGTCGTGAAGTCCAACGCCCAGGTTGCCTTCGATAACGTCGCCCTGTGGCACGAGCGTGACATTTCGCACTCCTCTGCCGAGCGCGTCGCCCAGGCCGACAGCTTCATCGCCCTCGACCACATGTTCCAGTGCCTCATCCGCGTTATCGACGGCCTGCAGCTGTATCCCGCTCGCATGATGGCCAACCTCAACAAGACGCGCGGCCTCATCTTCTCCTCCAAGGTGCTGCTCGCCCTCGTCGACACGGGCATCACCCGCGAGGACGCGTACGCCATTGTGCAGGAGAACGCCATGGCAACCTGGCACGAGGTACAGGATTGTGTCTCCGGCCCCACCTTTAAGGAGCGTCTCGAGGCCGACCCGCGCTGCACCGTCAGCCAGGAGAAGCTCGACGAGATCTTTGATCCATGGGACTTCCTCACCCGTATCGACACGGTCTTTGATCGTCTGGAGCAGCTGAGCTTCGAGTAGGTTCGGGCATAACGTTAGCTTTTTAGGGCGCTTTGCTGGTAATGTGTGTTGCCGGCAAAGCGCCTCGTTGCATTTAGGGAAAGACGGGGATAATAGTCGTCTCGAATAACATTCTGAGAGGGGATCGCATGATTTCGTTTGATTACAAGCCTCAGGGCGTGTGTGCTCGCAATATTCACCTTGACCTTTCCGATGACGGCAACAAGGTGATAGGCGTTGAGTTTACCGGTGGCTGCGACGGCAATCTCAAGGCAATCTCCAAGCTGGTCGAGGGCGCTCCTGCCGATCGCGTAATCGAGGTTCTCGCCGGTAATACCTGCGGTATGAAAAAGACCTCCTGCGCCGACCAGCTTACGCGCGCCATCGAGGCCGCTCGCGCCGAGATCGCCTAATGGGTATCGCCGATCACATCAAGAACGGAATATCGCGTCGCGGCTTTGTACTCGGTGGGGCTGCCGCGGGCGCTGCCACGGTGCTTGCCGGATGCTCGAAAAAAACGGGTACCAGCGATGATGCCGCCGGCGAGCCGCAGGTTATCAAGGACGATTCCAAAATCATCTCGATTACGGATGAGTACGAGGCAGTCGACATCGATCTTGAGCCGGCGGCGTCGTGGACGCTGCCTCTGGGTACGCTGCTGTACTACTGCGACGGCGATTACGCCGCGGCGATGATGGCGCCCGCATCGGCATTGCACGCCAACACGCTCGGTGTGCTCAACCTGGGCGATGGCTCGCTTACTACATTAATCGAGGACCCTATCGAGGGCACGGGATATGCATTTTACGATGTCCGTGCCGGCGATGGCGTGTTTGCGTGGGTTGAGATGAACTTTGCCAATTCATCGTGGAAGCTCTACGCTCAAAATCTGTCGGGCGCTTCGCTCTCTGGCGATGTGGTTGAGCTCGATCGAGGTGGCAAGGACTATGATCCGCCCCTGTTTACGGCGTTCGGGTCATCAGTCATCTGGTATAAAATGCCTTCGGCAGGCGGCAATAAAACGAGTAGTGATTCGTTTTGCTATCGCCGCTCGCTTGATGAATCCAAGGCCGAGGCAATTTGGAAATCGACGGGCCGCTTTGCATCGGCCCCGCGCGCGAGCGACGGCATTTTGACCATCTCGCCGCGTGTCCGCAACGACGAGGGCGTCTACTACGGCATTACGGCAATCGATCTGACCGACGGCAACAACACCAAGCGTGCCCAGCTGGTCCTCCCTTCGTCAGTTTCGCCTTTCGAGGCCGTGTATATGGGCGATACCTTCGTGTTTTCTATCGAGGCGGCCTATAGCGGCGTGGGCAGCCTGGGCAATATGGGCACGTATATCGGTAATGAGGGAGGGCCGTACCTCTTTCTGTCACGCGAGCCGCTCGCATGTGCGGCTGGCAAGAAGAATAAATACCTTGTTAAGGTACAGGCGTCGCATTTCCTGATCGACACCTCTGCCAAGACCTATGGCTCGCTGCTGTCGCCCGACCGCGCTTTGGAGTATGGCGATTATCCAGCTACGGCGGGAAAATCGGACTCATTCCTTACGTACGCCACGGTGCGCAACAGCCAGGGTATACCAGAGACGGTCACTGCACGCCTATTCTCTCTTTAAGCTTAGAGGGGTTAAAAAGGCGCCAACAGGGGAATAAACGCGTTGTAATTGTGAGTACCGCCTGCCGAGCTGCCGCGTCATAGCGGCATCCGGCGGGCTCAGGTGCGTTAAAATGGGCTTGTTCTTAGCTAATTGAGACAGGGGGGCCGTGTTATGGCTTCAGATGCAAAAAAGATTCTGCTGGTCGAGGATGAGAAGGCAATCCGTGACGCCGTCGCTGCCTATCTCGAGCGCGAAGGCTACTGGGTTGTGGGCGTCGGCGACGGCCAGTCCGCGATCGAGGAGTTCGAGAAGCATCAGTTCGACCTGGTCGTGCTCGACCTTATGCTCCCCAAGATTCCCGGCGAGCGCGTTTGCCGCACCATTCGCGATACCTCGGATGTCCCCATCATCATGCTGACGGCTAAGGGCGAGATCGAGGACCGTATTATCGGTCTTGAGCTCGGCGCCGACGACTATCTGATTAAGCCGTTCTCGCCGCGCGAGCTCGTCGCCCGCGTTCGCGCTCTGTTCCGCCGTGCCCATCAGGCCGACGAGCCCGCCGTCGAGGTACTCGACTTCGGCGATCTGGTCATCGATATCTCGGGCCACAAGATCTTGGTCGAGGGCAAGGAAGTCGATCTGACGGCTTCCGAGTTTAAGCTGCTCACCACGCTTGCCCGCCATCCCGGCCGTGTGTATAACCGCATGGAGCTGGTCGAGAAAGTGCTCGGGTATGACTTTGAGGGCTATGAGCGCACCATCGATAGCCACGTGAAGAATCTTCGCGCCAAGCTGGGCGATGATCCCAAGAAGCCCAAGTGGCTCTACACCGTCCATGGTGTCGGCTATCGCTTCGAGGCTCCGGCCAAGACCGATAAGTCGGACGAGAAATAGGGAAATCACATATGACACCTGCGCGCTTTGAAATCGGACAAAAGCACAAGCAGGAGAGCGAGGCGGGTTCCAAGGCTAGTTGGAACACGCCTCGTTCCGATTCACGGCCAACGATGAGCTATCCCTCGCGCATGGCACTTGCTTTTGCCCTGACATCGCTCATGACGGTATTGGTGCTGGTGGGCGTTGTCTCTGTTGTGTGGGGCACGGTCTTTTCGGATTACACACGCTCCAATATCGTCGAAATCGCAAACTCCGCTGCCGAGAAGTTGGCAACCTCATATGAGGAAAACGGCTCTTGGACCGCGGGAGAACTGCGCACGGTCGCAACGTCGAGTTTAGTTTCCGACGATCTGGGCATGCAGGTCGTCAATAAAAAGGGTGTGATCGTTTATGACGATTCCTGGCCCTCGGCAAGCGCCACCGCCGATGTACGCGAAAACCAGGCTACGACCGACGACACGAGCGGCAAGAGGGCATCGCATAGCCCGGTCTCGTCTGCTCCAACCGACTCCGATAGCGTTGCTAACGTCGAGATTGTAACGTCTTCCGGCGAGCATGTCGGACAGGTAAAGCTGTGGGCCATCGGCTCCGACGCTCTGCTCACCAAGGCGGACTCTGCGTTTAGGGAGAAGACCTTTAACGCCATGGCCCTCGCCGCGGTTGTTGCAATCTGCATTTCGGTCGTTATCGGATCGCTCGTGTCGCGCATGCTCACCAAACCGATTCATCGCATCACCAGTACCGCAAAGCAAATCCGTGACGGCGACCTGTCGGCTCGCACGGGGCTGCGCGGCGATGACGAGATCGATCAGCTGGGAGAGACCTTCGACGAGATGGCCACCTCACTCGAAAAGGATATGAAGCACGAAAAGCGCCTGACCTCTGATGTTGCCCACGAGCTGCGCACGCCGCTCATGGCCATGCTGGCAACGGTCGAGGCCATGCAAGACGGTGTGTATCCCACCGACGATGAGCATTTGGAGACCGTTGCTTCCGAGACGCGTCGCCTGGCTCGTCTGGTGCAGCAGATGCTCGACCTATCGCGTATGGAAAACAGCACGGCTCCGCTCAATCTAGAACCGGTGGAC
>JAGZWV010000131.1 GCA_018378775.1 Collinsella sp. | reverse complement strand
CTTTAGCGCACTGCTGCGCTTGTCCTGTTTTACACGGGTCGTTTTATTGATTGTGACGGAAGGACTCACATGGCAGATGTTCATGAGCTGCTTGATACTTGGATTGCCAATGTCAAGGACGAGGAGCTCCTCGCTGAGCTTAACACGATGAAGGAGCAGGGTGATGAGGACGCCATCACCGACGCTTTCTTCCAGGATCTCGCCTTCGGTACTGCCGGCCTTCGCGGCACTATCGGTGCGGGCACTAACCGTATGAATATCTATACGGTCGGTCGTGCGACCCAGGGATTCGCTGACTACCTCAATGCGACCTTCGAGCATCCGACGGTCGCCATCGCTCGCGATAGCCGCAATAAAGGTGAGCTGTTCGTTAAGACGACGGCTGCCATTCTTGCAGCAAACGGCGTGACTGCCCTCGTGTATCCCAAGATTTCTCCCGTGCCGACGCTCTCCTGGGCCGTCCGCGACCTTAAGTGCTCCGGTGGAATTTGCATGACCGCTAGCCATAACCCGGCGCCGTATAACGGCTATAAGGCCTATGGCCCCGACGGCTGCCAGATCACCAGCGAGGCTGCCGATGCAATTTCTAAGGCTATCGCCGAGACCGATACGTTTACCGGTGTGAAGTCCATGGACTTCGATGAGGCTCTTGAGCAGGGTCTGGTCAAATGGATCGATGACTCGTGCCTCGAGCGTTATTATGACGCCGTTCTCGCCCGCGGCGTGACCAACCTTTCTGCCGAGGAGATCGCTGGCGCTCCGCTTAAGCTCGTCTACACTCCGCTCAACGGCACCGGCCTCATTCCCGTCACGACGGTGCTCGAGCGCGCTGGCATCACCGATGTCACGGTTGTTCCCGAGCAGAGGGAGCCTAACGGCGATTTCCCGACCTGCCCGTATCCTAACCCCGAGATTCGTCAGGCCATGCAGAAGGGCATTGACCTGTGCGAGCAGGTTCACCCTGATTTGCTGCTTGCAACCGATCCCGACGCCGACCGTGTTGGCGTTGCCGTTAAGAATGGCGATGACTATCTGCTGCTGACCGGCAATGAGATGGGCGTTCTGTTGCTCGACTATATCTGCAAGACCCGTGCTGCCCGCGGTGAGGACCTCACTAAGAAGGTTGCCGTTACTACTATCGTTTCTTCCGCCATGGTCGACGCTCTGGCCGACGAGTACGGTTTTGAGCTCCGCCGCTGCCTGACGGGCTTCAAGTACATCGGCGACATCATTACTTCTCTTTCCGATGCCGGCGAGGTCGATCGCTTTATCTTCGGTTTTGAGGAGAGCTACGGCTATCTGGCCGGTGACCACGTGCGCGACAAGGACGCCGTGAGCACTTCTCTTCTGATTTGCCAGATGGCGCAGTATTACAAGCTCCAGGGCAAGAACCTTGCAGATGCGATGCACGAGCTGTACGAGAAGTATGGCTACTATCACAACAAGACGATTTCGCTGAGCTATCCGGGCGCTGAGGGTGCGGCAAAGATGGCCGGCATCATGGCTGGTCTGCGCGAGAACCCGCCCGCGGAGCTCGCCGGTTCCAAGATTGAGGCTGTCGTGGATTACAACACCTGCGTGAACGGCCTGCCGAAGGCTAACGTCATTGAGTTCGATCTTGAGGGCGGCAACAAGGGTATTGTTCGTCCTTCCGGCACCGAGCCCAAGATTAAGCTGTACATCTTCGCTAAGGGCGCGGATGCCGCCGAGGCTGATGCCGCACTTGACGCGATTGAGGAGTCTGGTCGCAAGCTGCTGGCCTAAGGCTTTGAAAGCCTATTTCTACAGTTAGACGGAGGAGGGGATCTCGGAAACGAGGTCCCCTCTTTATTACCGGCAAACACAGCTGAGAATCACAAAATGTGTAGGAAATGTGTACGCCCAGATTCCCGCCCCCGGGGCCCCTCCGGTCTGGCAATATATCTCCTTGCCGCGCGGCCCGGTCGGACCGGATCAGCCGCCAGGCGTGCACCTTGAGAACCGGATACTGCGAGGATGGACACACAAGCTGTGTCGCATCCGGGCAGACATCGAACCATTTGAAATGGTCTAACTTGGATTTGTTTTTCGCAAGGCCGCCGAGAGGCGGCCCCGAGAAATTCCTTTTCC
>JAGZWV010000023.1 GCA_018378775.1 Collinsella sp. | reverse complement strand
TCTTTAACGTGCTGGGCGGCATTACCTGGTCGACGGTCTTTACGCTGCTGGGCTACTTCTTTGGCGGCATTCCCTTTGTGCAAGAGCACTTTGAGCTGCTGATTATCGGCATCGTCGCCGTGTCGATCATCCCGACCGTGGTCGGCCTGGTTAAGGCTAAGCTCGGTAAAAAGAACGCCTAGTCCGAGTTTGTTTTCGGACGTTAATTCCAAGGCCCGTCATCGGATTCGATGGCGGGCCTTTTGTGTTGAAGGCAAATGAAAATACTTTACTTAGTTAAAGAAAAACGTTTTATCCAAGGCGTGCGGGGAGTACAATCACCTGCATGCGAATCGACGTGCCATCGGCTTCGATGCTGCCCGCGTGTCCTGCCCGGCTCTACGCTTCCGGGTATGCGACGTTGCGACGCGGCCGGCTTCGGTCCTTGCGTGCGGGTTCGCGAGTATGCAACCGTGTATGTAAGGAGCGACATATGACTGTCGAGAAGAAGGATATCGATTGGGGTAGCCTCGGCTTTGGCTACATGAAGACCGATTACAGCTACGAGGCCCATTGGAAGGATGGCGAGTGGGACGAGGGCGGCCTGACCACCGACCACACCCTGCATGTCTCCGAGTGCGGTGGCATCTTCCATTACTGCCAGGAGGTCTTTGAGGGCCTGAAGGCCTACACCGCCGAGGACGGCAGCATCGTCTGCTTCCGTCCCGACATGAACGCCGAGCGTATGTATAACTCCGCGCAGCGCCTCGAGATGCCCCCGTTCCCCAAGGACAAGTTTGTCGAGGCCGTCAAGCAGGTCGTCTCTGCCAACGCCGCCTGGGTTCCGCCCTTCGGCTCTGGCGCAACCCTGTATGTGCGTCCGTTTATGATCGGCTCCGGTGACGTGATCGGCGTGGCTCCCGCTCCTGAGTACACGTTCCGCATTCTCGTGACCCCGGTCGGTCCGTACTTTAAGGGTGGCCTCAAGCCTGTCAAGCTGCGTGTTTCCGAGTACGACCGCGCCGCACCGCACGGCACCGGCAACATCAAGGCCGGCCTCAACTACGCCATGTCCCTGAAGCCCACGATGGAGGCTCACCGCGAGGGCTATGCCGAGAACCTGTATCTCGACTCCGAGTCCCGCACCTATGTCGAGGAGACCGGTGGCGCCAACGTCCTGTTCGTGAAGGAGGACGGCACGCTTGTCGTCCCGCAGTCGCACACCGACTCCATCCTGCCCTCCATCACCCGCCGTTCGCTCGTTCAGGTTGCTCAGGACCTGGGCATGACCGTCGACCAGCGTCCCGTCGAGTGGGCCGAGGTCAAGGCCGGCACCTTTGTGGAGTGCGGTCTGTGCGGCACCGCTGCCGTCATCTCCCCGGTTGGCGAGATCGACAACAAGGTCTACGGTGCCGACGAAACTGTGACCTTCCCGGCTGGCTACACCGAGATCGGTCCTGTTATGAAGAAGCTCCGCGAGACCCTGACGGGCATCCAGTCTGGTGCTGTTGAGGATAAGCACAACTGGGTTTACACCGTCGCGTAATTTGTCTTACCTATCCGGGCAGAGAACAAGTTCCCTCCCGGCGCGTCCTCGGACATGCAAGAAGCCCTCGCTGCGCACTTCGTGCGGCGAGGGCTTCTTGCGTCCTGCGGAGTGCGCCGGGAGGGAACTTGTTCTCTGCCTTGCGGGTTCGGCGATGTCACAACGGGCAATGATTAATCTGAATAAAGATGGTGCGCGGCCTTTTAGGCCGCGCTTTTGCTTTGCTTCGCGCCATGTGGGGGTGGTGGCGACGTGCATTTTTGCGAGTATTCTGCAATCGAAGGCCCCTGCATACCGACCTTGGGCAAATAATCGGGATTTCTCGATGTTTTCTACGGATGATGGGCGGGGTTATGGGCTGACAGCGGTTGATTTGCAGGGATATTCGCGGTCTTCGGCATGTATCGTGGCGCCCGAAGCTCTTGGTTATGTTGAATACTCCTAAAAATGCACGGCGCTTAGAGGGGGACCTTCGCGAAAAAGGAAACCGCCCCGTCGAAGTATGCATTCGACGGGGCGGTTTATGCATTTAGCCGATTAAGGATGCGCTGCCAAACTACTAGAACTTGACGGTCGGGGCCTGGCGGGCTGCTTCGGCGGCCTCGAAGCCCTGGCGCTCCTTAAACTGGAAGATGCCGGCAAAGATGACAGCCGGGAACGTCTGAATGGCGTTATTGTAGCTGAGCACGCAGTCGTTGTAGCTCTGGCGTGCATAGCTAATCTTGTTCTCGGTATCCTCGAGCGATGCCTGCAGCTGCGTAAAGTTGGTGTTTGCCTTAAGGTCGGGGTAGGCCTCGGCCACGGCAAAGAGCTGGCGCAGCGCACCGGTCAGCACGTTGTCGGCTTCCATCTTGGCCTCGGGCGTGGTGGCCTTGACGGCGGTGTTGCGCGCGCTGATCACGGCGGAGAGCGTCTCCTGCTCGTGCTTGGCGTAGCCCTTGACGGTCTCGACCAGGTTGGGGATCAGGTCGTTGCGGCGCTGCAGCTGCGTATCGATGTTCTGCCAGGCGTTATCGATGCGGTTACGCTTGGTGACCATGTTGTTGTAGATGCCGGCGATGGCGCAGACAATCACAATGACAACAACGATGCCGATGATGACGGGAATCATGGTGTCTCCGTTTCGAATGGCCGCGGCGTCTTCCGCCGGCTGCCGTTGGTGTAACGCTACTAGTATACCCGCAACCTTTGGCGATACCGAACTTTCCGGTAAGCGTTATGTTTCCACCAAGGTGAGGCCATTCGCCAGGGGGGCGGACGATACAGGTGTAAGATATGCGACAGATTAGTGAGCGCTGTCTTCTCCTTGAGGAGGGCGATATATATGGACCTTCGTATCAAGAAAACCTATCGGGCCCTGTTCGAGGCCTTTACTGAGCTGCTCGAAGAGCATCGGTTTGAGGACGTGACGGTTGCCATGCTGTGCGACCGCGCTATGATTCGTCGGACGACGTTCTACAAGCACTTCCGCGACAAGAACGATTACTTTGCCTTCTATATCGATGAACTCATGTCGGGCCTGCCGCAAAAGCGGGCCGATGCGGATGGCGCGGAGGGCGCCGAGGACGTGCGCGCGCTTCGCCACGAAGTGTTCGCCGATGCCATGGATCTGATTCTGGCGCATGAGCAGCTCATGGATAACATTTTGGCGAGCAGCATGTCGGGTATGCTGACCAGCATGATTTGCGACCGCATCGCGCGCTCCATACGCGGGCGCGTGATGAGCGCGCTTGACGAGGACGCGCTCGCGCCCGTATCGCTCGAGACAACGTCTGAGTTTGTCGCCGGTGGCATTATTCGGCTTTTTACCATGTGGTGGGAATCGGGCCACGTCCTAGAGCGCCGATCCGAAATCGCCGACGTGGTCGATGCACTGTTTGAGCGAACCATGACACCGGTGAATCACTAAGGTGGCGGAGAGAGGGGGATTCGAACCCCCGGAACGCTCTCGCGCTCAACGGTTTTCAAGACCGCCGCATTCAACCGCTCTGCCATCTCTCCGTGAGTCGTAATGATAGCATCGTTTTGGATTTGCAACAGGGGAGGCGAACGATGACGATCACCGAAATCGATGAGAAGTTCATGCGCGAGGCGCTGGCGGAGGCGAGTGCCGCCGCAGCGGTGGGCGAGGTGCCGATCGGTGCCGTAGTGGTGCGTGCGGGAGAGATCGTCGCGAGGGCGCATAATCGCCGCGAGCTCGACCAGGATCCTTCGGCGCATGCCGAGTTTTCGGCCCTGTGCGCCGCCGCTCAGTCGCTCGGTCGCTGGCGCCTTTCCGATTGCGCGGTCTACGTGACGCTCGAGCCCTGCTGCATGTGCGCGGGGCTTATGGTTAACGCGCGCGTGGGGCGTTGCGTGTATGGTGCGACCGATGCCAAAGCGGGTGCGCTGGGCTCGCTGTATGACCTCAATGCCGATTCGCGCCTGAACCATCGGTTTAATGTGACCGCCGGCGTGCTGGCGGACGAGTGTCGCGCGGTGCTGAGCGGTTATTTTGCTGGCCTGCGCGGTGTCGACGGCATCGGCCGCGGAGTCGAGCTTGACGCGCACGCCGCTCATGCCGAGGCGCTCGCGGGTGTTGGGGATCCCACTGGCGAGACGCTCAACTTTGGCCCCGTACAGCGGCGGCCCCGCCGTGTGCTGTTGGCGATCGATTCCTTTAAGGGTAGCGTTTCGAGTGCGCAGGCGGAGGCGGCCGTTGCCGAGGGCGTGCGCCGCGTGTGGCCCGATGCCCAAGTAAGCGCGCTGCCGCTGGCGGATGGTGGCGAGGGAACACTCGATGCCGTTGCCACGTGTGGCGGTGAGCTCTCGACCTGCGAGGCTGCAGGCCCCTTGGGCGACCGGGTGTCTGCCCGGATGCTGGTGGACGGCGAGCGCGAATCTGCTGTTATTGAGATGGCCGAGGCGGCGGGTATTGGGTATTCGCCTTGCACGGAATCGGCGGCGCTTGCGGCTTCGACCTATGGCGTGGGTGAGCTGATGCTCCGTGCGGTTCGTGGCGGGGCAAAGACTATCTATATTGGTTTGGGCGGCAGCGCCACCAACGACGGTGGCGCCGGCATGCTGCAGGCGCTGGGCGCGCACGTTGTCGATAAGCGTGGCTGCAATATCGCCCCCGGTCTCGCAGGCCTTGAACACGTGGCGAGCATCGATTTGGCACCAGCGCTTCGGGCGCTGAATGGCGCGCGCGTCGTGGTGCTTTCCGATGTCGAGAATCCGCTCGTGGGGCGTCGAGGCGCACTGGCGGTGTTTGGTGGGCAGAAGGGCTTGCCGACGGATGACGACAAGGTGTTGCGCGGGTACGACAGCTGGATGGTCGGCTATGGTCGCCTGCTCGATGCGGCAATTACCGGGGCGCGGGCTCAGGGGTTGTTGCGCGTGCCCGAGGGTGCGCGGACGTTTGGCTCGGTGCTCGGTGTGCCCGGCGCCGGCGCCGCCGGCGGCCTGGGCGCCGCGCTGCTAGCGCTCGGTGCGGAGCTGCGCTCGGGCGTGGAGACGGTGCTTGATCTGATTGGGTTTGACGAGCACGTGCGCGATGTCGACCTGGTCATTACGGGTGAGGGCAATATGGACGAGCAATCCGCTGCCGGCAAGGCGCCGGTTGGTGTGGCCCGCCGTGCCAAGCGCTATGGCAAGCCGGTGGTCGCCGTCGTGGGCGGTCGTGCTGACAACCTGGATGCGGTATATGGGCAGGGCGTCGACCTGGTTTTGCCGGTCTGCCGCAAGCCCATGGGCCTTGAGCTGGCGCTCGATCCCCAGGAAGCCACAACCAACCTCATCTGCGCCGGCGAAGCCGCCGCCCAAGCCTACGACCTTGGCCGCCTCTAAAACCCATCCCCTCGATAAGTTGCGGTGAAATACGGAGTGTTTTTGCCTTTAAGGTGCCAATTCAGTCCGTATTCCACCGCAACTTCGAGAATGGCTATCCGAGGCTGACTGCCTTGGGTCTCGAGCCGGACCGCTTGCCACGAAATGCGGCCATCTACTACGTTTAGCCGAGCACCCTCGACCATCCCGGAATATGCGAAAATAAAACCGACGCTCCTATAAGTTGTCAAGAGGCAGTTTGCGGGAGCGCTCCCTTCAATTCGCACAGGAGCTCGTAATACCTCCTCTCCAGTTTCGTCGACCGCCGTTTCCCCCGTTCCAAGTGCCCGAGTGTGGCTGCGGACAGGCCGAGCTCCGCGGCGGCTTTCTTCTGAGTCACCCGCATCGCCTTGCGCATCTTCGCGAGCTCGGGGCCTTCCGGCGCGGCGCCGTCGGGGTTCGGGTCCATGAGCACGTGGTACACCTCCCGCGCTA
Organism: Collinsella sp.; assembly: GCA_018378775.1. Classification (GTDB taxonomy): domain Bacteria; phylum Actinomycetota; class Coriobacteriia; order Coriobacteriales; family Coriobacteriaceae; genus Collinsella. Next base: position 20,169 of record JAGZWV010000023.1, on the reverse strand, counting down.
TGTAGCGCTTCAGGCAGCGGACCGCCTCCCGCCGGGACTTCCCCTCGGAGGTCCGCCTCGCCACGTACCTCCTCGTCCTCTCGTCGTACGCCATGCGCTTGATCGCGATCTCGTAGAGCGCCCAGTTCGCCTGCCGGTTGCCGCCGCGGTTGAGCCTGTGCCGGTCCGTCTTCCCGCTCGACGCGGGGATCGGGGAGGCGCCGCACATCATCGAGAACGCCGCCTCGCCCTTCAGCCTGCCGGGGTTGTCGCCGGCGGCCACGACCAGGGCGGCGGCGGTCGTGGTGCCGCAGCCCTCGACGCCGAGCAGCGCGGGCGCGTTCGCCTCCAGCAGCGCGCGGATGCGCTCGTCGAGGGACTCGGCCTGGCTGCGGGCCTCCTTCCAGACCGCCGCGACGGACCGCAGCGAGGCCAGCACGCTCTCCTCGAGCGCGTCGCCCGCCTTCCTCCCGCGCGCGAGCAGCGGCATGAGGTCCTTCGGCCGCTCGCGGCCCCTGACCGCTCCCTCAGGGCGCCCGGGGCCGTCGTGAGCATCGACTTCGCGCAGGCCACGCAGGACGTGGACGTCGCGACGGCCAGCCTGCGCGCGACGTAGAGCTGGCGCACCGCCTCGACCCAGCCGTCCTGCGACTTCGGCACGGAGCAGCCCTTCCCGGACGCCGCCTTGCGCGCCGCGCGCTCGGCGTCCAGCGGGTCGCTCTTCCCCTCGCCGGGCCTCACCTTGTCCCTCTTGGGCCTGAGCACCTCGACGACGTTGTACCCGAGCTCCACGAGCCTCCTCGTCAGCCCGGCCCCGTACGATGCCGTGCCCTCGACGCCGACGACCATGCAGCTCCCCGGGTCGCCTATCGCCTCCGCCAGCCTGTCGTAGCCCTCGGGGTCGGCCCCGAAGCTCCCGCTCCAGATCTTCCTCCCGAGGCCGTCGAGCAGGCACAGAACATGCACGTCCTTGTGCGTGTCGACGCCCGCGATGACCGTTTCGCCTTCCATTTTCGCTCCCCTCGGTCTGCCGCCTGCTCCGCGCCCGGGTCTCCCAGACATTGCACTGACGGGAGCGCTACAATCCAATTGGCTTGTCCGATTGTCCGCGCTCATGCTCCTATTAGGTCATGGCAGGACTCCGGGACGCGGATGCCGGGGCGAGACAGGTCGGATTTGAGGACGGCCGAAGAGGCGTCAGCAGGTCAGTGGGTCATCGTCCCGGCATTCAGCATCAGGGTAGCGCTGCGACGCGGAAATCGCGCGCCGTTGCCGCGCCCCGCAGTGCCCGCTTCCCCCGAGAACAATTATCAGTGCAGGTAGACGGCTTGTCGATTTTCGAAAAAGCCGGCTATGGTTGACCCCCTCGGCTTAAACGTAGTAGATAGGCCCCTTTCGTGGCACGGCGTCAGACCAGTCTAATTGGGATGGGCCTTATTTGACTACTTGTCGATCTGATTGCCCGAGTAGTCAAAAAAGCCCCGTCCCAAATTAGCTACCTTGCCCCATCGGGCGGGAGCGGGTAAGATATATCGAGCGCCTAGCGCGTTCGATGGGTTCGGATGACGACATGTTCCGAATCTGGTCAGATCCGGAAGGAAGCAGCCATAAGGAGCCTCTGTCGGGCATCCGAATCCATCGAGCGCACGGGCGTTTTTTGGTGCCGCGATGTGGTCCCGGTGCCGGCGGGCTGTTTGGTGTCTCGCTGGTCCTCGGCTTTGCCTGCGGAATCGCTCGACTACCAAACAGCCCGCCGGCACCGGGACCACATCGTCCAAAATGCGCCCGTAGAGGCGCGTTAATCTGAACAATTCAATCCCTTGTCTAGTGCTGCTCGTCGGCTTTGCCAAAACATGTTCGGGTGCTTTGTCTCTGTGCCTAGTTTCCTGATTGTTTCGGGGGCTTGTTCTGTAGCGAGTTGCTTACGCATCTCCAGGGTTCTCCGTACTATCATGAATCAGATTGAAGAGAGATGATGATAGGGAGCGCCTTTTTATGATTGAGCTGCTCGGGCGTTTTGGTGGTAAATTTCGCCGGTATATGGTGATTGGCCCTGCGTGCAAGTTGATCGAAGTGATCTTTGACCTGCTGACGCCGCTGGTGATTGCCCAGATGATTGATAAAGGTATCGGTGCGCACGACGTGAGTGCCGTCGTCCACTACGGCATGGTGCTCGCCGCCATGGCCGTGATCGGCATCTCGTTTACGCTCGTCTGCCAAAAGATGGCGGCGCTGACCTCGCAGGGCATGGGCACCGACATTCGCGGCGCACTCTACCAACACATCAACAAGCTGAGCTATGCTGAGCTCGATCGCTTTGGCACGCCGTCGCTCATCACGCGCATTACCAACGACGTCAACCAGGTGCAGCTCGCTGTGGCGCTGGGCGTACGCATGCTCATCCGTTGGCCCTTCTTGGCGGTGGGCTCTATGTGCGCGGCCCTTGCCATCGACCTTAAGCTCGGTACCATCTTTTTGATTTGCACGCCCGCCATCGGCCTGGTGTTCTGGTTTGTCATGGCGCGCTGCATTCCGTATTACAAGCAGTTGCAGGCAAAGCTCGACCGCATTGCGCTCATTTGCCGCGAGGGTCTTTCGGGCGCCCGCGTGGTCCGTGCGTTTGTGCGCGAAGACCACGAGCGCGAGCGCTTTGCCCAAGCCGCCGACGATCAGGCCCATACCGCCATCGCGGTGGGCAAGCTCTCGTCGATTCTCAACCCCGTCACGTTTTTGGTGATGAACCTGGGTGTGTGCGCCATCCTGTGGGTGGGCGGCATTCAGGTCAACGTGGGCGAGCTTACGCAGGGCCAGGTCATGGCGTTTGTGAACTACATGACCCAGACGCTCACCTCCATCGTGTATGTCGCCAACCTGGTCGTGGTCTTTACCAAGGCGAGCGCCAGCGCGTCGCGTATCAACGAGGTGCTCAATTGCGTGCCGAGCATTACCGACGCGGGTAACCAGCCGGTCGCTCTGCCCGAGCCGGGTGCGATGGGCGATGCCGCCCCGGTGCCCGCCTTGAGCTTTAGCCATGCGAGCTTCTCCTTTGGCGCGGGCGCGGCCAACGCCGTCAACGATGTGACTCTGGAGTTGCCGCTGGGCAAAACGCTCGGCATTATCGGCGGCACGGGCAGCGGCAAGTCCACGCTCGTTTCGCTCATCCCGCGCCTGTACGATGCGGGCGTCGGCAGCGTGAGCGTGATGGGTGCCGATGTGCGCGCCTGGCCGCTCGATCAGCTGCGCCACGTGGTCGCGACCGTCCCGCAGCGCGCGTCACTCGTGAGCGGCACAATCCGCAGTAATCTGACCTGGCGCGGCGAGTCGGCAACCGATGAGGAGATCTGGGCGGCGCTCGATATGGCGCAGGCCGGCGAGTTCGTGCGCAACAAGCCGCAGGGCTTGGATGCCCCGGTCGAAGCGGGCGGCAAGAACTTTAGCGGTGGCCAGCGTCAGCGCCTGACTATCGCGCGTGCCTTGGTTGGTTCGCCTCAGATATTGATCATGGATGACTCCGCGTCGGCGCTCGACTTTAAGACCGACGCGGCGCTTCGCCATGCCATTCGCGAGCGCAGCATGCGCGGTGCCGCCAAGGGCGGGCTGCCGCTGACCACGGTGATTGTGAGCCAGCGCGTCTCGACCGTGCGCGATGCCGACGTGATCTGCGTGCTCGACCACGGCTCGGTTGCCGGCCTGGGCACACATGACGAGCTCTATGCGACCTGTCAGCTCTATCGCGAGATTTGCCAGTCGCAGCTGCGCCGCGAGGAGCTTGAGGGCCAGCGGGGGAGCACAGCGCCCGCGCTCGCCCCAGGTGCCCCGACCGCCCCCGCATCCGTCTGCGCAAAGGAGGGCTGCTAAATGAATCCGTACACTTCCTCCGGTTCGGTCGCCACGATGACGGCCAACGTGTCCGGTAACGATAGCCTCAACGACCTGGGCGACGGCCCGCGCCAGCCTGGCGACCCCGAGCGCTATCCCGTGGGTGCGGTGACCCGCCGCCTGCTGGGCTATGTTCGCCCGCACCGCGTCTCGTTTACGGCATCGTTTGTGAGCGCCGCAATCTCGGTGATCTTGCAACTCTATACGCCCATCCTCATTGGCGAGGGCATCGACCTTATCGTCGCCGCCGGACAGGTGGACTTCGATGCGCTGCTGCCGCTTGTCACCAAGCTCGCGATTGTCGTCGTAGGTGCTGCGGCCTTCCAGTGGCTGCAGGGCTACTGCGTTAACCGTCTGTCCTACGAGACGGTGCGCGACATGCGCGTGGAGGCGAGCGACAAGCTCAGCCGCATGCCGCTCAGCTTTATCGACAGCCATGCTCACGGCGACCTCATGAGCCGCGTGGTCAACGACGTCGACCAGGTGGGCGACGGTCTGCTGCAGGGCTTCACGCAGCTCTTCACCGGTGTTATTACCATCGTGGGCACGCTCGCGTTTATGCTTTCCATCAACCTGACCATGACGCTTGTGGTGGTACTCGTCACGCCGCTTTCCATTTTTGCAGCCGGCGCCATCGCCAAGCTTTCCAACAAAAGCTTTACGGCACAGCAGCGTATTCAAGGGCAGCTCGGTGGTCATATCGAGGAGTACGTAGGCGAGCAAAAGCTTGTCGACGCCTTTGCCTATGGCCCGAACGCCCAGCAGCGCTTCGATGCCCTCAATGCCGAGCTCTACACCGCGGGCGAGCGCGCGCAGTTTATGGGTTCGCTCTCCAACCCCGGTACGCGTTTTATCAATAACATCATCTATGCCGTGGTCGCTGTGATCGGCTGCGTGGGCGTGATCGCGGGCGTGCCCGCGGCGCTTACGGTGGGCGGCGTGCAGATCTTCCTGTCCTATGCCAACCAGTACACCAAGCCGTTCAACGAGGTCACCAACGTCATTACGCAGATCCAGACGGCGTATGCCTCGGCGCGCCGCATGTTTGCGCTGCTCGATGCCCGCGAGCAGGAGCCCGATGCGGCGGATGCCGTGGAACTTGCTGCCCCGCAGGGCGAGGTCGCCTTTGAGCATGTGGACTTTAGCTACGTGCCCGACCGCAAGCTGCTGCGGGACATTTGCATCGAGGCTAAGCCCGGCATGCGCTTTGCCCTTGTTGGCCCCACGGGCTGCGGAAAGACGACGCTCATCAACCTGCTGCTGCGCTTTTACGATATCGATGCCGGCCACATCACGGTTGATGGCAGGTCTTCGCGTGACTACACGCGCGCAAGCCTGCGCCATGCCTTTGGCATGGTGTTGCAGGATACGTGGCTGTTCGAGGGCACGGTGGCGGAAAACATCGCCTACGGTTGTCCCGATGCCACGCGTGAACAGGTTATCGAAGCCGCCAAGCGTGCGCACGCGCACAAGTTTATCGTGCAGCTGCCAGGCGGCTACGATACGGTCATCGGCGAGGACGGCGGCACGTTTAGCCAGGGCCAAAAGCAGCTGCTGTGCATCGCACGCGTTATGCTCACCGACCCGGCTATCTTGCTGCTGGACGAGGCGACCTCTAGTATCGACACGCGCACCGAGCTGCAAGTGCAGGCGGCATTCGACGAGCTCATGGCTGGCCGCACAAGCTTTGTTGTGGCGCACCGCCTGAGCACCATCCGCAACGCCGACTGCATTCTGGTGATGCGCGACGGCCAGATTATCGAGCGTGGCACGCATGACGAGCTGCTAGCGGCAGGCGGCTTCTACGCCGAACTCTACCGCAGCCAATTCGCCCAGTGAGCAAGCCCGTGGGGCAAATTAATCAATCGACAGACGGTGGTTTACATCTGTCACGTTAGTACTAAGATATTCATCTAATAAATTGCATTAGTGGCTTTAGTTTTGGGGGAAACGAGCAACGTGACTATGACATGCTCTTTGGTGGTTAACAGCAAGAGCGGTAATACCAGGATGGTTTCGGGCGCGATCAAGCGCGCACTGCAGGCTGCGGGTGTTGAGTTTGTCCATGCCGCGGCGTTGAGCGACGATGCGGATGCAGATCAGGTTGCGCTCGAGGCGCAGGGGGCCTGCGCGGCCGACATGGTGCTCGTCGGTTTTTGGTGCGACAAGGGCGCGTGCACGCCTTCGGTCGCGGCGTTGCTCTCCGCCTTGCGCGGCAAGCGCGTGTTCCTGTTTGGCACCTGCGGTTTTGGCGCCGACCAGAGCTATTACCAGCAGATTATCGATCGCGTAACTTCCAATTTGGCCGAGGATGCCGAGCTTGTGGGTTGGGCAATGTGCCAGGGCAAGATGGGTCCCGCGGTCAAGCAGCGCTACGAGGCCATGCTCGAGCAAGATCCCGACAATGTCCGCTTTAAGATGCTGCTCGATAACTGGGTCGCCGCAAAGGATCACCCCACCAAGGAAGATCTGGACAACATGGCTGCAGCCGCCAAAAAGGCCGTGCTGGGGGAGTAGCTCCCATCGCTGACGGCGGTCGGTCCATCTTTCTAAATGAAACGTCCTCCCGGGCGTCGGGGCACGAAGTTCCCTGCTCTACAGTCCTGCGCAAGACGAAGGCCACATTAAGTGGCCTTCTTTGCGTGCGGAACTCGCGATGAACTTCGTGCCCCGCCGTCCGGGAGGACGCCTCTTTATTGATGGGAGGCCTGATAGGTCGATGGTTCCGTGCCCGGATGCGTCCAAAGTGGGACGGGCTTTCCGGATGGGCAGGCTTTCGGAAAATGCGTCCCGGAATTTGCCTTTGGAATGGGACGTAGTTTCCCGTTGAGGTGCTTTGCGGAAAGTGCATCCCACTCTGGGCGGTCGAAGTGGGACGCACTTTCCCAAAGGCGCTCCAACGGGAAATTGCGTCCCATTATTCGGTCAAGAAACGGGATGCATTTTCCCAATGAGAGCAAAACCGGAAAATGCATCCCACAATCAGCCCTCAAAGTGGGACGCCGTTTCCCAATGAGGCTCAAGCGGAAAATGCATCCCGGAATTTGCGCTCAAAGTGGGATGCGGTTTCCGGTTGAGGGTCTAAGGGGAAAGTGCGTCCCAGAATCGACGCTTGAAATGGGATGCAGTTTCCCGATGAGGCACTCGACGGAAAATACATCCCAGAAATGGCCTTTGAGCTGGGATAAGATTTCCGCGGCATCTCGAATTCTCAAAAATGAGACACGCCGTTGGCGAAAATGAGACACGTGATATCGGGCATCGGACGTATCATTTGCAAAAATGAGTCAACTCCACTCGAATAAAGCGAGGTCCCTCATGTACGTTCCACACCCCCGTATCCGTAGGCTGTCGAAAATCCGGCTTGTTGGGACGGCGGCGCTTGCTGCGTTGATCGCCACGAGCGTCGCCTGCTTCACGGCCACGCCCCAGGTTGCCCAGGCGGCAGACGCGCCCGCAATCACCGATATGACCGAGCAGGATTATCAAGCCCTGGGTCTGGGCACGAGCGAAGACATTCCGGCCGATACCGTTGGCCCCTATTCCACTGATACCCCCACGACGTTTGCCACGCGCAGCGAGGTCTATATGGCAGCTAACGGTAGCCATGGCAATCGCTACACTCTGCGCGACAAGCTCGAGAACGTCGAGCGCGGTGACATTGGCGGCAGCAGCAAACTCACCGATGGCTATGGAAGCGTGTGGGGCGCCGCAAAGTTCTGGCAAAACGTCAACAACTTCGATACGAACAGCGATCTCTACAAGCATAGCGACTACGGTGGCGGCACCTGGTCGTACCTAAGCAACAATGAGTCCTCAACAGTACTCGCCAACGACAACAACGGTTTCTCGGGCATTCACGCCACGAGTGTTGAGTTCTGCAGCGACGCCAGCACGGGCAAAAAGAGCCGCGTTGCCGAGCTCCGTGCCTACGGCGACAGTTCCTCCACGACGATTGACGGCAAGTCATACGCCGGAAAGGTTGAGCTGGTCCTCTACTCGTTTAGCAACGGGCGTACGCGCACTCTCGACACACACCTGCCGGTGACGGTCAACACTAATATGATGTACGAAGGCCGTTTTAAGTACCTGGATGCCGGTTACCTGCAAGAGCACGACGCCGTCTTTGATGTCGAGGCGGGCGATGTCGATGGCGACGGCGTCGACGAGCTTTTTGTCTACGCGGGCTGCTATGTCGACGAGAACGGCGTGCGCAAGGCTGTAGTCGACATGTATGACTTGGAGGGCGGCAACTGGAAGCAAAGCGTCGTCAAGATCGATGCCGGTAACGCCGCGGACTACACCACGCACAACAAGGGCGGGAACGACTCCTGGACGCAGCTTCAGTCAGCTCCTGTCGTTTCGCTAGCGGCCGGCGACCTCGATCGCGATTTTTGCGATGACCTCGCCATCGTGGTCTCGGCACCCTACGGCAAGAAGAATATTGATAAGTCGACGCATTGCGAGCTGTTTTCGTGGGATGCATCCAAGGGTGCGCTCGTCCATGTCGATGCTCTGGGCGACGCGGGCGCAATCTCCCTCTCCGCGAACGGCAAGACCATGGTCGCTGCGAATGCGACGTTCGGCACGTTTGCCGCCTACGATGAAGAAGGAAAGAAGACGGGTGAAACCGTCACGGGCCTTATTCTTGCGGGCTATGACTGGCAACGCAGCGCTTTTGATTACGGCGCTTCTGACGGCAGCAAGGGGCTGTACGGCGCGCTGTACCGCTACGCGTATTTTGACTCGGAGTCTGGCGAGTTCAAGCTTTCCGATTGCAAGGAATACAGAGACGGGCTCCTCGCCTCCTATGGGCTGACGCATGTGCCCAACAGCGCATGGAAAGATAGCGCTCAGGATAAGCGCTATCCGTGCACCTTGGCGCCTATTGCCCTTGCCACTGCCAACCTTGACGGCCTGTCCGAGCAGCTGGCGGTCGACGAGGTGCTCGTGGGCGGCGATGTGTTCCGCGACTTTGCCTGCAACACGGCACAGAGCGGGGCTCAGGGCTTGGGGTCCATGGTCGGAACCATGAGCATGAGCGGTCAGCAATACAACAGCAGCAACAAGCATGACCACAAGGGTATCGAGCAGGTGTGGATCAGCGACGTCAAGGCGGGCAGCGTCTCGGGTTCGGACTGCTATAACGAGAGCTTTATCGCCGTGGTGGGCAAGCACCGCGACGAGGACCTGCGCAAGAACGATGACTACTATTGGATGACCGCCTCGCATTTTTCGCTCGACGAGAACGGAAAGGTGCGCCGCGGCGAGGAGCAGGTGATTAGCGAGAGCAACCGTCGCGGCACTACCTACGGCACATTTATCTCGCTCGCGCTGCCCGATGTCGACAACGACAGCGTCAAGATCACGTACAAGGACCGCTACAAGGTCTATACCAACCCGCGCGTGCTTGCCGTGCTGCAGGATGCGCCCTATGTTGAGGATCTGGAGCAGGCATACGGCTATCTGGTGTTGGGCGGCACGTCATACGGAGAGGAAAAGGGCACGGGGACATCCCAGGGCTATACCATTGGCGCCGAGTTGGGCGTTGCCGTCGAGGTGCAGACCGGTCCGCCCCTGGTCGCGATGAATGCTTCAGTCGATTTTGCCGCCGAGGGATGCTATGACTACCGGAGCGAGCGCACGGTCAGCGCAAGCGTAAGCTATGAGTCGCATGCCGGCGAGGGTGACAAGACCGTGCTCTACACGATTCCGATGGTCTATTACGAGTATGAGATCGAAAATGAGGAAACTGGTGGCAAGGGCGTGATGGCGGCGCCCGTGTCGCTCGGCGCGCAGACCTCGGTCGTTAATGTCGAGGCCTATGACCGCATTGCCAAACAGCACAATATGACGCCGCTCAGCTACTTTTTGACCAACCGGTCGGGAGAACCCGGAACCTATCAAACGACGCTCAACGGCGAGACTCCCGTTGGGGATTCCTTTGGCCTGGGCAAGCCTGGCGTAACGCGCGCCTACACGCACGATGGGTTTAACGGCGCCGCCGCGCAGTCGGGGGCGAGCATTGAGCAGACCATCGAAGTCGAGGAGGGCAAGGAGCAGGAGCTCGAGCTCGGCTTGACGCTGAACGGCAGCGTTGTCATGGGCGCGAAGCTCGCAAAGCACGAGTTGTTTGGCGGCCTGTGCTTTGGTGCCAACGCCGGCTTTACTACGGGTAACTCCTCGAGTGAATCGACCGAATACGGCGGCACCGTCGACAACCTGCCCGAGGCCGCGCAGGGCAAGTACGGTTTTGTGTGGCGTCTGGGCGTCAACGCGGTGGATGTCGACAAGTTCGAGGCAGACTCGGGCGACAAGCTCGGCACCAAGGACACCGACCAGTTCTGGATCGTGGGCTATGACGTTAAGGACGTCGAGATGCCCGACGCGCCGGCCGTGACGGGCTTTACGGCAAACGCCGTCGATTCGACCAGCGTTACGTTTAGCTGGGACGATGTGCTCGCAAACAAGAGTGGCTTTAGCTACGGCGTGGGCATGCTGCAGAGCAATGCGGCGGATGCGGTCGTCAATAGCTGGAAGATTGCCGACAACACGCAGACCTCGCTCAAGTGGGATGGGCTGCAGCCCAATACGGAGTATCGATTCGCCATCGCCGCCGTTAAGAATGGATCCACGACCGAAACAGGTATTCGCTCGGCAATCATCACGGTCAAGACCATGCCCGATGGCATGACGATGACCGTGAGCGGACCTGCGGCGGATGCTGCGGAGGGGTCGGATCTTGGATACGACTCTTCGGTTGAGCGCGCGGCGGGAAGCCACCTGACGCTCTCGGCGATTGGCCATGTGAAGCAACTCGGTGCCGACGATAGCGAAACAGGGCTGGCACCGACCTATATGTGGTACCGCAAGGGCCGCGGCGAGACAGAGTTTAAGCTCGTGGGTGCCGATGGCAACCTCGCGGCTGGAACGGCCTCAAAGCTCGAGATTGACCTGACCGCAGACGATGACGGTGCGCAGTATTACTGCCACGTGGGATACAACGACGTGGGCCTCGACACCGGCACGACGCTCGTGAATATCGAGGCCGAGGAGACGGCACCCACAACGGTGAACGCCACCCCGATCCGCACGCGCCGCCTGTTCTCACAGGCAAGTGCGGGCGCCAAGAAGTTCCTGGACCATACGCTGGTAAACACCGCCGGCCCAACCGATTCCGAAGGCTCAAAGGACCCCGAGACTCCTGAGACCCCGACGAACCCGGACAAGCCCAAGTCCGACAACGGAGCTAAGACCGACACCAAGGTCAAGACTACGACCACAGCGAAGAACCTCGCAAACACCGGCGACCAAACATTCGCCCTAGTCGCCACCGCAGCAGCAGCGGGAGCAACGCTCGTAGTGATAGCCCTCATCATGCTGATCAAGCGCCGCAAGACCCACTAGTAGCCAGTCGAACATATCGACAACCCAAAAACCCGGGTAGCCAAAAAACAGGCCACCCGGGTTTTCTGTTGAGTGGAGACTCCGCAAGCGGAAACTGCATCCCACAATTAGCGCCCGGAACGGAATACATCCCGGAATCCAGCTGAATAGTGGGACACACTTTCCCAATCGGGTCCCAAGCGGAAACTGCATCCCATTCCAGACAAGAATTCCGGGACACACTTTCCGCAAACAAAGAAGGCCACATAACGTGGCCTTCAACTTATATATGTTCGGCGATACACCCAAGACAAGCCACGCTCCAACAACAGGGCGTCTGTCCGGGCGGAGGTATGTAAGGTTCATCGCGAGTTCCGCACGCAAAGGAGGCCACTTAATGTAGCCTCCGTCTTGCGCAGGACTGTCCGAGCAGGGAACCTTACATTCCGCGCCGTCGGGCAGACGAACCAGTTAAGACGCGCCGTTACTTGATCTTGGTCGTGCCCGGCGCCAGGTTGGGGTCGGTCTCGTTGGCCTCGGTCTGGAAGTGCTTGGTGTAGACGTTCTTGCCGTCGCGGAACATCTCGTAGTACTGCATCTTGGCGTAATCCTCGCGCGCCTTGGTGGCGGCTGCCGCGGCGGCGTCGTCACCGGTGACGTTGGAGGAGAGCGCCCAGCGCAGGCTGGCGTCCTCGTAGCCCACCGAGTTGATGGCGGGCAGCGACTCGCGCAGCGTCATGTGCGCCTTCTGATAGTCGGAAAGCGGGGCACCGATCAGCTGCATCAGCTGGGTGGACAGGTAGTTGGTGGACAGGTCGTCGACCTCGCTCGTCTGGTCGCAGCCGGCAACGTCGTAGTTGGCCCAGATGATGTAGTCGGTCTGCCACAGACGTTCCTGGTGCGTGGCATCGTCCTCGCCGGTAAACCACTTGTCGTTGAACTTGGACGGGAAGAACGGCTGGTGGTCGCCCCAGAACACCACGACTACCTTACGGTCGAGCTTGCTCAAGGCGTTGAGGAAGTAGCGAAGCGCCTGGTCGGACTGCTCGATGCACGAGACATACTCGTCGACATCGGAGAGCGTGCCGTCCTCGACGGTCTTAGCGTCCAGGTCGGTCGTGTCGATGTTCAGGTGCATTTGCTTGTCGGCCGGCAGCAGGCCCGTGTCGTAGCCCGAGTGGTTCTGCATGGTCACGTCGAAGATAAACTGCGGATCGGCGTTCTGGTCGAGCAGCTCAAGAATCTTGTCGTAGGTCGCCTGGTCGGTCACCATACCGCGCAGGGTATCGGCGCCCTGGAAATCGTTGATGGACAGGAACTGGTCAAAGCCAAAGTCCTTGTACACGTTCTCGCGGTTCCAGTTGGTCGCGTGGTTGGGGTGCATGGCGGTGGTGGAATAGCCGAGCGACTTGAACTGCTCTGCCAGATTCCCGGTCGTTTCCATGTTGTAGATGGTGTAGGGGTACACGCCCGAGCCCAGGTTGGCCATGGAGTTGCCGGTCATAAACTCAAACTCGGTATTGGCGGTGCCGCCGCCGTAGGCGCTCACGTAGAGCTTGCCGCGGCTGAGGCAGTTGGACAGGTTCTTAAAGTACTGCGGACCCTCGTAGCCGGCGCGCATGTTCTGGTAGATCGACAGATCCGAGAAGGTCTCGTTCATGATGGCGATGACCGTGGGCTTCTCGCTGTCGAACTGCTCCTTTGCGGCGGTGCGCTCGTCACTCTTGGCGGCGTCGGACTTGTCGTAGGCCTTGGCGTACTTTTTGAGCGTGGCCTTGGCATCGTCGACGGAGTAGTCGGCGGGTTTGGGCGGCTTGATGGACTGCGCTGCGCTAATGAAAGCGGGCAGGTAGCCCTCGCGCCAGTAGCTCTCGAGCGGGCGCCAGGTGTAGACGGTGATGCCGAGGGTGTTGTAGTAGTCGATGAGCGTGACATGCGCGGTCACGCCGCCCAGGCACAGCACCGCCACGAGCAGGTTGGTGAGCAGCATGCGCTTGGCGTTGGCGGCGCCCTTCTGACGGTGCGGTGCCACCAGGCCGGCGTACTCGCACAGCAGCATGGCGATGGCGGTAAAGCCCATGGACAGCACGCAGAACAGTGAGATCGAGAAGGTGTAGCCGGTGCCGGCGACCGCGGCGGCGGTGGAGATGGCCGAAAGGTCGCCCGGCTGGATGGGCATGGATTTAAACGTGATGACGAAGAACTCGGCAATGCCCAGGATAAAGAGGGCGAAGGCCAGGACGGCCGGAGCTGCGCCGTGGCGCTGGAACAGGAAGAACAAGCCGGTCATGAGCACGGTGATGATGGCCCACTCGAGCAGGATGCACAGGGGGTAGACCCAGGTAAAGTCGTGGTTGGACGAGACTTCCATGCCCAGCAGCGCAAAGACGCCGGCGAGCAGCAGACACAGGACGGCGGCGACGAGTGGCTTGCCCACAAAGGCGCCGCGCAGACGGGCGAGCTTGCCGGTGGGGGCGGGGGCGTCGGGCGCGGCGAACGCAAAGACGCGCGGGGCGATGCGGTCGCGTGCGATGCTGGCCCAAGCGCAGCCGGTGAGGATGGCGTTGGTCAGGATGAGCATCACAAAGGCGAGCGGCTCGTTTTGGGCGACGAGGCCAATGGCGCCCCAAACGGTCAAAAAGACCTGGAACAGGCCGAAGGCGACGCTCCACCCAAGAGCGCTTTTGGCAACGGTGCCCGACTGAGCGCGAATGGCCTTGGCCTCGCGCAAGACAAGGTAGACGGTCGCCGCAAGACCGACGAGCGAGATGGCGGCAGCGAACATGCTGAGACTCCTCACAAACTTAAAACCTACGAAAGCGGGGGTTTACCCGATTGTTACCAAGATATGCGCTGCAATTGGTGGCTGCGCACAACAACCAGCCATATTAACGCGCACGTGTGGCGGTGTGGCGCAATGGAGTGGCGACCTGCGCGATAATGGACGGGAATTACACGGAAACGTAAAGGCTTCTTAAAGAATTAGCGAGGATAGAGCTATGGGCGAGCAGGTTTGTATGACGGGCGCCGAGTACTGCGGCGGAGCTGTGGGCGTGGACGCGGGCGGCTATCCGGTCGAGACTACGGGCAACGCGGCGCTGGACATCTTGGAACACCGCTCGTCCACGCGTGCTTTCGCGCGCGATGACAGCGACCGTCCCGTAGCGGTGACCGACGAGCAGCGGGCGGCGATCTTGCATGCGGCGAGCCGCGCACCGTCGGCGGGCGCCATGATGATGTATTCCATCGTGAGCATTCGCGAGCAGGCTACGCTGGACCGTCTGGCTGACCTGTGTGACCACCAGCCCATGATCGCCAAGGCGCCCTGGGCACTAATATTTGTGGTCGACTATGCCAAGTGGATCGATCTGTTTGAGCACGTGGGCTGCTTTGAGCCCGAGTTTGTCGAGCGCACGGGCAAGTCGCCCCGTTGTGCACCGGGTCTGGGCGACTTTGCCATCGCGGCGCAGGATGCCGTGATCGCTGCGCAAAACGCCGTGGTTGCCGCCGAGGCCCTGGGCCTGGGGAGCTGCTACATTGGCGACATCGTGGAGAACGCCGAGGAAGTTGCCGAGCTGCTCGATCTGCCGCCCTATACCATGCCGCTATCGATGCTCATCATCGGCACGCCCCGCAAGGAGCGCCCGGCAATCGCACATCCCGTGGTGAACCTGGTGCACGAGGAGCGCTATCGCCGCGCCGATACCGCGACTATGGATGCACAGGTGGCCGAGATGGATGCGATGTTTCGCCCGCATGCCCGCGAGGTGGGCGAGCGCGTGGTGGATATCTACACCCGCAAACACACCAGTCCCTTTATGGCCGAGATGAGCCGATCCATGGAGTGGTGGTTCAAAAACTGGCTCGGAAAATGACAGATGCGGCAAAGGGATAGTTCCTTTGCTGCATTCCATATCGCCGCGGTAGCCTAAAGACTGTATAAATCTTTATCTAGCTGGGAAAACAGTGCATTAAAACATGGGCCGATTACCTATAATCCCTTCGAACATTAAAGTTGGGAGGAAACCGGCTTATGGAACAAAAGGCCAAGGAGGCAGCCTCGCACGCTGCGATTCCTGTGAGCATCTCGGCGATGCTCGTCACGCTGGGCGTGGTGTACGGCGATATCGGCACCAGCCCTATGTATGTAACCAAGGCGCTCGTTGCCGGCAACGGCGGCATCGGAAGTGTGACGGAGGAGTTCGTGCTTGGCGCGCTCTCCCTTGTCGTGTGGACGGTCACGCTGCTGACCACCATCAAGTATGTGCTCATCTCGCTGCGCGCCGATAACCATGGTGAGGGCGGCATCTTTGCCCTGTACAGTCTGGTCAAGCGCTGCGGCAAGTGGCTTATCATCCCCGCCATGCTGGGTGGCGCCGCGCTGCTCGCCGACGGCATCCTGACACCTGCCGTTACCGTGACTACGGCCATCGAGGGCCTGCGCACCATCCCGGCGGTCCATGCCGTGCTGGGCGATGACCAGGGCCGCGTCGTTGCCATTACGCTCGCCATCATCATCGTGCTCTTCTTGGTGCAGCGCATCGGTACGGCCAAGATCGGTCACGCCTTTGGCCCCATCATGACGCTGTGGTTCCTGTTCTTGGGCGGTACGGGTCTGTTCTTTGTCCTCCAGCACCCCGCCGTGCTGCTGTGCCTCAACCCGGTGCGCGGCATCGCCTTTTTGCTGAGCCCCAACAACCACGCGGGCATCATGATTCTGGGCAGCTGCTTTCTCGCCACCACCGGTGCCGAGGCGCTCTACTCCGACATGGGCCACGTCGGCCGCGGCAACATCTACGCTACCTGGCCGTTCGTTAAGTGCTGCCTGCTGCTTTCCTATATGGGCCAGGGCGCTTGGCTTATGAACAACGCTGCCAACCCCGAGCTCATGGGCATTGCCGATCTCAACCCGTTCTACCAGATGCTCGCCCCGGGCCTGCGCCCGTTTGCCGTCGGCCTTTCCACCGTCGCGGCCATCATTGCCTCGCAGGCGCTCATCACCGGCGCATTCTCGCTGGTGTCCGAGGCCAGCCGTCTGGACCTCATGCCGCACATGCAGGTCTTCTACCCTGCCGAGACCAAGGGCCAGCTCTATATTCCCATGGTCAACAACGTCATGCTTGTCGGCTGCGTCATCGTGGTGCTGCTGTTCCAGAACTCGGCGCATATGGAAGCCGCCTACGGCCTTGCCATTACGCTGACTATGATGTGCACCACGCTGCTGCTCTTCTTCTACCTGCACGAGGAGCGCAAGCTCAAGGTTGCTCCGTGGATCTTCGCGGCCTTCTTCCTTTTGCTCGAAGGCTTCTTCTTCGTGAGCTCGCTCACCAAGTTCTTCCACGGCGGCTACTTCACCATCCTCATGGCTGCACTCATCATGGGCATTATGGTGTGCTGGTACAACGGCACGGCGGTCGAGCAGCGCCAGTTTACGCTGCTGCCGCTGCGCAGCTACCTGCCGCAGCTCAAGCGCCTGCGCGACGACGACCGTTACGAGCGCCTGAGCGACAACGTCGTGTACCTGACCAAGGACACCCATACCGACTACATCGACCGCGATATCGTCTATTCGATCTTGGACAAGCATCCCAAGCGCGCCCGCGCCTGGTGGTTTGTGAATGTCGAGACCATGGACGAACCGCACACCTTTGCCTATTCGGTCGAGACGTTCGGCACCGACTACGTGTTCCGCGTGCATCTGTACCTGGGCTACAAGATCAACCAGCGCGTCAATGCCTACCTGCGTCAGGTTGTTCAGGACTTGGCTGCCACTGGCGAGCTGCCGCCGCAGACGCATGACTACTCGGTCTACAAGGATCCGGGTAACATCGGCACGTTCAAGTTTGTCCTGATCCGTAAGCTTCTGGCGCCCGAAAGCGATGTGGAGCCCAGCGAGCGTACGGCCATCACGCTCAAGTACATCATCCGCCGCGCCGCCGGCACGCCTGCGCGTTGGTACGGCCTGGAGAACTCCAACGTGAGCTTTGAGTACGTGCCGCTGTTCACCAAGTTCAAGGCCGTGAACAAGATGCAACGCCTGGCTCCCAACGAGCGGCCGTAGACGTCGGCGGCTACACGGAGTTGGTTTTTGATGGATAAGCATGAGGCCGGGGAGGTAAACATGGATACAAAGGCGCTCGATGGCCGTGAGGCGGTGGTCGAAATGGTGCGTGAGGCGCGCGTCGACGCCGCCGAAGATCGGTTCTTTACGAATCGTGCCAACATGGACATGGCCGACCGCGTGATCTCGATCGTGGCACTGGTATTTGGAGCGGTGTGCGTGTGTGCCCTGCTCGCGCACGTGCTGTTTGTCTAGCGACCGCCGGTTGCAAAGGCTATACACTTGGAACCACCACAAGGGAAACCACCACAAAGGTGCCTGTCCCTTTGTGGTGGTTTTTGTTTTTGAGAGAGGGGCGGGACGCTGATGGACGTCCGTACGGACGGCGATATTGCCGATAGCTTTTGGTGGCGGCGCACAACGCTGACGCGCCGCACTCCTCTGTATGACGCCTGCGTATCGGTGGGGCTGCTGGTCGCGGCGACGATTGTGGGCGCGCTACTCGACCATCCGGGTCTCGCGCCGAGCATCATGATCGTCTATGTGTTCGCCGTTCAGCTGTGCGCATTCTTTACCTGGAGTCGCCTGTATTGCTTGCTGAGCTCGGCTGCCGCCGTGGCGCTCTACAACTTCTTGTTTGTCGACCCGCGCTACTCGCTGTCGCTTATCGACCGCGTCTATCCCGGCATGTTCTTCATCATGTTCGTGGTCTCGCTTGTGTCGAGCTCGATTGCGTTGGCCCTGCGCCGCGCCTTGGCACAGGCTGCCGCCAGCGACCGCCGCACGCATATGGTGCTCGAGACCAACCGCATGCTGCAGCGGTGCGCCGATCAACAGCAGATTGTCCATGCCATGGCAACGCAGCTGGCGCGTCTTTCGGGCTTTCCGGTCGTGTGGTACAGCGCCGACGCCGAGGGCGATGACCTGCTGCCGCGTGCGACATACACGGCCGTGGGCGATGCCGCGCCGGTGCATGAACTGGCGCCGCAGATGCCGCCGCGGCTCTCGGCGTCCGCCTATGTGGGAACGCCGCTCGATGCCACTTATGGCGGCTCGGCGTTTTATGGCATCTACCTGACGGTTCGCACGGGCGACGGCTTCGTGCGCTCGAGCGACCCCGCCTCGGTGGTGGGCGTGCTGGCTATCGTTGCCGAACCCGACGTGCTAACGCACGAGGAACGGACACTTGCCGATGCCATCGTGAGCGAAGGCGAGCTGGCGCTCGATCGCGCCCGCGCCATGGAGGCCCGCGAGGAGGCGGCGGTGCTTGCCAAAAATGAGCAGCTGCGCGCCAACCTGCTGCGCTCCATCTCGCACGACCTGCGCACACCGCTTACCAGTATTTCGGGTAATGCCGACGTGCTGCTCGACCAGGGCTCGACCGGCACCGCCGTGCTCGATGCCCAGACGCGCCGCGGCCTGCTTCTATCCATTCGCTCGGATGCGCTGTGGCTCAACGCCACCGTCGAGAATCTGCTCGCCATCACCAAGCTCGAGGGCGGCGGTATGCGTCTGTCGACTACGCTCGAGCTCATGGACGATATCGTCGAGGAGGCGCTGCGCCACGTGAACCCTGCCGTGCGCGAGCACGACCTTAAGGTGGTGGCGTGCGATGAGCCGGCGCTTGTCAACGTCGATGCGCGCCTGATGGTGCAGCTGGTGGTCAATCTGGTGAACAACGCCATCACCTATACGCCCGCGGGCTCGCATATCATGATTTCGATTAACGTCGACGATGGACGCGTGGCGTGCTCGGTGGCCGACGATGGTCCGGGCATCGCATCCGAGGACCGCGAGCGGATCTTTGAGTCGTTCTATACCGCCAACCATGGTCTGGCCGACAGCCACCGCAGCGTTGGCCTGGGTCTTTCGCTCTGCCGTTCCATTGCGTTGGCGCATGGCGGTAGCATAGAGGTTGCCGCGGCGGACCCGCACGGTTCGGTCTTTACGATTGAACTTCCCGCCGCCGACGTTTCGTTTGATAAGGAGTAGCGCTGTGCCGAACTCTGCCGTAAAACCGCTCATCTTGGTCGTTGAGGACGACCCCGCCGTTCGCAATCTTATTGTTGCCGCGCTCGAGGCGCACGGCTTGCGCCATATGGCTGTGGAGACCGCCCATGCCGCCATCGCCGCCGCCTCATCGCAGGCGCCGAGCATTGTGCTGCTCGATCTGGGCCTGCCCGATATGGACGGCGTCAAGGTGGTGGAGTCGGTGCGCGCATGGTCGGGCACGCCGATTATCGTGGTCTCGGCGCGCAGCGAGGATGCGGACAAAATCCGCGCGCTCGATGCCGGTGCCGACGACTATCTGACCAAGCCGTTTTCGGTCGAGGAACTGCTCGCGCGCATTCGCACGACGCTCAGGCGCCTTTCGTATGCGCAGACGGGCGGCGTTGTCTCCGAGGGCTCGTTCGATACCGGTGAGCTGCATATCGATTTTGATGCCGGCATCGCCACGATGGATGGCGAGGAACTGCATCTGACGCCGATCGAGTATAAGCTCCTGTGCCTGCTGGCGCATAACGCCGACAAGGTACTGACGCACCAGTTTATCCTGCACGAGATTTGGGGCACGGCGACCAAGAGCGACCTGGCGAGCCTGCGTGTCTTTATGGGCACGCTGCGCAAGAAGATCGAGTCCGACCCCGCGCATCCGCGCTATATCCAGACGCACGTGGGTATTGGTTACCGATTGGTCATCCAGGGATAGGTCGGCATCCGCCATCCCAATATGAGTTGCGGTGAAATACGGTCTAAATTTGCCTAATTGGGGGTGCGGACAGAAAGTTGGACCGTGAAGCGGTCCGGACTGGAGGTTCGCATGTACAGCAGGGAGAAGGTCGAGCTCTTCCTCCTGGCGACGG
>JAGZWV010000130.1 GCA_018378775.1 Collinsella sp. | reverse complement strand
AGGGTGACAAACAACGATGAGGAGCACATGCCTATGACAGACGAGCTGGACCCCCAGACTCAACAGCATATTGATGATTCCGCAGACGTCACCGCAGATGCTGACGCTGTGACCTGCGATGATATTGGCCTCGACGACCCCATCTTGGACGAAAGCGCTACGGCGGGAACCCCTGGCGCCGAAGATGCAGGCGAGCAAAACGACGATGCGCCCGCTCAGGACGACGACCCCGTACAGGATGCCGCTCCGCAAGCTGCGGGCCCTATCGAGGTGTCTTCGGAAGAAGAGCTCGACGCCGTTATGGACTCCATGATGGATGCCGTCAAAGCGATGAAAGACGCCGTGGCCGACGCTGACGTTGACGCCGAGGAAGAGGAGGCCGCCGAGGCGGCCTCGACCTTTGTACCCGGCGAGACTCCGGTTGCCGACCAGGGCAGCACCATGCCCTCGTTTCTGCAGCTCGAGCACCCCACGATTGGCACCGATGCGGTCGACCCGCACGCAGCAGGCTTTTCTGTGATCGAGGGCGGTACCGGCAATATCGCCGTGCCGCAGGCTGCCGATGCGGACGCTGCCGACACCGCTCGCCCGACCGCCCCGCACTCCCCCGCCGCGAGCCGCGATCTGGGGACCGCCGTCTCGAACACCGCGAACGCCGTGGGCACCTTTATCGCCCAGGGCGCCTCGGCCATGCGCGAGATGAACGCCGCGAAAAAGGCACTTGCCGATGCCCGTGCCCACCTGGCCGAACTTGAGCAGCGCATTGCTGACCAGACCGAGGAACTCGAGACGCGCCAGGATATCGCAGGCCGCTACGACCGGATTGTCGCCGACCAGCGCCAGGCGATTGCCACGGCCCAAAAGACTGCAGCGGCCGCCGAGATTGACCGTGATGCCCACGCCTCCAAAGCGACAGAGCTCAAGGGTCAGCTCGAACAAATGAAGACAGAGGATGACGCGACTGAGCTCCGTCTGAAGGCCGCGCTCGATGCCGTGGAGGCCCGCGAGGCGAGCTCGCGCGAGACCGGCAACCGCCTCGTTCGACGTCTTGAGGATTCCAAGCGCATCCGCGACAAGGTGAAGGCAGAGCGAGACGCCGGCATTGCCGCCGCACAACAAACCGTCGACGCCACGCGCGCCCAGCTCGAGACGCTGCGTCATGAGTATGCCGAGCTGCAACGCAATCCCTCGGCAAATCCCGCCAACTATACGGTGCGCACCAGCGAGCTCTCGATGCAAATTTCCGACACGGCAGATGCCCTGCGTAAAGCCGAAGAAGATGTCCCGCGCATCACCGCCGACCTTGAGCATTCACTTGCCGCAGCCGAGCAGGCCGTCGAGCAGGCTCAAGCCCCTATCGCCGACGCAAAACGCGCGCACCAAGCCGTGACGACCGAAGCCGATGCCGCGCGCGACGAGCTGCAGACGGCTAAGACTGCCGCCGCGACTCGTCAGCGCGAACTGCGCGAGAAGATCGCTGCCGAGGACAAGGCACGCCGCGACCAGGAGCAGACCATCGCCAACGCCCAAGCAGATGCCGCACATGCGCAGTCGATCATCGAACAGGCGACCGAAGTACACGACCACCCAGAGATCACTGAGTCGCTTGCAGGATCCTTGGCCCGAGACAAAGCCGAACACGCCGAGACCGAGCGAGAAGTCGCCCAGCTCGAGGCCACCGAGGACGCGGTGCGCGAGCGTACCCGCGACTCACGCATCAAATTCACCGGCGCCATCGTCTGCATAGTCGCCGCAATCCTGGTGATCATCCTGGTCTGGCTGTTCGCAAGCAAGTAAACCAGCTGCCAAAAAACGCTCAACGCAGTTGCGGTGAGATAGTTCCTGTTTAGCCCCAAAAAGGCCAATTCAAGAACTATCTCACCGCAACTTATTTAGATCGACGCAAGGCAACCTACCCCTCTTGCACCAATCTCTTGGACATAAGGAGTGTCCCCAGGTGCCGGCACATAAGGAACGTCCCCAAGTGCCAACAACGGCAACGCCAATGTTTTGGCGAAGTCAGACACTATGACCCAATCCAGGGGCACGGAAACGACAGGAGCCCCCGCTCGTGACCGCGGGTCGGGGCTGCGACAATGTTGTTGAAGTGCCAGA
>JAGZWV010000129.1 GCA_018378775.1 Collinsella sp. | reverse complement strand
TCGTCGCCGGGACGGTGCAGGCAGACCTTCCTGAGCTTGCCGATCTCGGAAGGCACGTGCAGACCTTTCGTCATGGCCTCCTACCTTTCTTTCGGGCCCCTGTCAGGGCCGATTCGTTAGCGCCCCTCCGTGTGAGGCGTTATTGCTGACGACATATTTATATCCAAAATCAGTTCATACTTCCACCTCGCCCCCGAACGGTTTTATATGAGGTGTGAACGGCATACACATATACTTCACGCATGGCACACTTTGATTTAATAAAGTGTATTTACGTGCTTAAACGCTTTTTTAAACGATAGATTAGTTGGAACTAATCTTTGTTAAACCACCCTCAAATTGCATATTTCGCGCAACGATATGAATAGAATTCGCAATTCTCGCTGTGTCTCAACCATTTTGATTTTTATTCAGAATAAAGTTCGTCCTATTCATTTTTAGCAAACAGATTACCGTTTACCAGACGTTGGATACCGTTCACCGGAAGCTCAGTATAAGACCCAGCGGAGATCGGCTCGCCGCACTGCCTCATTTGTAACAACCTGACTTCTCGATATAGAAAAACGGACCCGATCCCCTAGGGGAACAGGTCCGTTTTCGATTATCGTCGGCCAATTTGAATACTGCCTTCAAAGGGAGTCGCGATCCTAGCGATCGAACTCGGCCAGTGCCTCGCCCAGGAGCCTCAGGCCCTCGCGAAGAACATCTTCGCTCGCGCAGTAGCCCAGGCGCGCTCCGCAGGGAAGCTCAAAACGGCTACCGGGGACCAACAGCACTCCCCTCTCTGACAGCAGGCGCTTGCAGAACTCCTCGTCATCCTCGGGAATATCCAGCTGGATAAACGAGGTTGACACGCCCTGCGGGGCCGTCCAGGAGACACGCCGCTGCGTATCGATCCAAGCCTGTGCGATATCGCGGTTACCAAACACGATCTTGCGGTTGCGCTCGAGAATCTTGTCCTTGTGCTCGAGCACGTAGGTCGCCAAAGCATCGTTAAACACGCCACCGCAGATCATGGTGTAGTCGCGGTAGGTGCGGATGCGGTTGGACACCTCTTCGTCGGCCACGACCCAGCCCACGCGGGCCGCGGGCGTCGAATAGGTCTTGGACACCGAGTTGGTGACAATGGCCCTCTCGTACACGTCTGCCATCGACATAAAGGACTCGGTGTTCTCGAGCGGCAGATACACCTCGTCGCACAGCACGTAGGCGCCCACCGAGCGGGCAATCTCGGCAATCTGCCCGAGCATGTCTGCATCGAGCACCGTACCGATGGGGTTCGATGCGTTGTTGATGCAGATAAGCTTGGTGTTGGGGCGAACGAGGCGCTTGAGCTGTTCGATATCGGGTTTCCATCCGAGCTCCTCGCGAAGCTCCCAATACTCGACCTCGGCGCCGAGCGTACGCGGAATCTCATAGAGCGGCGCATAGGTAGGCCACTCGGCAATCACATGATCGCCGGGCTCGACAACGGCCATGACGGCGTTGAGGTTGGCACCCGTGCACCCATTGGTCTGCAGAATGTGATCGGGATTGACCTCGCGACGATACAGCTTGGCGACCTCGGTCTTAAAGTCGGGCGAGCCCTCGATCCAGCCGTAATTCATCTTCTCGCGATCCAGGCGCTCGTAGAACGTGGCGCCGTCCTGCTCGTCAAGCGCTCGAAGCTCGCCCATGGTCAGCGATGAGATCGTCGACTGGGCAATGTCCCACGTAGCGCTCTTCTCCCAAACGTTGAGCCATTCCTCAACGCCAATTGTCTTGATATCCATGACTAAGCTCCAATCGCTAGAACACGAGGATGATGCCGGCAAAGGTCATGGGAATCGAGATGATGCCCAAAAGACAAAGAAGCCGACACCGTTGGGGTATCTTAGAGGTCCTCGCGCCAGAAGGGCATGCTCATGCAGCGCGGGCCGCCGCGGCCGCGGGAGAGCTCGGCGGAGGGCACGACGAGAAGGTCCAGGCCCTCCTTGTACAGCACGTCGTTGGTGACGGTGTTGCGGGCGTAGACGCAGATCTTGCCGGGCTCGACGCACAGGGTGTTGGAGCCGTCGTTCCACTGCTCGCGGGAGGCCGCGATCGGGTCGCCGCCGCCGCAGGGGATCAGCTTGACCTGGTCGACGCCGGTGGCGTCCTCCAGGACGTGCTCGAGGGTGTCCTCGATCAGGCGGATGTTCACGTCGCCCGGGTTCTTGCCGGCGGTCAGCTCGTAGACGCGCAGGGTGCCCATGATGGCGGGGTGGATCGTGAACTTATCGACGTCGATCTGGGTGAAGACCGTGTCGAGGTGCATGAAGGCGCGCGAGACCGGGATGTCGAAGGCCAGGATGCGCTCGACCTTGGAGTCGGAGTTCCAGAAGATGTTCTGGGCCATGACGTCGATCGCGGCGGCCTGGGTGCGCTGGGAGATGCCGACGGCGAGGGTCTTCTCGTTGATGTTCAGCACGTCGCCGCCCTCGGTGTGGAACTGGCAGTCGCGGCGGAAGTACAGCGAGACGTCCTTGTAGTCGGGGTGGTACTTGAAGACGTACTTGCCGTACAGGGTCTCGCGGTTGCGGGTGACCGAGTACATGCGGTTGAGGTTGACGCCCTCGCCGACGACCGCGAACGGGTCGCGGGTGAAGTAGAGGTTGGGCATCGGGTCGATGATCAGGTCGGACTCGGACTCGGAGTTGACCAGGGAGTCGAGGGTCGTGGACGCCGTGAGGGGCATGTC
>JAGZWV010000128.1 GCA_018378775.1 Collinsella sp. | reverse complement strand
TCGATCTTGTTGTTGGTCAGACCGGCGCGGAACACGGTGGCGTCGCCATCGGCCTGGCTCGGATCGTAGAGGTTCAGGGCAGCCACATACATGGCGGCAGCGGTGACCAGGTCGTCCTTGTAGGTGACCTCGTTGGGAGCATGAGCCTGAGACTCGGCACCCGGGCCAAAGCCCACGCAGGGGATGCCGTAGCGGCCCTGGATGGAAACGCAGTTCGTGGAGAAGGTCCACTTGTCGCACAGCGGGCGACCGGCGCGCTTGTCCATGCTGGGCTCGCAGCCGATGCGCTCGTCACCGAACATGGCCTTGTGGGCGTCGACGAGGGCCTTGACGTGCGGAGCGGTCTCCTTGTTGATCCACGTGGGGAAGTAAGCCTCGGTCTCGTAGACCTCGCCGGTCCAGGACGGACGGTCGTACATGTACATGGAGACCTTCACGTCGTCGCCGTACTTCTTGGCGGCCGGCAGGTTACGGATCTCTTCCAGGCAGGACTCCCAGGTCTCACCGGCGGTCATGCGACGGTCGATGGAGATGGCGCAGGAGTCAGCGACAGCGCAGCGGCTGGGGCTGGTGTAGAAGATCTGGCTGACGGTGCAGGTGCCGCGGCCCAGGAAGCGGGCGTCCTCGAAGTGCTCGGGGTTGTACTTGGGGTCGAGCATCTTGACGAGGCCCTTGATGTCGGTCGACTCGTCACAGCCGTTGTTGTTGAGGGCGCGGACGTCGGCGATGATGTCGGCCATCTTGTAGATGGCGTTGTCGCCGCGGTCGGGAGCGGAGCCGTGGCAGGAGGTGCCGTGAACGTCGACGCGGATCTCCATGCGGCCGCGGTGACCGCGATAGATGCCGCCGTCGGTGGGCTCGGTGGAAATGACGAACTCGGGCTTAATGCCGTCCTTGTTGTAGATGTACTGCCAGCACATGCCGTCGCAGTCCTCTTCCTGGACGGTGCCGACGACCATGATCTTGTAGCCCTCGGGGATGAGGCCCATGTCCTTCATCATCTTGGCAGCATAGGTAGCAGAAGCCATGCCGCCCTCCTGGTCGGAGCCGCCGCGGCCGTAGATGATCTCGTCGGTTTCGTAGCCCTCATAGGGATCGGCATCCCAGTTCTCGATGTTGCCGATACCGACGGTGTCGATGTGGGAGTCGATGGCGATGATCTTGTCGCCCTCGCCCATAAAGCCCATAACGTTGCCCAGGCCGTCGACCTTGACCTCGTCATAGCCAAGGCTCTCCATCTCGGCCTTAATGCAAGCGACAACCTCACCCTCCTCGCAGGACTCAGAGGGGTGGCTAATCATTGCGCGAAGAAAACGCGTCATATCAGCACGATGGGACTCAGCAGCAGCCTTGATAGCGTCGAAATCGAGTTCTTTAGCCATTGTTCATAACCTTTCAAACTAAGGAATCTACCTGTGAGGTGGCGGAGCGATACCTATTTACTCCGCCCCAACGATTAGCAAGTGGGGTATTCGCCTTCCCAGACGATGCGACGGTACTGATCCGGATCGGTGTCACCTTCCGTGGAGAAGCAGAGCACGGAGCTCGTCTTGTCCAGGCCGATGAGTTCCTTGAGCTCGGCGTACTCGGGATCGAGCATGAGGGTCTCGACCAGGCCGGTGGTCACAGCGCCGGACTCGCCGGAGATGACGCGCGGGTCGCCCTTCTCGGGGGCGCCCAGGGTACGCATGCCGCGAGCGGTGACCCAGTCGGGGCAAGACACGAAGGCGGTGGTGTGGTTGCGCAGGATATCCCAGCCCAGGATGTTGGGCTCGCCGCAGCACAGGCCGGCCATGATGGAAGGCATGTCGCCGTCCACGATACGCGGATCGCCATCGCCGGCGGCAGCACCCTTGTACAGGCAGGCGGCAGGCGCGCACTCGACCACAACAAAGGTCGGCGGGTTATCGGGATACAGGTTGGTGAAGTAGCCCACCACGGCGCCGGCCAGCGAGCCCACGCCAGCCTGGACAAAGACGTGCGTCGGGCGGTTGATGGCCATCTCGCGCAGCTGCTCGGCAGCCTCGGAAGCCATGGTGCCGTAGCCCTCCATGATCCAAGACGGGATCTTCTCGTAGCCCTCCCAGGCGGTGTCCTGAACGATAACGCCGCGCTCGCAGGCGTCGGCCTCGGCGGC
>JAGZWV010000022.1 GCA_018378775.1 Collinsella sp. | reverse complement strand
GAAAGTCATAGATGCGGGCGTGTTGGCTAAAATGGGTCGGCCGGGATTGGTCAATCTCGGCCGACTATATTTGGCTAAATTATTCCGACGCTAACACTGACGCTTCGCGGCACCGGGACCCTGACGGCGACGGGCTCGCAGTGCGGGATCCACGTGTCGCAGGCGCTCGTGGTTGACGGCTGCACCGTCGATGCGCGGGCAGACGGGGCCGATATTACGGACGAGGCGGTCGCCGGCGTGATTGCCGGCGACATGGCCGTGCGCGGCGGCGGGCGCGTCGTTGCCGCGGGCGCCGGGTCCGGAGCGGGCGTGCGCGCCTACGGCGTGTATCTGCAGGATGCGGGCCTTGGCGCTGGCGCGGCCGGCTGCCGGCTTTCCGTCAATGCCTCGTGGCTCGATGCGACCGGTGCCGACGGCGGCGTCGCGTGTGCGGGCGGGTCGCTTGTGTCCGCGCGGTTTGTGACGCCTGCCGGCGGGGCTTTTAGTGCTGATGGTGTGGTGGATGCCGGCGGTGCGCTGGCGCCGCATGTGGTGGTTGAGCCCGAAGGCGCCACGCCGCCGGCAGGGGAGACTGGCGGGCGCGACGTGCCGGGCGGAGAGGCGGGTGAGCCTTCCTCCGATGCCGACCCCGCTGCCGGAGATCCCACCACAGAGCCCACGGCAAATCCCTCGCTGAAACCCGCGGCCACGACAACCAAGACAAACATAATGACCAAGACGACGGTAACCAAGACCACGGTCTCTACGTCCTCCAAGCCTAAAGCCACCAGAGTGACCGCAGCGACACTCCCCAAGACCGCCGACAACAACTGGATCGCCGCCTCTTTATCGTTATTCCTGCTGGGATTGACACTTTTTGGTGCCGCATATCGCTGCTGAGGTGCCAATTTATCAGAAGTATACGGTGATCGATTTCTCATCTATTTGCTAATCACCGATTATCGCTAATCGATGACCTTACAACTGGCAGCATGCCGTCGCATCACCAAGAAGATCATCTCTCAGCATTTGCGGTGCACATTTCGGCTATAAGTTCAATTCGCGACATTGATAGCGCCCTATGACAAACAAGAAAGATTTCTTCTCTCCATTCATAATCATCTTCAAGGACAACATCGTCTGAAAGCCTATTCTGGACGGAAATCCGAGGTAAACACGTGAGCACAAAAACTCAGATTGCAACATAGATGAAATCTGGAGGCTGCTGTTTCTACCTGATAGGTAACAAGAGGGCTCATTGCACAGACGACGCCGTGGAAGGCGCGCCAACATCATGCTTGCCCCATTACGGATTCATGATGCGCAGTTCGGCCTTTGCGCAAAATTAAAGACTGGTAAAATGACCCCTATAGCCGGTTCGAATTAGCGTTTGCGCATCGCAATCGGAAGTGCTTTGTTTGCACATTATATTCTGCTGCGTGTCTATCAGGTACGACTCTACGGAGGAACCGGCTATTAACTTTAAGGATAATCTGATGCTCAACGAACTTCAGTCGGAAGCTGATCTGGCTGGGTTTCTTGGCCTGACCTTGGAAAAGCTTGATTTCTTTGTATATCCAACTTCCATGTATGACCTATATAGAAATAGGTTGGTTCCAAAAAGAAACGGTGGCTATCGAGAACTATTAATCCCAAGGTCTAATTTAAAAAGGGCTCAAAGAATCATCGCCTCTGAGCTTGAAAAAGGCTATAAGCCATTGCCTTGTGTCCATGGTTTTATCAAAGGACGGTCGATAAAAACAAATGCTGAAAATCACATTGGCTCACAAGTAATTGTTGGCCTGGATATTAAGGACTTCTTTCCTTCTATCTCGTCAAGACGAGTGTACGGGCTTCTTGTTTCCAAGAAGTTAGGTCTAACCCCTGAAGTTGCATTCTGTATTTCAAGGATTGTTGCGACACCGAAAGGACTCCCTCAAGGCGCCCCCTCATCTCCTATTATTTCGAACATGATTTGCCTCGGTATGGATAAACAGCTAATGCACTTATCGCGAGAATATCGATACCAATACTCTCGATATGCCGATGATCTTACGTTCTCATTTAATAGTTCTTACTTCTTTTATCGAAATTTTTATTCAGGTGGAAAGCTCAGGTTGCCCAATAAGCTACGAAACGCAATCACTAACTTCCATGGAACCGAATCGTTTGAGCTCAACGAGGATAAATCGTTTTACAGTTGCAGTTTTTCAAGACAACTGGTCACGGGCGTTGTCTGCAATCAAAAGACAAATATAAAACGCGAGCAATATCGGCGACTCCGCTCAACGCTCCATCGACTAAGCAATGGCGACATCGAAGGCGCGATGGGCTGCTATTACGGTAAAACCATCGCCAAACTTACTGATGCAGAAAGAGGGATGTTTGAAGCGTCTCTACGGGGAAGTCTTGATTTTTACAAGTCTCTGATTAAGGACCCCTGGACATCAGGACCACTTATGCGTTTGGGCAGTTTGTACAACAAAACGAAACCAGAAAAAATGCCTACTTTCCCAGTCGCACTTCAACAAGACTCACTTCTGTATCTCGAAGGAGATGATGGCGAAGAAAACTCATTTGAGGGTCTCGGGTTTTATTTGCCTGGCTACGGTCTTGTTACGGCATGGCATGTGATATGCGATGCCGTTTCCCATGATAAAACTAGCAGGGAAATTAAATTATTCAGCTCGGATAAGACGCCGCTTGCAATATTTAGGTTTGGGAATGAGGTAGTTCAGGACAACAAACACGATGCCGCAATATTACAAGATGTTCCTCCTGCGATCTTAAGGAACATTCCCCTTCTTCCATCAAATATGGAGTTGCTTACCAAGGGCGACAGGATTTCTGCTTACCAACACCATTTTTCCGAATCTAGATTCAGCTTTGAACTACACAGCGGAGATTTGCTCAGGGTCGGAGAACCAAGTGAAGAGGGCACACTTTGTTATACGAATTGCTCATTTCGGCATGGAATGAGTGGTGGGCCAGTGTTTAATGGTTTGGGCCAGGTCGTTGGCATAGTACATACTGCAACTGAACATGGACAACTTGGATCATTTCTCCCTTTAAAGGATTGTATCCGCTCAACTGAAGTCTATGGAAGGTGGCTCCTCTTCTAACTAGGACATGAAATAAGTTCCTGCATTACGGCTTATAAAAATCAATCAGGCCTCGCTCAACAGTAGGGTAAGATTTCGGCCAATAGATGCTCATTCGAAGAATAGCAATTCGTGAATATCATACAGGGGGCCAAGTCTCAAGCCCTGATAGGGAGTGTGGCCGTTAAGCGCATTGATTCTTAATCCGATCAGCAGCGCCCCTATTTGATATTTTTTAGATTTAGCGTATGAATGCTAATCATATTTGGGATAATAAAGTTACAGCCTTAGTAAGGGTTGACTTGGGAAGGGTAAAAGCTGGGTTCCCGAATGGGAGTAGATCCTTTGGATTTAGAATTCCTTTGCTCCTGGGGTCATCCCTTACTAAGGCTGTTTTTATTTGTTCGTCGCCTTTGACCTTAGATCTTCGATGATTCCATCTGGATTCTGTTTAATCAGCTCATAGATATCATCGATTGTCTGTTGTGAATAGGCATACCGCGGCTGTTCTCCCTTCATCGAAGTATTAATTGAAAAGCGAGGATCGTCCTTCATCCCATACATCTTTATAAACAGGTTAAAAACCCAGCTGTTGAATTCTTGAGGACAGCCATTTCTTTTTAGCTGGATGCTATTTGCATTTAGCCTGCGCTGGATTTCTTCAACTACATAATTCGTTCGATAGGGATATTTATCTTCAGGCTTAACAAGCTGTTTGATGATAGAAACTGGCGTATTTCCATTTTTGTCAATACGAACAGTCAGGTCCGCATCTTTCTTTTTGGTTAAACGTAGTTCCGTTGTGTAGGTATGTGCATATCGGCGATTGCCCTCTTCGTCCGCCGAGGTCAACACGCCACTTCTGGCATCGATCATTCGACTTATGACTTCCGGAGAGTAGCGCGCTCGACATTCCTCAATCGTTGCATCTGAGCGTCTAACCGAAAGCACGAGATAGTTTTCCGGGATGCGGTCGCTTATCTCAATCCCCATGAGCTCGCGCGCTTTTTCATCGTAATTCTCAACACACGCTTGCAAGATCGGAGCATAGATTCCTTCATATTCTTGAACAACGAAATGGGTGCTAGTATTTCGCAAGTCTATTACTTTGCTCAAATTTCGCCGCAAGGGATCTTTTTCGTTAGTGAAAACCTTTTTAACACAGTCTTCTAGGGACAAGGTTCGATCGGCTTTGTCAGAATAGTATATGGCCCTGTTGCCGTTACGTTGTACGAGATGGGCTTTCAGGAGCAATTCCCATGCGTTGCAAAGAAAGAAAGCACATCCTTCAACTCTATATTTAAGTGTTGGCCTGTTATAAAGCTCGATTGACAATATAAAAGCTTCTTGCGATTTATCACAAAGACGTTGAACGGTTAACGAGTCGATATTATTCATCTTGTTCCAATCGGCAGCGCTTTCTATAAGAGTAGTGTACCGCAATTACGAACATAAGATCGTTTTCTGTTGAATTCAGGGGTAGCAGCTTATCTGCTCGTCCATTTTTCAGGACGCTAATAGCTACCTGCTAGCTTCTTTCAAGGCTCTATGAATCATATGAAGGCCAAGGACATGCTTGCGGTGGACTACGATTCCCCAATGAAGTCAGCAACGGAGTCGCAGGCGCTCGTGGTGGACATCACGCTGTGCGGCATGGAGGTGTGGGGCTGTCTGACGCTTCGCGGCTCCGGGACCCTAACGGCGATGGGCTCGCAGTGCGGGATCCACGCCTCGCAGGCGCTCGTGGTGGACGGCTGCACCGTCGATGCCCGGGCGGACGGGGCCGATATTACTGACGAGGCGGTTGCCGGCGTGATCGCCGGCGACATGGCCGTGCGCGGCGGCGGGCGCGTCGTTGCCGCGGGCGCCGGGTCCGGGGCGGGCGTGCGCGCTTACGGCGTGTATCTGCAGGACGCGGGTCTTGGCGATGGCGCGGCCGGCTGTCGGCTTTCCGTCGATGCCTCGTGGCTTGATGCGGCCGGTGCCGACGGCGACGTTGCGTGCCTGGGTGGGTCGCTTATGTCTGCGCGGTTTGTGGCGCCTGCTGGCGGGGCCTTTGATGCTGGCAGCGTGGTGGATACCTCCGGTGCGGTGGCACCGCACGTGGTGATTGAGCCCGAGAGCGCCACGCCCCCGGCGGGGGAGACCGGTGGAGAAGGCGTGCCAGGCGGCGGGACGGGTGAGACTGTTGGTGATCCTGCTGCGGGGCAGCCCGGTGCAGAACCCGCGACGGACCCCACAGTGAAACCCGCAGCTGCGATTCCCAAGACAAACATAACGGCCAAGACGACGGTGACCAAGACCACGGTGTCTACGCCGTCCAAGCCCAAGAGCATCGCCGCGAACACAACAGCGCTCCCTAAGACCGGCGACAGCAACTGGATCGCCGCTTCCGTGACGCTTTTCCTGCTTGGTACAGTATTTCCCGGTCGTGAACGGTTACCAGTCGTTTTTCCGCGACCCGAGCACCCGGGTATACCGCGATGGCGCCACTTTTGAAGACATCCTAGCGCTTTACGAGTTCGACGTAGAGCTCAGGGAGATAATGCTCGATGCACTGCTCAAGGTCGAGGCGAAGATCAGGTCGGCGCTTGCCTACAAGTTCTGCGCTGCATATGGCGAGTCCCAGAGTAAGTATCTAGACGCTCGCTGCTACGCGACATCGAAGGGCGCGAAGCGTGTTCTCCCAAAGCTGCTAAACATGCTTGAATATATCGCCAACAAGGATACCAGCCATGAATACCTCGCCTACTACCGCAGGGCAAATAAGAACGTGCCGCTATGGGTCGCCGTGAACGCCATGACCTTCGGACAGATTTCGAAAATGCTCACGGCACTTAGGGACAACGAGAAAACCAAGATCGCCAAGAGGTTCGGGGTCGGAAACCCAAAGGAACTCTCTTCGTTTATCCGTGTGCTCGCCCTCTACAGGAACGTCTGCGCGCATGGCGAGCGCCTCTT
The DNA here is from genome assembly GCA_018378775.1 of Collinsella sp. Taxonomy (GTDB): domain Bacteria; phylum Actinomycetota; class Coriobacteriia; order Coriobacteriales; family Coriobacteriaceae; genus Collinsella. Next base: position 20,517 of record JAGZWV010000022.1, on the reverse strand, counting down.
CTCCCACAGGTGCCACTTTGAGATTCCTGACACGGCCTTACACGCCAAGCTCGGCATCGAAAAGATTGGGCCGGATTACGTTTGTGGCAAGGTAGACGTCTTCTCGGCAGTGATCACGCTTCGATACCTCCTGCGCGACGACGAGTTCAAAGCATTCAAGGCTAAGCTCGTCAAGTGCGTTAACGGATATCTGCTATTGGACGAGAGCGTCGGTGAGGAGCGTCTCCTTGGGGCCATGGGCTTTCCGGCTGAATGGAAGAAGATAACCAGATACAAATTGTGAGCTTGACTCGCCTAAAACGAATCGCTGGCTTCGGCGGATTATTGGCGATTGAATCATGCGCCAAGCCCTTCGCGCGTCGGGCATTCTCTTCTTCGCGTAGTCGTAGTATTCGGATTTAGACGCGCACAAGACCCCGCGTCCTCCTGATGAAGCCGAATTCGCCCTTATGCTCTTTGGGGACCTCATACCTCGCGCATGGTCTTGACTCGAGAAGGATATGTGCTGCTTCGAAAAGGCGAAGCAAAGTTGGAATCGATTTGAGGAAACCACAACTAGGAGGTGTTGCCTATGGCTTCGGCTAATCATCTGGGGCATCCGATTGACGAAGTCTATCAGCCCGATGTACCGTAGACTTTGGAAGAGCTGCTTGGCTGCTTCCCTACCGGCTCGGCAGCAGACGATTACATGTGGAGAGGCCAGACGAATTATTGCTGGACGCCCTTTCCGACGCTGTACAGGCGGATCAGAAGATCTGGGTATAGCGATATGCAGATTGACGAAGGGTTGGTTCGGCATGCCGAGTCAAGGATTCTCGAGGAGGCGCGGGCCAACGGGCTGCTTCGCTGCGGCGGCTCCGTTTTGGAGTTCATGGCCTGCATGCAGCATTTCGGCGGTGCGACGCGTCTGCTTGATGTAACTTCGAGCCTCGACGTCGCGCTTTACTTCGCGTCATCCAGGCATGACAAAGTGGCTGGCGTTGTGTATTCCTATAGGGTTAATCCCGATATGCGCGTCTCGATTGGAGAACAGCCCAACGGTCAGGACCCCGACTGGTATGATCTGACCGATCGTTGCCGCGGCGGGCGCCCCCTGCTCGTGAAGCCGCGAAGCTATGAGCCGAGAATCGTCGTGCAGCATGGTGCGTTCATCATGACATCGCTCGACGGCTCGTTGGCGGACCCAAACCTATTTATATGTCAGACGGTCGACTCCGAAGCTCGTCCGATTTTGATTCTCCCAAAGCTGAAACCTTCCGTGAGAAGGTACCTGGCGGCAAAGGGAATCACTGAGGAGTCTCTATTCCCATCGGGCATCGAGGGGTTTTCGAAGGCTCGCTCGGCGAACGTGCCTATCCGTCTATGACCGGTGTTTGTGGCAAGCAAAAAGCTAACAAAGGGGATGAATCTGAATCTACCCCGATTCCATTGTCACCTTTTACGCCGCCTTCGAGCGGCTATCTTCCGCAGGCCAATTGGCCTTCTCGAACTCCGCCGGGCTGAGGTAGCCCAGCGCCGAGTGGATCCTGGCCCTGTTGTAGATGACCTAGATGCACTCGAACAGATTCAGCGCGGCCTCCTCGCGCGTGGCTTAGGTGCGCGCGTGCACGCACTTCGACTTAACGATGCCCATGAGCGACTCCATGGCCGCGTTGTCCCACGGAGAGGATATCGAGCCCATGGACGGGCGCACGCCATGCTCGCGCATGGTCTTGGACGGCAACAACGACACATACTGGGATCCGTGATCCGAATGATGCACGTAACCCCTCGGGTTGTTTCGCCTGGCCAGGGCCATCTTCAGCGCCTCGTCGGCCAGCTCGGCCGTGATGTCGGGCCCCATCGACCAGCCCACTATGCGGCGCGACCATATGTCCATCACGAGCGCCAGATACAGCCAGCCCTGGCGGGTTTTGACGTAGGCGATGTCCGCGAACCACGCCGCGTTTGGGCCGCCGGCCTCGAACCTGCGCTTGACCAGGTCGTCTGGGGACTCCCTCTTGGAGGCGCGTTGGTCGACCGAGGGACGCTTGACGCGCGCGCGTGACTCCGCGCCATCTGCGCTCGCGCATGATGCGGGCCACGCGCTTGCGCGAGGTGCGCATCATGCGCGAGCGCAGCCGCACGAGCGTCTTGGGCGCGCCGTAGATGCTCCGAACCTCGTCCCTGAGCTGGGATATCGCGATGGCAAGCTCCTCGTCGCGCAAGGCGTGCGCGCTCGGAGGGCGCGACTTCCAGGCGTAATAGCCCTGGCGCGCCGCCTTCAGCGCCGCGCACATCTCCGACACCGGCCAGCGCGTCTCGTTGAGGGATATGAACTCTGTTGGGTGGCGTCGAGCCAGATGTAGGGGTACCTGACGTCGGAAGGGTCACGTTCCTGCAGGTCGGCGACCGTGTCGTCGAGCGAGGAGCACATCCTCGACACCTGGCTGGCGCTCATGCGGTCTATGCCCATGGACTGCGCCACGCGCTTCACCTTGCTGGCGGACACGCCGTTGGTCACCATCTCGGAGACCGCGGCGGCGACCGCGCGGTCCACGCCCGGGTAACGCTCGATCAGGCCCTCGGGGAAGAAGCTCCCCGCGCGCAGCTTCGGAATCCTGAGGTTGATGTGCCAGACGAATCGATTGTCCTCGGGCTGATCGGTTCGGTTTCGACGCTCTTCTTACCATGCCGATATACGGGATGGCTGATGCCGCTTAATGTCGTCCTCCCTGTTCCTTTTGCTCTGGTTACTTTGCCAGAATGCGGCAATCAAGGCCCCCAAGGTAACGAGTCCGATGAATGCTTGGACAATCAAATTGGCGATGTCTATAACGATGTCAAAAGTCACTGGATGGTCACCGGCTTAGCGTCGTGGGGCGATAATTCTAACTCCGAATAATATGGGATGACCGATGGCTGTCGTTCCGCAAGACTTCAAAGACCTAAAGAGCCAAATAACATTACTCGTCGGTTCTGATGTGGAATCCTTGGAGAGATGCATGGCGGCTCAAACGAGACCCGCTATTGCTATGACATAGAGGATGTGAATGCCAAGATTGAAGATGCGGAATCCGAGATGCTAACCGTGAACAATGCTCATTTCCAGTCAACCCGACTCCTGCGACTCTAGTCGAGGCAATCGGCAGCCTATAAGGGAATCATGGCTCTCCTCTATAAGGGGAAGGGGCTCGATTTAATGCGTGGCATCTCTATCGATATCGTGAACAGCATGGAAACCGCTCCCGATATACATCACATCTTCCCGCAAAGCCACTGCGTAAAAACGGGATACGAAAGGCATAAGTGGAACTCGGTCATCAACAAGATGCCTCTGCTGCCTGAATCGGACAGAGAAATTGGAGGCTTGACTCCCAGCGTCTGCTCAGCGAAATTCGTTAAGAAAGTGAAATCGAACAGGGTGAACTCCGTCATCGAATCGAATCTCATTGACTGGGATGCGTTCATTAATGATGACTTTGATGCCTATTTCAAAGATCGCGCCATGGCTTTGCTGGACGCTATTGAGTTCGCAATGGGCAAGTCCATCTCCGATAGGGGCACTGAGGAAACGGTAAAGAGATTTGGCTGCCCATTGGAATAAGATGCTTCTTAGCTCCGTTATTGGTTATAGAAAGAAGGCTTAATGTCTGATTTTGAAATTTTGCAACAGTTGTGCGAAACAGCAGACGATCTTTCAAAGAAATACATCCGCTCTAGTTCGCCTGACTTTAAAGCATGGAAGACAAGGGCGGACAGGCTTTTAATTAGGCGGTTTGGAGAAGACAGCTACGAATTTAAAAGTTTTAACGAAATCAGCTATTCGTTGTCTTATTTCGCCCCCGGCACGCCCAAATCGGCTTTTGTTGATGCCTGTGCGGACGGCCTGCGCAAAGCAAAAGCTGTGCTGGAGACATACCTTGATGAGTTTTCAGCCGAAGGGGAAACCGGATCGACTGCAAATGTCGGAGATTATTCGAAGGTATTTATCGTTCATGGCCACAACGGAGAGCTTAGAGAAAGGGTCGCGAGAATCATCGAAAGGCAGGGCCTGACGGCGGTAGTCCTGAACGAGCAGTCAAATCAGGGCAAGACAATCATCGAAAAGCTGGAAATTGAAGGCGATGCAGCAGGAGCGGTATGCCTTTTTACGGCGGACGACGAAGGAAGGGCCAAGGCAGAACAGTCGGCAAATCCCAGGGCTAGACAGAATGTTGTATTTGAAGCCGGATACTTTATTGGTCGGCTTGGCAGGGAAAACGTTGCAATTCTTGTTGACAAAGGTATCGAGATTCCCTCCGATCTACAGGGCGTCGTTTATACCGGAACAGACAGTTGGGAGTTCGGCCTTTTGAAAGAACTCAAGTCAATGGGATATTCCATCGATTTTAATAAAATGGATTTCTAACGGATGCGGCAGCAGACGACAAGATGTGTATTGTGGGAGCCAGCTTCGGAACAAAGAACAGATGAAGATGCCAGGAGCTGGAAATGACGCAGCTCGACCTGACAGAGAAAATGCGGCTTTCCGAGGCCGCCGTGCGCAGCTACGAACTGGGGAGGTAGTGGCCTTGGATAACCCCAACCTATCTCTTGCCACCGATACACCAATCAAGGTGAGGGAGCAAGATCTTATCGGAAGGATCCCTTTCGCTGAGAGACTGGCTGATATTCTGAAATCCGCAGCTGGGCCCGAGTCGCTTGTCATTGGTTTGTATGGACCTTGGGGATCAGGCAAGACTTCGGTTATAAACCTCGTTGAAAATGCGCTCTCCCGAAAAGACGATGACGAAAAGGCGGGCGTCTCTGTCGTCCGTTTTGAGCCCTGGAATTACCTCACGGCCGAGCAGCTGCTCGCTCAGTTCCTTAAGGAAGTCGGGAGTGCGCTTGATAAAGATGCACATGGGCGGCGCAAGCTATTCGGAAAGTTGCGCGCTAAGCGCCCCGAGGTCCTCAATGCCTTCGCGGCATATTCTGAAGCCTTGTTGATGACCGCCGGCGCCGCTGCCAGTTTGGCGGGCATGCCGCTTGCGGGCGTTGCTGTGCCCGCCTTCGGCAATCGTTTGACGAGCAGGTTGAGGAAATCCGCAGTTAGGGCGGGAAGCGTCTCCTCGAAGAAACAGAGACTTGAGGAGGAGCTCCTCAAGTTCGATGGGCGAGTCGTAGTGATCATCGATGACATCGATCGGCTGCCGAACGACCAGGTGCGTATGGTGTTTCAGCTCGTCGCCTCTCTGGCGAAGCTTCCCAAGATAAACTACCTTCTTTCTTTCGATGAGGAGGTGGTTACGCGGGCTTTAAGTGAGGTCCAGAAGTGCGATGGCGCTGAATACCTGGAGAAGGTAGTCCAGGTCCCTGTGCGCCTGCCGTCCATTTCATCGGGCGATTTGGAGCGGATGCTTCTCAAGGACATTAACGCGATTTTTGAGGCGTTTGCCTACAGGCGGGAGGATCTTGACGACAAGAGGTGGAACGGCGTCTGCCTGACGTTTCTGAACAATCGGTTCTTCACCATAAGGGAGGTTCGGCGCTTCTCGAACGCGTTAAAGGCGAAGTTAAGCATCCTGCCGCGATTCTGCTGCTTCGAGGACGTCGTCGCCTTGGCGGTGCTGGAGCTCAAGGTGCCAAAGCTCGTTGATTGGATTCGCGTGCACAAGGACCTCCTTTGCGGCACGATCGGATCTTCGTTGTATATGAATAACATGGATCCGAAAGACAGCCTCGCCAATTTGGAGAAGCTGTTTTCTGGGATAGTCCCGAGCTCTGAGGCCAAGTGGGCGGTCGAGGCCGTCTGCAGGCTTTTCCCGCGGGTGGCAAATATAACTGGCATGAGTCATTGCGTCTCTTACTCGAGGGAGACCTTGAACGCTATCTGGCGGGCCGATTCCTTCGATCTATACTTCCATTCGAACATGCCGGACGGAATCGATGTTCACGAGGTACAGGATGCGTTGAATGTGAGCGAGGGCGGAGTGCTGCTCGAAGACCTGCGCAGGCACGCCGAAGCGGGTAGCATGATTGACTTTGTGTCGGCCATGAGGGCCCGCGTATCGACGTTGGAGGAAGGACGTGCCGAAGTCGTCGCCAAAGCGTGCCTTTTGGCCTTGGGTCTGAGCAAGGAAAAGCACTATGCCCCTTTGGCCTCGACGAGTGCCGACCTGGAACTCCTCAGACTCATCGAGTTGCTGTTCAAACAGTTGGGGCCTGCTAAGTCTGGCGAGATTCTGCGAGCGTCGGTGGACGAGAGCCAGGGGAGAGTGATCTGTCCGCTCACGCCTTTCTTGATATCGCAGCTGAACAGCCTGAATGACAGGGGAGACGGTGACTGCAAGACGCTTTTGCCCGAAGGCGACATTTTCGAGCTTTCCGATGCCGTTTGCGCCAAGGTGATCGAGGACGCCGCCACGAGGAACCTGTTCCTAGACGATGAGTGTCATTATGCGTTGATCTTGCTCAAAGAGCGTAAACCCAATGAATTCATGGCTTATGCGAAAAGGGTTGCCAACGTTGACGGGGCGGGGTGCGCGTCTTTTCTCTCGTTCGGGTCGGGGCGCTACACCTCGCTTGACAGCGGCGAAGTAACGAGCTTCTCATTCGATAAGGCTGGTGTCGCAAGGGTGGTCGAGCTCGCAAAGATCGACGGTCTTCTTACTGAGGCGCGCGCAGACGGCAGCTTTTTCGAGTTGCCGGAAGACTACCAGCTGGTTGCGGCAGCTTTCTGCGTTGCGAATAGAGACGATGATGGTGGGAACGAGGTCTCTGCTGAAGAAGCTGGTAGGCTCCTTGCGCATTGGAGGCGAAATAGCAGGAGGACGTGATGAAGATGCGGACGTTTCTTTGGACCTGCTATGTGACCGTGGCGGGCGCGGTCGACTGCGCCCGGCCCTCGCTGCGGCTCTTGATGCAGGTAGCATCGAGCCAGATGTAGGGGGCCGGTTGCCGGCCTCGCATGCCTCGTCGGCCTGGGTGTCCATGATCTTGTTGACGAGCGACTCGGCCATCACCCTTATGAGCTCGGCCATGTTCACCATGCCGTCGTCGAATCTCGGCATCAGGGCACCGCCGCCCGCGATCTCGTGCATCTTGTTCATATGCGGTTATTGCCTTTCCACGAATCCTGACTTCAGCAATTAGAATTCCAGGCGATAGCCGCATCGTGCTTTCTACGGCCGGGGAAGCGACCCTTTACACCAACATGCGATCCCTATGTGACGCTTTTTCTTGGCGGATAATAGAAAGAATAACGAATTGAGCTGCGAGAGTTGGTGGAACCGTGCATATAAAAGAGCTCAGGGTATTTGGATTTAAGAGATTTCGCGAGGCGAGCATCTCGTTTTCCGAAGGAATAAACATTGTCGTTGGAGATAATGATTCTGGAAAGTCGACGCTGCTTGAGGCGGTAACAGCAGTAATCGATGGTCAATATCGAGGAGCTCCGCTGATGAGGAGCATTTCCGAGGATCTCTTTAACAAGGATATCGTTGACGAGTATCTTTGCCTGCTGAAGAACGGAAAGCCTTGCAATCCTCCGAGCATTGTTATCGAGGTGGTATTTTCCGGCGAAGAGGACACAGTTGCCTTTATAAGGGCGACTTTAATAGTCGCGGTGTCGCTGAATCTGGAATCAAGCTAGATATCGCCATAGACGCAGAGTCTTTTTCCGATGAGTACCAAGACTTTGTTGCCGCGAAATCACACCATGGTTTACCTATCGAATACTACGCATGCTCATGGACGACATTTGCCAGAAAGAGCATCCGCCCTGCTGGCATCAAGTTCAAGTCGGCACTAGTTGGCGCTGGCAATTCTCTTGCTTGGCCTGGTTCGAAAGCGATGGTGACAAGAATTGCAAGAGACGTGCTGGAAAGATCCGATCAGATAGCCATATCGCAAGTGCATAGAAGAATGCGCACTGGCTTTTCCGCCGACCAAACCGTCAAAAGTATAAATGAGAAGATTTCCGAAAGAGCAAAGAGTCTCACGAATAAGGCTGTAACGTTTGGGTTCGAAGCGGGCACAGTAAACTCCTGGGAAAATGGAGTCATCACCAAACTTGAGGATATTCCATTCTCCAACGTAGGAGATGGAACCAAAAGCATCGTCAGCACAGAGCTCGCTTTGGCAAAGAGCGAAAAGCGTGGCGGCAACGTGGTATTGCTTGAAGAGCCCGAGAACCATCTTTCACATACTAGGTTGAATATGTTCCTTGAGGGCGTGAAGAGCCGATGTGAGGGGGTTCAGCTAATCATCACGACACATAGCAGCTTCGTTGCAAACAAGCTCGAGCTTAGGAACTTGATCCTTCTCAACGGAGGTAATTCTGCCTCGATGAGAGACCTGAGCGAGGATACCTCTAGGTTCTTCATGAAGGCCCCTGGATACAAGACATTGAGGGTTCTTCTGTGCGATACCGCTATTCTCGTCGAGGGAGATGCTGACGAGCTCGTTGTCCAGCGCGCATATATGGATGCCTCCGATGGAAAACATCCAATTCAGGATGGTGTCGATGTCATTTCCGTCGGAACAAGCTTCCTTCGATTCCTTGAAGTTGCAGAGGTGATCAATAAGAGGGTTATCGCCATGACCGACAACGATGGAAACATTGGGGCACTGGAAAAGAAGTATCAAGGCTACAAGTATGTAACCCTAGCTCAAGAAGATGAACTGCAAGTCGTCTCGTACGCAAATAGGCTTCTTGAAAAGGGCAGCATGGAGGGAATCAACTACAACACGCTTGAAGCAGAGATGTACGAATCGATTGGCGCTGAAATGCTGTCGAAAATCTTGGGCAAAGAGTTCAAGGATCGAGATTCCGCACTCAAGTATATGGAGGAAAACAAGACAGAGGTCGCGCTCAAGATATTTGATTCGGTGGAAACCTTGTCGTATCCGGAATACATAATGCAAACCATTGCTTGGGTGCGAGGCGAATTAGATGAAATCTAAGATCTATTTAGCTGCTGCCGGCTCAGGAAAAACCACATTCTTAATCAATAGTCTTTCGGATGCCGATCAAAAAATCCTTTACACCACCTTTACGGATGAAAATTCGGCGGTGGCGAAGGAGATGATTTATCAGAAGTATGGCTGCATCCCTTCCAACATCACTGTACTCCCGTGGTTCACCTTCCTTCTTGAGCACGGAGTGCGTCCTTTCCAAGGCGCTGCGGGCTTCGGTAAAGAGAAATTCAGCGGGGTTGACCTGAATCCTGAAGGAAGGAATTTCTATAAGAAAGGAACCCTTCGTTATTACTGTAATAAATCGAAAGAGATTTATGCGGCCAAACTTCCAGCGCTTGCGCTGAAATGCAATGAATGCAGTTTCGGAGCGGTTATCGAAAGGATCAAGGAGCTGTTCGACGTTGTGCTCATCGATGAAATACAAGATATGGCCGGATACGACTATGACTTTATCGCCGCGCTTCTATCCTCTGGCATGCCCGTAGTCATGTGCGGCGATGAGAGGCAGTCAACCTATCGCACCAATGCTGGAAACAAGAACAAGGGTCTGAGCCTCGAGCAATATATCGAGAAAAAGAAGCTTACGTCGCTCTGCGAGATAGATCGCGCGACTCTCAACGGAACGCATCGTTGCTCTAAGAGCGTCATCGAATTCGCAAACATGGTCTATCCGGAGTTCCCACCAACCGAATCTTTGTGTGCCGCTTCAAATGAAACCCATAATGGAGTTTGGGCTATTCCAAAGTCACTTGCACAAAAGTATTGCGAGTTTTTGGATCCAGTGATTTTGAGACATAGCGTCGCCACTCAGACCGCGAACGCTTCATTGGTCTGCAACTTCGGCAAAGCAAAAGGCCGAACATATGACCATGTTCTGATTTATCCAGTTGCCGATATGGCCTCTTGGTTGCAAGACGCTTCAACGGATCTGAAGCCGCAGACGCGCTCCAAGCTCTATGTTGCAATTACTAGGGCGAGGTTCAGCGTTGGCTTCGTGGTTGCTGACAATAAAATAAATGAGCTTCCAGACACGCTAAGCGTTTGGAAGCCATAAATAAATCACGTGTTTGTTTGACAACCAAAACGGATACCGGGGACGCAGCAGATACTCATTACACTATCTTTCTCCCAGCAATCGCATATTCACAAGAGGAGAATAAGTCATGGAATTGAACGCCAGCAACCTCTCTAATACGATTGATAGATCATTAATTACTTACTATTCTGAACAAGGAACAGTATCAAAAGGGACTCTGGACGATGAACCTGATGGCTTCTATGTGTACAGCTTGCCGTCGCAAGATCTTTTATACGATTCCTATGACAGCATTCAGGAGCAAATCCATTCGAGATTGATCGACCTCGACAATCTCATCATCGAAAGATTGTTCGGAAATCAGTCGATTTACTATTCCATCATCCGCTTCTGTCCGATTGCAATATCAGAGGGCGGCTTCAGTCCCGAAATGACTTTCGATAGGAATTCGTTCGCTGATTACGTCAAACGTTTCTCATTCGAGGAGGCGCGAAGGCTCATCTATCTAGATGATCTAAGGTATTTAACCGATAGCTTTGGCGAAACGTACGATCAGGCCGTGGGCTCACTGAGGATGGCATTCTGCGCACTAGGGGAAATCGAGCCCATTGGAGACATCTCGAACGGAGTATTCAAGGTATCCTCTCCAAAGTCTCATTCAATGATGAGAGAAGTGGAGTCGTTCATAATTAGGGTGTATTCTTCATTGGATATTCTCAGCCATCTGCTATTTGAGCTGGACCGGATTCCCAATCGATTCGAATCCTTCAAGAAAATCCGATCAGACAAGTCGGCCCTATATTCCAAATTCAGGTCAAAGAGTCCGCACTCTGGTGACGAAGGCCATATATGCAACGACTTTCCCGAAGCCGTGTACTTAGAAGAACTGAGAAACGAGATCGTCCATAACAGAGCTTTCGAAAATTCAGCGACCTGCTACATTCGCCTCGAGAATGGCATCGTAAAAGAGCGCTTCTTCCTCCTGCCGGATTCAAATGAAAACGGCAGGTTGCCAAGGTGGAATGGAAGATGTCGATTCTACTCGCAAGAAAATAAAGGAACGGAGCGCCTTTCCTCGCTTTACCGAGAGATATCGATTCGAATATCGAATTCCCTGGATTACGCTATTGATGATCTTTCGGAAGAGATCAGCGAGATGCGCGCCAGCGGCGAGCTCAAGGTGATGAACCCCAATGCAATAGAGGAGGCCATCGAATCATTTCGTGTCGCAGCCATGCCAGCCACCAGCAAGTAATGGAAACCGCCGCATTGGGGTTCATCAGAGGAGGTTCATCTCGGCACATTCTGATATCAACGAAGCCGATATCAGAAGCGTCTCGGAGAAATCGTAGAGGATGCTTGAGACTTCTCCCGTATCTATCCGTGCCAAAGATTGAAGAGATGTTCAACGCGGGATTCGGCTTCGCTGCCTGTGCATGCGCTGCCCCGCGTGGGATATCCGCCGCGCGACCGCCACGACTTCGACCCCGAGGTGCTTGGCCAGGTCAAGCGCGGGCACCGCGACGGCGCTCAGGAGGGGGTCGGATATTGTTAGTATACGCGGCTTGCCGACGTTTATGCGAGCAATATCAACCCGAAGAAGTCGGAGGGCTCTCTCCGGCAAATTTACTTGTTTGAGGCGCGGGACAGTGGCACCCCAGGCTGCTGAAGCCATGCTTGATTCTTGTCCCCTAGGGTCTTTTCAGGGGTTGTTCCTTTTTAACGGGAGCGTTGGAGGTAGCCGCTTTCATCAAGTACTTGTTCGTGGCACGCGAATTGCTGTGCGCTAGTCACTTCATACCGTCGTTCTTTTTTCGTTATTCGTACCGCTTGATGAACCGGTCGGTCTCGTCGTACGAGAGGTAATCGGGTTCGCCCGTTCCGATTCTCCAAGCGATCTCTCGGGCTTTCGCTATCATGGCCGCTGTTGCGGCATCGGCACCTTTCGGCATCTTTGCATGTTTGATTTCTATGCAGCCGCCCGTGACCTCGGGGACGCTCCTGTACATCCAAGTTTCGCCTATGGGTACATGGACGTCGAAGAAGTTCCACTCGAACTCGGTGTCCTCAACCGTCCTTGAGGGGAAGTTCGGATGCAAATCCCAATGCTCGGAGAGAGCCTTCTTAGCACGGTTGAGGACGACACCCATTGCCCAATTGCCTGTTCTTTTGTAGGCAGGACCCTCCTCTGCGTGCTTTTCGGCAGTCGCCATCGCGTTCCAGATGAGCGAGGTGATCTGTGCGGGCGAGTATTCTAGGAGCATGGTGTCGAGCAGAGTTTCAAACTCTTCGCGCTTCGGTCCCTCATACTCGTAGCACGCATCGTCAAGCTGGACATCGAGGTAGGCTAGAACGAGACCTTTTGCGGTTCGCAGCCAGTACTCGCGCTCACCCTGACCAAGCGCGACGTATTCGCGATCACCTACGACGATGATGGGGTTTCTCTCGTGGGCAGTGTAGCCTTTCAACTTGATTGCAAAGGGCACCTTGTACCAATAGAAGCTGAAGCCGTCTTCCTCTTCCTCAAACCCGCTCAACCATTTGTCGAATGCTGCGGTTGGTTGAATGTACCCCTCGCCCCTGAGCGCCTTACAGACGTCGATGAAGCCAAACAAGAGCGGTTGGTCTGCGATGGGCCCAAGGTAGGTATTGCCACCCCCGCCTCTTACTTCGATCAGGACCTCGAATACTGTGCTCGTGAGGCTATCAGGATTGCGCTTGGCCCATTCGAACTCTTTCGGCTCAATTGAGAATGCACGACGCAGCCTGTACTTCCGCTCAAACTCTTCGAGCTCTCGCATTGCTTGCTGTCTAGTTTTACCGCAATTTGGGCAGAAGACCTGATCCTTATAGTACGAGTCCGCCGAGACGTCCTTGATGCCCCTGCTGATTCTAGGCGCAAAGAGCGCACCGCCGCAAAGGGGGCAGCCATCGTCCAGCTCAATCATAGGGAACAGCTCAACGATCTTCTTGTCTGTGAAGCTCTTCGGGAGGTCATAGAGCTCCCTCAGATCATTCAGTGAGAGGCCAGAGGTGTAGTAGGCGTCCATAAGCTCGTTGACGTTGTCCTCGCCCAGCTCTGCTCTAACTTCGTCAACTCTTGACATATGCTCGACTTTCTTTCGATCAACGGAGGTTTATACGTGCCATTTTATGATATAGCCATGCGTCTTACGGTGGCGCTTTGATAAGAGGAAGGTCTCGGGCAGCGTTAGACCGTCCGAGACCGGGATGTCGCCGCTAGGCTGTGGGCAGCTGCTCTGTATTTATTGACACTAAGGCCTCAAGCATCTGATGCCAATGTAAGTTTCGATAACTCTCTTTCAGGTAGGCTATATTTCTGATCTGATGCGATCGCGTGATTCAAGATAGCATTCCGGTACAATAAAATTGCTTTACGCATTTGGCGTAAAGGTGCGTTATCGCCGTCAATAGCGCAAACGACGAAATTCCGACGTTCGCACTATTGATGCCGACGTTGCCTGCGCATAGCTGGGCAAGGGCGCTGATAATCATATCGGTTATCTCCGCATCTCCATCTAGTATGCCATAGGCAAGCATTGGAATGGGCGGCCGCATTGCGTTGGTGAACTCGCTTCACCTTATGTTAGCCTGCTCGGTTTGGGTGAGCCGCTTCCTATATACCGAGCAGGTTGATTAAAGGCGGTGAGCCCGTGGACGATTTCGACCCGCCTCGTATTCCAGGGTATGCGATAAAGAAGAGCTACGCGCATTTCGATTACCGTGTCGCATTCAAGGATGTCGAGGCGAGGGTTTGTGACGTAGATTTTATTCAGCGTCACGCATTTCTTCCCTTGATTGCGAATACGCTTTGCCATGTGAGATTCAGGGACGGTAAGAAGATCCTGAAGACGAGAGATATCGCATATGCATCTCACTTGGATCATAGGATTTTTCAGTATTATGCGCTGCAATGGGGCAAGTTATATGACCGTCGTGCCTTAGAAACTGGTATCGGCAGTGTTGCTACGGCTTATCGAAGCGGATTTCACCTCACTAATTGCTCTGTTGCTGCAGATGCAATCGATGCCATTCGCGGGCAGGGGGATTCGCTAGTTATCACGGGAGACTTCACCCACTTTTTCGATAACCTTGACCATAGTTACTTACGCAAGGCCGTTAGAGGATTCTTTAACGAGGGCGTGCTTCCACCGGACCATTACCAAGTCCTGAAAAACATATTGCATTACTGTTATTGGCCTGTTGACGATTTAGCGAGAAGGAATGGGCTTGGCTGGATTGATCTTCAGCCAGACGACCCGTTCACGTTTGGCGATTCTGCGTCCAAAGTTCGATCCAAGGCGTTAAGGAGTCTTAACAGGCTACCGCGCATCTTGACACCTGCGGAGTTTTCGGCTTACAAGGGTTCTTCGATTGTTGTGCCTTGGAAAAGAAGTCATGATGCGAGGGGCATCCCCCAAGGGCTGGCAACAAGTGGCGTCTTGGCGAACATGTATATGTTTGATATCGATGCCCAGATTAACGCGTGTGTTGCCAGCGTGAATGGCAGGTATATACGATATTGCGATGACTTCATCATTATCGTCCGAGCCAAGGATCTCAAAACAGCAAGCAATGCACTTGCTTTGGCACAGGGAGTTCCTGCAGTTGAACTACAAGATGAAAAGACCAAAATCCACCGTGTAAACGATGGGAGGGTCGAGCAACTTTCACTTGGTGCATTGCTCGCAGGAGAAATGGAAGTTGTGCGAACCGCGCATCATGCTGGAAATCATGTTTCGTTTTTGGGATTTGATTTTGACGGTAAAGATGTCCGAATTCGCCAATCTACGGTCGGCAGGTTTTGCAGCAGGTTTTATCGTGCTGCTAAATCAATCGGCAGGCTGGCCGATAATCCGGACAAGCATCCGAGTAAAAAGCGCGTAAGCGCATTGTACGAGCATTACTCTCCGAAGGGGAACAGATCGAGTGACAAGCGAGGCACTTCGGACCCAAGCCACCATGGAAACTATCTTTCATATGTTGCAAGAGCTCAGAAGGCGTTTCCGAATGATCCCATTAGTGGCCATGTTTCCAAGATGTATAGGAAAATTAACAAGGCAACGGGTAGGGGCTGATGCTGATTTAGGCGCTGTAAGTGACAGTAAAGCTGTAGCTAAATCAAGAACTTCGAAGTTGTCTTTGGAGTGGGCTGCATCTGATTTCATATATTGGATTGATTGAAGGATGAGCCAGTCGCGTCTTCTTCGCCGTGCCCACGGTCTTCTGTCCGTCTCGGCTGCATGGTGAGGCTCAACGGTGTAGAAGCGCGCGAACGAGATCCTGGCATGACGCGCGAGCGGCTGCAACAAGAGCTGACATGGGGCGTGGCAACGCTGTTGGCCGGGCCCCTTTGTCTGGTCCTGCCGACCTTCTTTTTGCCGGCTCTCTTCGTTGAAGCTTTCATCGACCTTTTCGTTGACTAACCACTTAGACCAGAGCGGGCGCCTCTCCCGGCCGTCTCCGAAGCCCATGGCTCGCCATTCCTCGCGAGGCAGCCTCTCTTCCATAAGATCGAGGAGGCGCGACCGTTCTTGGTATCCAAGTCGCCCTCTTCTTCGTGCTCGTTTTGCCCTGCGCAGGAGCCTGGGAAAGCTCTTCTCGGTTGCAGCTGGTATAATCGGGAAACGAGTCGCGGGTCGCCGCTGACGCAGGCTGCGGCCATGGCGATTCGGATAGAAGACAGGTCGGGCCATTTGGTGAGGGAAGTCGATTGCTACGGTAGATGAGATGAGGGCTGGCGAGGATTCTGCATCCGCCCGCACGGACCTCTCAGAGGCACTGCGCGAGTCGGAGGCGATGCGGCTCAGCATGGCGAAGGCCCTGAGCGAGTCCGTCGCATATACCGAGATGATGCATAAGACGTCCGAGGCGGTTTGCGCTAGTATGGCGCCGGCCCTCGTGACTTTTGTTGACAGCATCAAGTCCATTACGGCGGGCGTCCGCCTCGACTCCATTCGTGCGGTCCTCGATTCCATCAACTCCAGCGGCTGGCTCTCTTCCTATCGAGCTTCCGAGGTCATGAAGGTTGTTTCCGCCCAGCAAGAACTTCTTGCGGCATGTACGGCCTCGCTCCAGACCCCCGCCATTCGGGACATGGCGGACCGCTTTGCGTCTAAAGACTACTTCGGCGTCTACGAGAGCCTTGCCAGCAGCCTTTCTGGGCTGACCGTCAGGGGTCCCGACATCGCCCTCCTTGGCAATGTCGGCGGGCTTGTCGATTCCCTCGGAGATTTCGGCTACGGCGGCTCGATACCGCGTGGTACCAAGACCTTCGTGAAGAACCTCAGCAAGGTCTCGCTCGAGCGGCTCTCCGTTAGCGAGGATGTCTCGGTCGACATCAGGGGAAAGAGGCTGCTTGCGGCGGACGCCGAGACGGACCCCGGGCCCTGCAATTGCGTCGGCGATGATTCCGGCGTGGTGTCCGCGAGCGTTCGCTCGTTCAACGTCCTGACCTCGTCCCTGTCCTTCCTTGAGGGGCTGACCGAGGTTGACATGATGAAGCTTCAGCAGCTTTGCTCGGATGACCCCGCCTTCGCAAGGGATTGCAAGGCCGGTAGGCTTATCTGGGAGACGGTTCGGGACTGGAGGGATGCGATTTCGTTCGACAGGCCGGTCTATTACCACGCTCGGCTGAAACCCGCAGGGACGGCCTCGTACCTTAAGGACGACATGGTCAAAGCGCCCCGCCTACTTGTGAAAGCGGGAAGGTTTAACGGCCCGCAGAAGGCTTACTACTACTTCTCCGACACAGAGCACGGCGCGATGCAGGAGATTGGGAAGCACGGTTCGGGGGACGAGGCCCAGGTCGCCGAGATAGAGGGCAGGCGCGACGTCCGCCTCATCGACCTTTCCGGCGTGGGCCGCGGGACAAACTACTTCCTGAAGTACCTTCGGTTCCCATTCACCAACACCGACCAGGTCATCCCGCCGGAGTACCTCGTGCCGAACTTCGTCGCCCAATGCTGCCGTCATGCCGGCATCGACGGAATCAAATACTACGGCAGCAAGACGTACAGCAACTACGTGGTTTGGGACGACGGCTTGTTCCGCATCGTCTTCATGCACGTGACTCCCATCGAATGAGGCTGGCATTACAGCTGGATTCGATGTGGTCGGCTTCTTCGATGAGCTCATGTGCGCGCTTGGGGAGATTGCAAGCTACGTCGGCGTGGTCGACCATGGGCGCTAGCCCTCTCTACGGGTAAATGAGCCGATTCTAGCGAACGCATTTTACAATGTGGGGGGACGCCCGATCGGCGGCCCAGACGGGCTTGCTTGCATCGTATCCGACACCGGGGAAATGCATCAACGAGATATCGAATAGCTCATTTCTGACTGTAATGGGAAGATTCGTCGTGTTCGGTTTTCCTTCGTTAAAGGAAGGGCTGTGGAACGGCGTGCGTCGATCCGACTCTTTATAATTGAGTCGATAGAGGGAGGGTGCCGCAGTGAAAGCCTTAGTTTCCATACATCCGAGATTCGCGCGACTCATTCTGTCGGGAGAGAAGAAATGCGAGTACAGGAGAAGGCTGCCGACAAAACCGATATCGGGTATCGTCATCTACGCAACATCTCCCGTTTCGAGGATCATCGGCGAGGCGGGGGTGGAGTCCATGCCCTTTTTGGAAAAGGGGGAGCTCTGGCGGCAGACGTCTTCGTTCGGAGGGATTTCCAAATTCGAGTTCGAGAGTTATTTCTACGGCATGGAGATGGCCGGCGCGTTGCTGTTATCCCATCCGGTTGCGTATGACCATCCATTTCCAATAGAAAAGGTGGGTCTCGTTAGGCCGCCGCAGTCGTTTTGCTATCTGAGTGAGGAAGATGAATAGCTTCGCTTTTTGGTGCCGACCTAACGAGGGCGGCGGAAAAGATCGCGTCGACGGCCAGGGTATCGAGGCGATGGTCAACATAAATCTCTGGATTGCGGATAGCCTGGAGCACGGGAAATCGAGTACAACGGCATTCGATTTCGGCCTGATGCTATCGCCCGCCTGCTCCGATGGTCAGGACGACGGGAAAGCGGGCGATACCGCTCAAGGCGACGAGAAATCCGAAGACCTGAAGGGAGACGTTTCGATTCTCGATTCTATCAAGGGAATATCCCTTTACTGCCCCTTCAAAATAGATAAGAGCTGCTTTTCTGATTTGATGCCGAAGCTGAACAAAGAGACCCTGGGCGCGATATTCAACGATCGGTGCCGCGTTTCCGAAGTCGATTTTACCTCACGCTATGTCGAGGTGAATCTTGCGAACGATGAAAGCAGGGGTCCGTTTCTCCTTTTGTCGTGCGACGTGCTGAAGTTCGAAGAGTGCGACGGCGGCGCGGCAACCGTCATCAATATAGATTTCCCCCATATTGCGAGAGAGGTTGGCGGCGAGTCCCGCAGGGTTTACGTGAGATTTCGCTTATACATCGATCAAAATAGCGGTTTGGCCAAACGGAACGACTCTCGTGACAGGTTGTTTACCAGTGCGTTCAGCCGGGAGGAGGCGATCGATCTCAGGATCAACGACTACCGGACGCTGAGCGATGAGATGAGGGAGAAGGTCGACGGCGTGGACCCGGACGCCTATCCTCTTAAATCCGTCACCGTGCACACCCTCCTCATGGCGCGGACGAGCGTTGCCGTTGAGTCCTTCGAGGACCTTCATGAAAAACGTCTGCTGGAAGGGGATAGCGTGTGGGGAGGCTACCTGCCAGAGGGGCTCTCAGCCTCTGACGTGGTGGCATGGCATTGGAAGAAAAAGATCAACAGGCCAGGGGACGGTTACAAGATGTACCTCAAGCTGAGCTATTCGGTGTGCAATTGGGGTACGATCGCCCTGTATTTACTCTTCCTGACTGCGTTTTCCGTGTTTACCAACGTACTTGCGACCGTGCTCTGCGATTTGACTTGGCTTGGGGCAATCGGAGCTTCTGGCGCCAGCCTCGCGGCGTGCGCCGTTCTCCTCGTTGTGTTCGGTGTGTTCAGAGTTCGGAAACCGCATGGCCGACGTTTTCGGCCCTGACGCAATGGTATTCTATATCTGAAGAGAGAGGAGGGGTCGTCATGGAAAGACTGAAAATCGTTTCCGTCGAGAACAAAACCGAGGTAGGGCGGCTGCACGCAATTTGCCGCGGCAGCTTCAAGCGGTATTATCCGGGGTTTGATGGATGGTATCGTGCGAAGGTCCTCCCGGGCATCGGATCCTCCAGATGGGTGCTGAAGGCCATCTCGGGAGACAGAATGGCCGGCATCTGTATCGTCAAAGATGACGGCGCGGAAAAGAAGATTTGCTCGCTGCGCGTGGACGCCAACCACCGCGGACGGGGAGTAGGGACTGCGCTGATCGCGGCCTCCATCGAGCTCCTTGATGATGAGAGGCCTCTTATAACGGTTCCCCAGGAGGTAATGCCGTCCCTATCTCCCCTGCTTGAGAAATTTGGGTTTGAGGCGATGGCGGAGTATCGGAACCTTTACCGGGAGGGTGCAAGCGAGTTTTTCTATAACGGTACCCTTGCGTCCAGTACCGGCATTGCCGAAACGTTTGATGTGAGGTCGTCTCTTGATCTGGTGTTTCGGTAGTTCCGTCGAATGACAAAACCTAGAAAGATGCAGGCCGTTCATTTCGGGTTACTGCAGGACAGGGGTCCAGAATTTCTGGACCCCTGTCCTGTTTTGGGTTGACCGTGCGATAAGGGGCGCCTTGGCCTTCGCTACACCTGCTGGGAGCAGCGCTTCTGGGTGCCGCACGCCGCTGCTCGGTATCGCATGCATTGTCGTGGCGGTTGTTCTTGCTTTGAGCTAAGCGGGCAACCGATTAAAAGCGGGTTTCATGTTTCCCAAAGCAGGGGTGCACCGGCTAACGCCGGCGCGCCCCTGCTATTGAACGGACAGTTTTAGTTACCAAATATATGACAGCCATAGCGTGCCCCACCTCGTTCGTAGCCTTTACTCGACGGTGCAGAAGCGCGTGCACGAGATCCTGGCATAACGCGCGAGCAGCCGCAACAAGCGCTGCCATTGGGCATGACCACGCTGCTGACCGCGCCCCTTTGTCTAGTCCTGCTGCCCTTCGTTCTGATGGGTCTCTTCGTTGAAGCATTCATCGGCCTTTTCGTTGATTAGCCACTTTAACCAGACAGGGCACTTCCCCCAACTGTCTCCGAAGCCCCTTGTATATCAACTTCATCCGAACACCTCCCACATTCATCCGTACATGTACGGATGAATGTGGGAATCCGATGCCCTGAGGGCCGAATCAGCCGGCCCCGGGAGATTGGAGGACTCCACGTCTGAACCTCCCGCATCCCGTGCGGGCAAGATAAATGCCCGCAACGATTGCCGCTGCGAGCATTCTCCAGGCCGGTCACAAACCGGCAGGCTCCGACTATTTGACGTCACCGTGTAAGTGTAATACAGTAATACATGACTGTAGGACACCATTAAGGAGGTAGACAATGGCAACCATCTCTATCCGGGTCAGTGATGACCTCAAGGCCAAACTCGAGGGATTGGCCCACGAATCGGGTG
>JAGZWV010000127.1 GCA_018378775.1 Collinsella sp. | reverse complement strand
GCGCAGCGCTCGCAAAAGCTCTCGAGTTCGCGGATGTTGGTGCCCGAGACCTCGGCCATGTGTTTAAAGTGCTCGTCGGTCAGGTGCCCGCCGTCGCCCCCATAGGCCGCCAGCAGCGAGTCGTCGCCTGCCTCGGGAGCGGCGACGATAGTGTTCTCGTAATAGCGCTGCAAGATCTTGTATTTCATCTCGTAGCTGGGCTCTGCGACCAGGCAGAGCATTCCGGCGTTGAAGCGGCTGGTCAGACGCTCGTCCATGCTCAGGTCCTTGGGGGCGCGGTCTGCCGCGATGACGACCTTCTTGTTGTTGCGGATGAACTCGTCCATGAGCTGGAAAAAGTAGTCCACGCTTGCGCGCTTGCCGATGATGTTTTGGATGTCATCGATGATGAGCACGTCCACGCCGTGGTACGCCTGCATGATGGGGGCGTTGCTCTTCTTTTGGCGGTCGAACTCGGTCATCAGGTCGTCCAGCATGCCTGGGAGTTGGCATACTTGACCTTGATCTCGGGCGACTTCTCGGCGAGCTCGTTTTTGATGGCAAGCAGCAGGTGCGTCTTGCCCAGGCCCGATTTGCCGTAGATAAACAGTGATGTGCATGTGCCGCGCTCGTCCGCGAGGGCGGCAAACTTGAGTGCCGAGCGATAGGCATGGCTGTTCTCGGGGCCGTAGACAAAGTTCTCAAAGGTAAATTTTGAGTTCGCGGCGAGCGGGGCTCCATCCGTATTCTGCTCGGCCGGCACGGTCGGTGCTGGCATGGGTGAAGCGGGGGTCGCAGCTTGCGTGGATTTAGTCGGCGCTCCGCCCTTCATCTGGTTCATCATGCGACGAAAATCGTCGGCCGAGAGCGTGTTCTTGATTGCAATGCCCGAATCCGCGCCCGCCGCTGCGTCGTGAGCGATGGGCATGTGCGTGACGGGTGCGTTCGTTGACGTCGCTACCGCGGTCGGCAACGGCGCCATGGTTTCACGGGAAACATCGCTGTGCTGGTGCTCGATTGTCGGCACGTCGCTTGCGGAGGCTGGTACCGTCGGGGAAGCAGCGGGAGCCGTGGCGGGCGCCGTCGCGGCAGCGGATTCCGTTGCGGCGCCTTGCGGCGCCACGATGTCGAGCGCAATCGGTGCAAAGGCGATTTCTTCCAGATAAGCCTCAATAGTCGGCTGATGCTTTTTGAGCTGGGCGATGGCAAAGCGCGAGGGGGCCTCGATCGTGAGCGTATCTTCGGTCAGGCTTATGGCGCGCGATTGCCCCAGCATGTTGATGAGGCGTGCATCTTGGCCGTCGCGCTGGCAAAAGGCGATAGCATCCCCCAGGATGATGCTTGCTTCCTCGTCCACTGTCTCTCCCGTTCTTTAGCTCTGAGCTCGCACGCGAGCGGCGCCGAGTTCGGTCAGATGGTATTTCTGGCCATGCTTGATGACCAAGCCGGCCTGCGCCAAGTCATTGAGCGTGCGTGACCAAGTGGGGGCCGAGTTTCCAAACGCCCTCGCCAGATCGGTTGCACCGCACGCTTGATTTTGCGCCAGATAGCCCAGCGCGGCGTTGCCGCGATCGCTTACGAACACGTCCGGTTGTGGCTGCGCATACTGATTTGCTGCATTAGGATACATCATTTGAGCTGCTGGTTGTTGAGAACTCTGCATCGGCGGCATTTGCTGTTGAAAACTTTGAGGCCACTGCTGGTAAGGCTGCGGAGGCATCTGCTGGGCCCAGGGGTTGTACTGCTGCTGCGGCATCTGCTGGTACGGCTGCTGATATCCCTGCTGGTACTGCTGCGGGAACTGCTGGCCATAACCCAGTGGCGGCATCTGCTGATATGGATATCCCTGTTGGTACGGCTGATAGCCCATTTGCTGGCCACCCGGTGCCCCTGTCGCCTGCTGCATTGCTGCTGTATCCTGATCCGCCAGCGACATGGCCTCTGGCATGCTTGGCGGCATCGACATCGATGCCGCTTGGGGTTCTTGTGTAGGAGGCATTCCGGGCTGCTGCATCTGTCCCACGGGGGGCTGCATCTGCTGCGTTGCCATGGGCTGCTGCGCAAAAGCTCCCGGCAGGGGATATGTGGGCTGCTCCGTCTCGGGCCGCACGGCAGCGCCGCGTCCGCCGGCACGCTCGATTTCCTGCACGCGTTTAGGGTTCAGGCTTACCGTAACCACGGTGCCG
>JAGZWV010000126.1 GCA_018378775.1 Collinsella sp. | reverse complement strand
GGCGGTCATCTTCTTGCCGGCCTCGTAGACGTTCCTGCCGTCCTCGAGGTAGCCCTCCTGGTCGAAGTGCATGATCTCGATCTTCTCGGTCTCCTTCATTCCCGCTCCTTTCACGAGCAGTTTGAATTGTCGCACGGAATGAACGGGCTTGCCGCCCCGTCGCACCGCTTAACCTTGTGGACATCTTGGCCCCAAGCTCAACAATTCAAAGGTTCTTAATACCAGTGAACGATTACAGGTTAGCCGTTTTTAATACCGATTTTATGATTTCATCCTCCCCTCTCGGTAGACGGTCAGTTTTTGCCGCTCATCGGTCAAGCGACATATATCCGTAAAAACGAGCGCCCCCGCCATGCGCAGGGACGCTCTAGACGCTAATAATTGTAGGTATATCCGCCGGCGTCGCCGCGGGTAAAAGACTTGGCATGCTCGATTGCCTGCCCACTCGAGTCATAGGTCAGGCCTTCCAGCACGAGCGCCAGATCGCCCGGCTCAAGATTGAGCAAACTCGCATCGCGTGCGCCCAGCGCCTCGATATCGAGTTTCTCTACCGACTGATCTGGCTTGCGTCCCAACATATCGTAGGTCTCGAACAGGCTGAAGACCGAAATGTCCACGTCTTCGATGCCCGGAAACAGCAGGCACGGAATCAGTGTCATCTCGATCGATACGGGCTCACCATCGATGCAGTTGAGGCGGCGCACCGAGTAAAGCAGATCGTCCTCGGCGATGCCAAACAAGTCGGCATAATACGGGCCGGCGTAGCGTTTGGAGCGCGCCAGGATGCGCACCGACGGCGTCGCGCCCGATGCCAAAACCGACTGGCGGAAGCCGCCCTTGCGTTCGTGCTCGTCAAACCACTTGTGTCCCACAAAGGCGCCTTTGCCCTGCACGCGACGAATCTGGCCACTTTTGACCAGCTCGTCCATGGCGCTTCGGATTGTCAGGCGTGTCGTGCCAAACTCCTCGGCCAGCTCGTTTTCGGACGGAATCATCGAGCCCGTCGGGTAGTCGCCGCGCTCGATTCGCTCCGCAATGCAGCGGCGAATTTGTTTGTAAACCGGCAAGTCTTCTACTGCATCAGCCATTCGACACCCACCTTCGTCGCAACGCCGTCTGCCTCGCCGTTATCGGCAAAACGATACTTGGTCGGCAGAATCACGGACTTGCAATACTCGACAAAGCCATCGGTCTCGTCGCGCTCGTGCGAAGCCTTGTAAAACACCGGCGTGCCCTCCTGAGCATTCAGCAACTTGGCCTCGTCGGCGTTCAGACGGCTGATGGAAATATGCTCCTTGCCGTGCGTCACATGGACATTCCCCTCCTTGAGCAAAACGTCGTAGAGGCTTTCCTGCTCAAAATCGTGATCGGGAAGCGAGGGGCACAAAGACAGATTGACGTAAGCCGTCTCGATCGATGCCGGGGAACCGTTGACCACACGCACGCGCCGAATGCAGAAGAGCGGCATGCTCAGGTCGATCTGGGCTTTTTGGGCAAGATCGATATCGGCATACACGACCTTGGACCAAACCAGGCGCGCGGTCGACTTTGAGCCAACCCTCTCCACCGCCTGCGTATAGTTCCATGTTTCCTGAAAGATGTTCAGCGGTTTGGGAGGACACACATAGGTGCCCGAACCGCGGCGGCTTTCCAAAGTTCCGCACGAAATAAGGCGCGTGATCGCAGCACGCAACGCCGTGCGCGACACGCCCAGCTCTTCACAGAGCACACGCTCGGCGGGCAGCCGGTCGCCACTCTGCAGGTCATAATGTTTGATATACCAAAGAATACCCTCAAAGGCGCGATCTTTGGGCGGAATCGCATATGGTTCACTCGACATGGGCAAGACTCCTCAACCGCTTGATGCTGCAGGAATCATTGCTCCGGACGCCTCATGGCGTCGAAGGCTTCTTTGATCTGCTCCGCAACGTTCCGATACGACCGATATAGGCCGGAGTCTCGCTTGACTTCGCCCGCGGTCACCGGAATCTCAAGCTTCGAAATCTCATCCTTGCCGGTTTGCACGGCAACGATGACACCCATACCAAGGCACATATTACGCTTGGCAGCGTTGTTTTTGGTAGCCTGAGCTGGATTAATCAAAATCTGCTGAGCCAGTTCGCGTTTGCTGAGCTCCGGCACATCCTCGGGATTTCCGGTCTCGGCAATCTCGCACTGCAGCACATCCGCATAGTCAAAAATCTTCGGCTCGCCGCCGCGCTGATG
>JAGZWV010000125.1 GCA_018378775.1 Collinsella sp. | reverse complement strand
TTCGGCTTTTCTTGGGAGCCCTCGGCGACCTGGACCCCGAGGCTCCTGGGACGACCGAAGCGGAAGCCAAGCATGCCCTGCGCAATGGTCGTTGCTTTATGGCCAATGAATACGGAACAAATATGACATATGCTCCCGACTGGGAGCGCGCCCGCGAATCAAAGGCGGTGTCGGCTGTGTTTTTGGGCGAGCTTTCGGTCGGTACACCCCGCGAGGCTGGTACGCGAGCGGCTGCCGAATATCTCGATTGCCCCCTTGTGACGATCCCGGGCGCGCATAACGGTTTGCGCGATCGCCCCGTTACGGCGGCAAACGCCGTTCACGATGTCTTGGAGCGTTAGCACGCTCGATGACCTGCGGGGAGGGGGACTGTTGGCGTTTCGTCATTGTTAACGAATGCGCCAATAACCACAAGGTGTTACCCTTGTAGCATTTGGAACCCACCGCTACCATGCGAAACTATCGAAAGGGCCCCATATGCTCAATAATCACGAGGTCAATCTAACCGACGAGGAGGCTGCCGCCGAGGTCGCCCGCGTCGCGAAGACCTACCCCGTGGTGCGTTTGCTGTCGGCCGATCAGATTAAGAGCGAGCCTAACTGCCTGCTCGCCGGCGATCGGTGTCCCTGTTTGCGCCAGTCGAGTCTTGAGGCTTTGGCAGACTCCGATGAGGTGTCGGAGCAACTGCTCAATGATGGTACCGAGTACCGCGCTCGCCTGCGCCCTCTGAAGGTCGAGGGCGAGCCTCACGTCCTGCTGATGGTGCGTCCGATCGATGAGCAAGAGGCTGCAGAAGAGGACCTTGTCTACACCGACGTGCTGACGAGCGTGCGCAACCGCCGATATTACGAGGAAAAGCTCCGTAGCGCCCGCATGAAGGCCGGCGTGGCGGTGATCGACCTTGATGATTTTAGGGTCTTCAACGATACGTGTGGTCGTCATGCCGGCGACCTTGCACTCGGTGCTGTGGCGACAGCCATGCGCAGCGGAATTCGTTCGACTGACGAGCTTGTGCGCTATGGCTGCGACAAGTTTGTGGTCGTCATGCCCAATATTCCCTCCGATGACTTCACCCGTCGCCTGCATCAGGTGTCCGATGCCGTTCGTTCCACGATTATTCCGGGCCATGAGTACGTGAGCTTGACGGCATGTGTTGGTGGCGTTCGCATTCATGGCGAGACGGTCGATGAGGGCATTGGCCGTGCTGTCCAGTTACTGAGCCGCGCTAAGGCAAAAGCCGGTACGGTCGTGACCGATGCCGATTCCATCGAGGCCTTCCAAAGCGAAAAACCTTCGGTGCTTATTGTCGATGACTCCGAGATGAACCGAGCCATTCTCAACGAGATGCTCAAGGACGAGTATTGCATCCTCGAGGCCGATAACGGTCGTGCGGCGCTCGACATGGTCGACCGCTATGGCGATGAGCTGTCGCTCGTGCTGCTGGATATTGTCATGCCGGGCATAAGCGGCTTTGAGGTGCTGGCCGGTCTGTCGCGCCGATCGGGCATCGACAATCTGCCTGTCATCATGATTTCGAGCGAAGATTCCGATGATATGGTTCTGCGCGCGTACGAGCTGGGCGCCTCGGACTATATCAACCGCCCGTTTGACTCCCGTGTCGTGCGCCGCCGTGTGAGCAACACCATCCGCCTATACGCTAAACAGCGCCGCCTGACGAACCTGCTGTCCCAGCAGTACAACGAGCGCGTCAAGAACAGTCGCATGCTCATCGACATCATGGCCGGCGTCATGGAACTTCGTAACGGCGAGAGCGGCAGGCACGTTACGAACATCGAGAAGCTGACCGAGCTGCTGCTTGGCTGTCTGGTCCAGCGTAGCGGCACGATCTCCCTCGACAATGAGGAGCGCTCCACGATCGCCCTGGCTTCGGCGCTGCACGATATCGGCAAGATGTCGATTGACGATGCGATTCTCAACAAGCCCGGACGCCTTACGCCCGAGGAGTTCGAGATTATGAAGACGCATACCACGATCGGCGCCGACATGCTGCGTGAGCTGGGCCGCCATCACGTCGGCAATGCGCTTATGGAATATGCGTACCAGATTGCGCGTTGGCATCACGAGCGCTGGGACGGCAAGGGCTATCCCGATGGCCTTAAGGGCAACCAGATTCCCATCGCCGCACAGGTGGTTTCGGTGGCCGACGTGTACGATGCGCTGACGAGTGTGCGTGTGTACAAGGATGCTATCCCGCACAAGGAGGCTATCCAGATGATCTTGGACGGTAAGTGCGGTGAGTTTAACCCGCTGTTGCTCGACTGCCTGCTCGAGGTGCAAGACCGTATTGCCGAGACGTTGGCACGCCCCGCCGACGTTGTCGCGTTTCCCACGATTTAGTTTGACCAAAGGAGTTTTAATCCATGATTTCCATGCGTGAGGCGTATGAGAAGATCGGCGCTAATTATGATGACGCGTGCGCTCGGCTGATGGGCGAGGAAATGCTTGCCCGCTTTGCCCTCAAGTTTTTGGATGACGAGAGCATGGACAAGCTGGAGGCCGCCATGGCGGCAGGAGACGCCGAAGGTGCGTTTATGGCAGCGCACACGCTCAAGGGCGTGAGCCAGAACCTGGGATTCGATAATCTGTACGAGCCGGCGGTCGTGGTGACCGAGGCGCTGCGCGGCGCCGAT
>JAGZWV010000124.1 GCA_018378775.1 Collinsella sp. | reverse complement strand
GCTCGAGTACCTCATGAACAAGTTCGGCGACCGCGACCTCGAGGTCTACCTGATCCACGCCGCCGAGTGGAACGTCATGGGCCACAAGCGCATGACCGACAGGTCCGTCGTGCTGACCGCCTCCGAGTCCGGCACCACCCCCGAGGTGCTCGAGGCCGTCGGCAAGATGAGGGAGATGGGCGTGCGCGTCTTCGCCATGACCAACCCCGAGGGCAAGATCGGCCAGGCCGTGGGCGCCGAGAACTGCGTCATGATGGCCTCCGACCACGGCGCCGGCGGCTGCGAGAAGGGCTACTACCTCGCCGACTGCTTCGGCCTGCGCCTGCTCAACCGCCGCGGCTGCTTCCCCAAGTTCGACCTGTTCATCGAGCAGACGAAGGACGTCTGGAAGGACATGCTCGACATCCGCAAGCGCTTCGAGCCGCGCGCCGAGGAGCTCGCCCGCAAGTACGCGCTGGCCGACTACACCATGTTCATCGGCTCGGGGGCGCTGTGGGGCGAGACCATCCTGTACTCCATGTGCCTGCTCGAGGAGATGCAGTGGAAGCGCATCCGCCACATCACCTCGCACGACTTCTTCCACGGCACGCTCGAGCTGTCCGTGCTGACCACCGACCGCCTCGCGCGCAATTACGAGCTGGTCACCAAGCACAACCTCAAGTACCGCCGCTACTACCACCAGTTCGACTACTAAGAGCTGGTCACGGGTCCGATATCTTGGCTGGTTGATATCTCGACCCTGCACAAGGGCGTCCGCATTTGCGCGGGCGCCCTTTTTGCGTTGTGACAAGAGACTGCTGCTAACCGCTCGCCCTATGTTTCCAAATGAATACGCTATGAGCGGTTGCGGCGGATTTTCCCCGCAAGCACTCTAGTATGCTAAAGTACCCAGAAGACCGGCGGAGCTATGCCGGTCTTCTGTTCTATATGAAACACAGCATGAGGAGGCTCACCAGATGACGGCCACACCGTGGGGATTCCGGGACATATTGCCCGAGGAAGCTCAGGCGCGCGAGGAGATTGCGCTGACGGTGAAGGGCTGCTTTAGGGAGCATCATTACCTTCCGGTCGAGACGCCGCTGCTCGAGGACAAGGGTTCGCTCGAGGAGGGCGGCCGCATTGCGGATACGCCGTTTAAGCTCTTTGATGACGACGGTCGCCTGCTGGTGGTCCGTCCCGACAACACATTGCCGATTGTGCGCTTGGTTTCGACCCGCATGCGTGCGGCCGATCTGCCCCTGCGCCTTCGCTACGAGGCGCCGGTGGTTCGCGAGTGCCAGCGCAATGCCGGTGGCTCGCGTCAGTTTACGCAGTTGGGCTTTGAGCTCATCGGTGTGGGCGACACTGCGGGCGACGTCGAGATCGTCTCGCTGGTGGCCGAGGCCGTGCGCGAGCTGGCACTTCCCGATGCGCGCATTATCGCAGGTAGCGTGCGTCCGTTTAAGGAGCTGCTCGCGGCGTGCGATGATCGCGAGCTGGCTGCCGAGGCCCTGTGCTGCGTGCACGCCAATGACTTCGTGGGCCTCGATTCTCGCGTGGCGGCAAGCGCCGAGTCCGATGTCGTCAAGGCCGCCATTAGCGAGCTGCCGCGTCTACACGGTGGCCCCGAAGTGCTCGACCGCGTTGACGCGTTGCTGGTTGCCGCCGGTATCGTCGCGCCGCTCACGCGCGAGCTGCGTGCCCTGGTCGAGGGCCTGGCTCCCGAGGACGCCCAGGTACTGTCCTTCGACTTCTCCATCATGAACTCGTTTGATTACTACACGGGCCTGGTCTTTAAGGCCTATGCCGGTGGCCTGCCCGATCCGGTGGGTTCGGGCGGACGCTACGACTCCATCTTTACCGGTGCATTTGGCGATGGCATCGAGGTGCCGGCGGCGGGCTTCGCCTTTTCGCTCGAGCGCCTGGAGGCCGCGCACACCTCGGCCGAGGACGCTGCTTCCGATGGCGATCACGCCGCGGGCCGTGGCGCCGAGGGTCCGCTGCGCATTGCCGTGCCCAAGGGCTCGCTTAAGGCCGACACACTCGACGTGCTCGAGGCCGCGGGCTTGGATGTCTCGGAGCTGCGCGATCCCGGTCGTCACCTGATCGTGCGCGGTCGCGACACGCGTGCCGGCGAGGGCACGGTCGGCGATATCGAGTTTGTCATCGTGCGTCCCAGCGATGCGCCTGCCTTTGTGGGCTGCGGTGGTGCCGATTGCGGCATCTGCGGTTGGGACTCGCTCATCGAGGCGGACCTCAACCTGCTGCAGCTGGTAGACCTGGGCTATGGCCTGTGCACCTTTATCGAGGCGGAGCCCGCGTGGCGCGCCGGTCAGGCCGAGCGCAACTATGCCCGCCGCGGTTCGCTTCGCGTGGCAACCAAGTACCCGCGCATCGCGAGTGCCTGGTATGCCGAGCGCGGCGTGAACGCCGACATCGTTTCGCTGCACGGTAACATCGAGCTGGGCCCCATTGTCGGCATGACCGATCGCATCGTGGATATTACCGCCACAGGCGCCACGCTGCGCGACAACGACCTGGTCATCACCGGCCGCATCATGGACTGCACGGCCCGTTTCTTCGTCAACCCGGGTGCCGCGCGCCTGGACTTCTCAAACGCAACCTCAACCGATAGGGGATACCGATATGAAGACCATCAAGCTTGCTCCCGGCGAGCGCCTCGTCACCAACCAGCTCAACCGCAAGGGCGTGCTGCCGCAAAACATCGTCGACGCTGCCCGCGATATCGTAGCCAACGTGCGCGCCAACGGCGATGCCGCGGTGCGCGATTATTGCCGGCGTTTTGATGGTGTTGAGCTGGAGAGCTTCCGCCTGCCACAGGAGCAGATCGATGACGCGCTCGAAGGCCTCGATCCGGCCTTTGTCGCCGCACTCGAGAAGGCCGCGCGCCAGATTCGCGAGTTCCACCAGCGCGAGGTCGAGCAGAGCTGGTTTACCACGCGCCCGGACGGCACAATGCTCGGCGTTAAAGTGACCCCGCTTGCTGCGGCCGGCATCTACGTACCGGGCGGTCGCGCGCAGTATCCCTCCACCGTGCTCATGAA
>JAGZWV010000021.1 GCA_018378775.1 Collinsella sp. | reverse complement strand
CGACGTGGCCGGCGACGAGAAGAAGTCGCTCACCGTGGCCGACCTGCTGCAGAAGTTCGAGGAGGTCTCGGGCGGCGAGCTCGCCAACGACCGCATGCTGCTGAGCTAAAACCTGCCAAAAAGGGACAGGTTTATTTTGGCAGGTTTTATCTGCGCAAACGTCAAAACCGCCGCTAAGGGACAGGCGCCCTTGCGGCGGTTTTCGCATATTATGTCGATAATCCGATATTCAACCAGACATTCTGGCTAAGGACTAAGGAAACTGCCATGAAAAGACTCCCCCGCCTTGCGTTAGCCGCCGCGTTGTTTGCCGGCGCGCTCGCAGGCATCCCAAGCCTCGCTTTCGCGGGGAACCTGCCCGCCGCCATTGACGGCTCCGTGGCCGTCATGCACACCAACGACATCCACGGCAGCTACAAGTACAGCTACAACGCAAGCAAGGGCACCGGCACTGTGGGCTTTGATGGGCTGGCGGTTCTCTATAGCGCCCAAAACAGCGCCCCCGATCTTTTGCTCGATGCGGGCGACACCTTCCACGGGCAGTCCTTCGCCACCATGAGCGAGGGCAAGAGCATCGCCGAGCTCATGGACACCTTCTATGTAGACGGCTACGACGCGACCACGCCGGGCAACCACGACTGGAGCTACGGCGCAGACAAACTCCGCACCATGACCGGCTACAGCACCACCGGCACGCCCTTCGCCATGCTCTGCGCGAACGCGAAGTCCACGAGCGGCGTATGGAGCTCGAGCATCACGAAGACGCTCGATCGCACCTGGGAGGATACCGAGGATCACTCCACATTCGACTACAAAATCAAGGTCGGCGTCGTGGGTGCCATGGATGAGTCGCTAGGTTCCTCGCTGCGCGCGGACCTGGTCGCGGGCACCAGCTTCTCGAGTGCCGCGAACGCCATCAATACCGAGGCAGAGCAGCTGCGCAAGGAGGGCTGCGATGTTGTTGTGTGTATCGCGCACACGCTCGACGCCAAGACCTTTGCCACGCGACTCCGTGGCGTCGATGCCCTTATCGCAGGCCACGAGCACATCAACCTTAACGAGAAGGTGACGGGAGCCGACGGCAAGACGATCCACGTTGTCGAGGCAGGCAGCGCCTTTGCCGAGGTGGGGCTGCTTTCCATTCCGTACAAGTACAACACGAATGACACCGAGACGACCGACGATGACACGGTCACGGTCCCTGCAGACGGTAGCGACGAGAAGCTCTACACCGCCAAGAACGTCAACGACCTTTTGGCAGACCCCGACAAGGGCTCCGACTACCAAAGCCGCCTTGAAGCCGTCCGCAACAAGATCAAGCCGCTCGACGAGGACTTTGAAAACGAATCGAACAAGGTGCTCGGCACATCCACCACCAACTATTTCTACGGCGAGGACGCCGCAGGCACGCATGGTTGGGAAATGGTGCGCACCACCGATTTCCGCCCCAGCAAGGAGGGCGACACCACCAAGGCCCAGACCATCGGCCACGTGATTTGCGGCTCCTATCTTGCCCTGACGGGCGCGGACTTCGCTATCGAAAACGCTGGCGGCATCCGCGGCGGCATCGCGGCGGGCAACGTGACCGCCGGCAACGTCATCGCCATCTCGCCCTACGGCAACACCGTGGAGACCTGGACCATGACCGGCGCGGACTTCCTCGCAGCGCTCGAGCACTCGCTACAAATCAGCGACGATTGCAACGACAGCTACGAGCTTCAGCAGGCTTATGTGGCGGCCGGTCACACCGAGCAGGAGGCGCAAAACAAGTACAAGTGGCGCGATGACTCTGGCAGCGTTCTCTCCTTTGGCGGCATCAACGTGACGATTGATTGGACGCAGCCCGAAGGCAAGCGCATTGTGAGTGCCACACTCACCAAAGACGGCAGCACGTTCGATCCCACCAAGACCTATACCGTCGCCACCAACAACTACATCATTACCAACACGACCGACTTCCCCACCTTCGCAAACGCCACCAAGCACACCGAGTGGGGTACCTGCGAGTCAGCGCTAAGGGCGCTGATCGGGCAGAACGGCTGGGAGAGCAAGATGGCCGGGCTCGCCGGCACCATCGGCTTCGGCTCCGCAGCCGTGGACCCCACGCCCTCACCGGCCCCGACGCCTAAGCCCTCGTCTAAGACGGACACGGCGACCACGAAGGTCATCACCAAGAAGACGACCGGTAAGCTTGCCGCAACGGGAGACCGCACGCTGGCAGTAGTTGGCGCGTGCCTTATCGGCGGCATCATCGTCATCATGCTCGGCATTATCTGGAAGCGTCGACGCTAAGCTACACCGCCGGGCCTTACAGCCCCGCCGCGTAAACCTTATATCGAGCACAGAAGCCCGTCCGATGTGATCGGACGGGCTTCTTGGTGGGTATCATGGTTGGACGATCATTAGGAGGTTTTCCCTACATGGAATTGTTTGAGCCGATTCTTCATTTCTTTGAGCAACGGTGGGTCCACAACATCATCTGGGCCGTCATCTTGGCGATAGGCACCGCCGTCGCCGCCAAGGTCGTATCCAAGACCCTGAACCATCTGCTTAACCGAGACGATAACCCGCTTCCGGCATCGAGTATCTTCATCAACATCGCGCGCGCCGTCATCTGGATGATCGGCGGCAGCTTTATCCTCGACAACTGCTTTGGCATTAACGCAAACGCCCTCGTTGCCGCTCTTGGCGTCGGCGGCATCGCCATTTCGCTCGGCTTTCAGGACACGCTGTCAAACCTTATCGGCGGCATGCAGGTGACCTTTATGGGCATCATCAAGCCCGGCGACAATATCGAGGTCGGCGGCGTATCCGGCGTGGTCCAAGACATCACTTGGCGCCATACAACGATTGAGGATGCCTGTGGACAGACCATCATTGTGCCCAACTCCAACATTTCCAAGAACACACTCGTGCATTTGATGCCCTTTGGGCGCGTGGCCGTGCCCGTTGCCGTAAAGGACACGTCCAAGTGGGCTTCCCTTGACGTGCTGGCAGACGAGCTGACCAGCGCCACCAAGGCCGCCGTGCTTCCCATCTCGGGCTTTGACAAGGAGCCCTACGTACTCTTTAGCGAAATCGGCGACTTTGGCATCAAAGGAAAGATCATCTTTATCGTCAGCGACGACAGCACTACTTTCACGGCAGCCGACGCCTGCATCCGTGCCATCGCCCCCATCATCGCCTAACCCGCCAAAAAGGGACAGGCACCTTTGTGGTGGTTTTCATTCGTGGTACCATGCTTCATATAGTTGTTTAAACGACTAAGGGAGCAACATCATGGAAGAGGCCTATCGTCAAGCACGCAAGCGCGGCGAGCAGGGACGCCGTCGCGCCATCAGCCAAAGCGAGCACCCGTACCTTACGGACCTCGACAGCCTCGTTGCCCAGCTCCCCTTAGGTCAGCGAGAGAATGTCGGCCTAAGGGATATTCCGCTCGAAATGGTCGTCGGCACAGTCACCAAAGGCCGTCAGTCCGCCTTTTCATGCAACTTTATGCCCCTGCTGCCGTTTAACACTGAGTTCGCCCGCAAGTGGTCCAACCTCTACGACATCCAGGTAACCGAGGGCTATCGCGATCCCATCATCGTCACCGAGTTCATGCATCGGTTCTATGTCCAGGAAGGCAACAAACGCGTCAGTGTCCTCAAATTCCTGGACGCTCCAACGGTTTCGGCCAGGGTCACCCGTCTCTACCCCGGCACATGGGATTCCGTCGAAAGCCGCCTGTACGGTGAATTCTGCGCGTTTTGGCGCGTCTGCCCCCTATACGAAATCGAGTTCTCGCGTGAGGGAAGCTACGAGACGCTCGCCAAGATGCTCGGTCGGAACCTTATCGAAAAATGGCCGCAGAAAAAGGTCGACTACCTGCGCCACACCTTCCTGCTCTTTAAGCGCGCCTACCTTCGCGCAGGCGGCGACCACCTGGACATTACGCCCGCCGACGCCATGCTCGTCTACCTCAATGTGTACAACCAGGACCGCCTGCTGGATACGCCGACGGATATCGTCGTAAACCGCCTGTGCAAGATTTGGCGCGAGCTGGTCATTGCCGGCAAAAACGACGAGGACAAGGTCGATCTTGTCGAAGCGCCGAGCGTCGATGAGGAGGAGTCGCCCGCCAAGTCCACCTCCGGCGTGCTCAACTTCTTTATGGGCAAGACTGTCTATTCGGCGGCCAACCCCCTGCGTATCGCCTTTATCCATGAGTTCCCCTGTGCGGCGTCGAGCTGGGACAGTCTGCACGACCAAGGACGTCAGTATCTCGATGAGCACTTTGACGGTATCGTGCGCACCGAGGCGTTCGAAGACTGTCACGATCCGGACGTGTTCTACACCGCCGTGGAAACGGCTGTCAAACATGGAGACAACGTCATCTTCTCGACCTCGCACCGCCTGATGGAATACACGCTCAGAGCTGCCGTTGAGTATCCCCAGGTTCGGTTCCTTAACTGCTCTATCGGCCTTCCCCACCAAAGCGTCCGTTCGTACTTTGGCAAGATGTACGAGGCCAAGTTCCTCCTGGGCGCCCTTGCCGCCAGCATGGCGGACAACCATCGCATCGGCTACCACGCGTCGGTCTTCGCATCCGGCGCGCTCAGCGAGATCAATGCCTTTGCCATCGGTGCCTCGCTGCTCGACCCCCGCGCGCAAATTATCCTCACCTGGGGCGATGTGCCCGC
Source organism: Collinsella sp. (assembly GCA_018378775.1). Lineage (GTDB taxonomy): Bacteria > Actinomycetota > Coriobacteriia > Coriobacteriales > Coriobacteriaceae > Collinsella. The sequence continues at coordinate 23,645 of JAGZWV010000021.1, read as the reverse complement.
CGGCGGTCTCGCCGAGGCCATGTGCCGCGAAGGCGTGAGCGTCATGACCGGCGCTGACATGTCAAAGTCGCTCGAAGACCCTACGGCCTACGGACTCCACCGCCTGGTCGATGGCAAGGTTACCGGCATCGCCATGCCGGTATGGAACTGGGGCCGTTACTACGAGCTCATCGTTCGCAGCCTTCTGCACGGCACGTGGGACGAGACCAGCGATGACAACCAAGTGCGCGCCGTCAACTACTGGTACGGCATGAGCTCCGGCGTTATCGACATCCGTTACGCTCCGGGCCTACCCTACCAGACGCGCAAACTCGTGCAGTTGCTCCGCAACGGCATTGTCGAGGGATCCATCAACCCCTTTGGCGGCGAGCTCCACAGTCAGAACGGCGTGGTACAGATCGAAGGCTTCCCTCCGCTGCCGAGCACGCAGATTGTCGAGATGAATTGGCTGGCGGATAACGTGGTAGGCACCATTCCGCAGCTCGACGATGAGCCGAAAGTCCCTGCCCTATGAAAATCCTTGCCATAGCCGATACCGAAGAACGATGCCTTTGGGAGTGCTTTCGCAAGGAACGCTTTGAGGGCGTCGACCTGATTTTGTCCGCCGGCGATCTGGACCCGGACTATCTTGAGTTTTTGGTTACGGTCATCAACAAACCGCTCATCTACGTGCGCGGCAATCACGATGACCGCTACGCACGTCATGCACCGGGTGGATGTATCTGCGTAGAGGACAGCGTGTACACGTACCGAGGGATTCGCATTGCGGGCCTTGGCGGGTCCATGCGTTATCGCGACGGCGCCAACATGTACACCGAACGCGAGATGTCCAAGCGCATGCGTAAGCTGTCGCGTAAGGTTAGGATGGTCGGCGGGTGCGACATTCTGCTTGCCCATGCACCCGCCGCCGGTATGGGTGATCTGGACGATCTGCCGCACCGAGGATTCGAGTGTTTTAACACAGCACTCGAATCCTGGAATCCCGACTACATGGTGCACGGGCATGTGCACCAAAGCTACGGTTGCGATTTTCAGCGCGAGCGTCAGCATGTGTGTGGAACGACGATCATCAACGCCTGCGGCTATACGCAGTTTGAGCTCGACCAGACGCACTACCCCATCCGCGGCTGGCAAGCAGCTTGGCTCAACTCACAAACCATGCGCCGCGAGCTCAAACGCCACGAAGCCATCGAGTCTTCAACAGCCAGAACACCCTGGTAACCACCATAAAGGGGACACTGTCCCCTTTATGGTGCTTTTGACGCGATAGCAAGAAACCCGGTCCTGCACAAGGCAGAACCGGGTTTCTTTAGCAATGCTTGCTGTACTCAGGCAGTAACTAGCAGTTACTCAGCCAGGAAGTCACGCTGGACAGCGGGATCGACCTTGACGCCAGGGCCCATGGTGGAAGACACGGAGATGGACTTGACGTACTTGCCCTTAGCAGAAGAGGGCTTGACGCGCAGAATCTCGGTGTACAGGGCAGCGTAGTTCTCGACGAGCTGCTGCTCAGAGAAGGACTTCTTGCCCAGGGGCACGTGGCAGATGCCGTAGCGGTCGGCGCGGTACTCAACGCGGCCAGCCTTGAGCTCGGAGACCATCTTGGCGACGTCCATGGTCACGGTGCCGAGCTTGGGGTTCGGCATGAGGCCACGGGGACCAAGGATCTTACCGATGCGGCCAACCTTGGCCATCATGTTCGGCGTAGCGATAGCGGCGTCGAAGTTGATCTCGCCCTTCTGAATCTGGGCGACGAGCTCGTCGGAACCGATGATGTCGGCGCCGGCAGCCTCAGCCTCACGGGCCTTCTCGCCCTCGGCGAAGACGGCAACACGAACGGTCTTGCCGGTGCCGTGGGGCAGGGAGATGGAACCACGGATGTTCTGGTCAGCCTTACGAGTATCGATGCCCAGACGGAAGTGAGCCTCGACGGTCTCGTCGAACTTGGCGGTGTCGAGCTCCTTGATGAGCTTGGCAGCCTGAAGGGGGGTGTAGAGCGTGGCGCGGTCGATCTTCTCGGCAGCGGCGTTATAGCTCTTACCATGCTTAGCCATGTGCATTACCTCCTGTGGTTAAACGGGCGTGAGCCCTCCCACATCGTATCGTGTGCCCTATTGCACACATTTAACGGGCGCCCCGGTCGGAGCACCCGCCGTTACCATAAGAAATCGCTACTCAGCGATGGTGACGCCCATGGAACGGGCGGTACCGGCGATGATCTTCTTGGCGGCGTCAATGTCGTTGGCATTGAGGTCCGGCATCTTGATCTCGGCGATCTTGGTGAGCTGCTCCTGGGAGAGCTGACCAACCTTGTCAGCCTGGGGCTTAGCGGAACCAGACTTGAGGTTCAGCTCCTTCTTGATAAGGTGAGCCGCCGGCGGGGTCTTGGTGATGAAGGAGAAGGACTTGTCCTCGTAGACAGAGATCTCAACGGGGATGATGTCACCCTTCTTGTCCTGCGTCTCGGCGTTAAAGGCCTGGCAGAACTGCATGATGTTCACGCCAGCAGCGCCCAGGGCGGGGCCGACGGGAGGAGCGGGGTTTGCTGCACCAGCAGGAATCTGGAGCTTAATGACGTTGGCAACCTTCTTCTCAGCCATGGTCATTCCTTTCGAATCACGAGTGTGAAGTACTTGCTATATCGTAAGCACGCACGTGTTAGAAGCACTCCTGAGATGAGCAGTCACAGAAGAAGCACGCTCGCGCGAACGGACGAAAACTTAAGCGATGACAGCGACCTGGTTAAAGTCGAGCTCGACCGGCGTCTCGCGGCCAAAGATAATCAGCGTGACCTTGAGCTTGCCAGCCTCGGTGTTAACCTCGGAGACCTTGCCATCAAAGTCGGTAAGCGGGCCATCGGTGACGCGGACGGACGTACCGACCTCAATATCAACCGAGGTGCGCTTGGGCGAATCGCCCTTACCGGGACGACGAGTCATCTTGTTGTACTCGTCGCGGGAAAGCGGAGCGGGCTTGCCGTTGCCGCCTAGGAAACCGGTGACGCCAGGCGTGTTACGAACACACGTCCAAGCATCGTCATCCATCTCCATGCGGACCAGGACATAACCCGGGAAGATCTTGGAATCCTTGGTCTCACGCTTGCCACCCTCTTTAATCTCGGTGACGCGCTCCATAGGAATCTCGATATCAAAGATACGGTCCTGCATGCCCATAGTCTCGATGCGATGCTCGAGATCGGACTTAACGCGGTTCTCGTATCCAGAGTAAGTGTGAACGACGTACCAACGCTTAGACATGGTTTAGCCCCTCAATCCAGAGAACAGAGCAAGAGCCTCGCCAAAGCCAGCATCGAGCAGAGCGATGACGACGCCGACGACGATCAGAGAAGCGCAAACAACAACCGAGTAGTTCACGAGCTCCTTCTTATCGGGCCACGTGACACGCTTCATCTCGGACTTGACCGAAGCGAAATACTTCTTGGTGCGGGCGAAGAAACCAGGCTTCTCGTTCTTCTTGGACTTCGCAGCCTTCTCGTTCTTCTTGGCAACGGCCTTCTTGGCCTCAACCTTGGAGTTGGCGGCAGCTTTGTTGGCAGGTGCCGGCTGCTGAGCCTTCTTCTTGTTCTTCTTGTTGGCCATTTGGGTTACCTCCGCGCAATGCGCTTATACATGAGTAAACCGTAAGCCCCCAAGTGGGAGCTTACGGAATAATGACTGGCACGCCAGGAAGGACTCGAACCCTCAACACTCGGTTTTGGAGACCGATGCTCTACCAATTGAACTACTGGCGTATGTGACTAGAGACTAGCGAGTCTCTTTGTGCAGCGTGTGGTGACGGCACCAGGGGCAATACTTCTTGATCTCCATACGATCAGGCATGGTCGACTTGTTCTTGGTGGTCGTATAGTTGCGGCGCTTGCACTCAGTGCACGCAAGAGTAACTAGAGTACGCATGTATCCTGAACCTTTCATTTCCGCCCCGTACGGGCACGAGTTGTTACTTTATCAGCTCCACGTAAGTGCTGTCAATGAAAACCTCGAGTCAATTGGTTCTCGGTGGATCCATTCATATTTGGAACACATCAATGAAGCCATCGAGAGCTAATCGACGGTGCATCCAGGACCATTATCGATCCTCTCGACACCAGCAACGGCTCAATATCCATTGCAGAAAAGAACCCGGCACCCATATAAGTGCCGGGTTCTCTAAGTCAGCTATATCAAAGAGCTAATTTACTCAATGATCGTGGAGACGATGCCCGAACCGACGGTGTGGCCACCCTCGCGGATAGCGAAGCGCAGGCCCTCCTCCATGGCGATCGGGTGGATGAGGTCGCCCTCGATGGTGATGTGGTCACCAGGCATAGCCATCTCGGTGCCCTCGGGGAGCTTGACCGTACCGGTAACGTCGGTGGTACGGAAGTAGAACTGAGGACGATAACCATCGAAGAACGGGGTGTGACGGCCGCCCTCCTCCTTGGTCAGAACGTAGATCTCGCCGGTGAACTTGGTGTGCGGGGTAACCGAACCGGGCTTGCAGAGAACCTGGCCGCGCTCGATGTCCTCACGCTTGATGCCGCGGAGCAGCAGACCGACGTTGTCGCCAGCCTCGCAGAAGTCCATGGACTTACGGAACATCTCGATACCGGTAACGACGGTGTTCTGGGTATCCTTGATGCCGACGATCTCGACGGGCTCGTTGAGCTTGAGCTCACCGCGCTCGACACGGCCAGTAGCAACGGTACCACGGCCGGAGATGGTCATAACGTCCTCAACGGCCATCAGGAACGGGAGGTCGTTGTTACGAGCAGGCGTCGGGATGTACTCGTCGACGGCCTTCATGAGCTCGCGAATGGCGTCCATCCACTTGGCGTCGCCCTCGAGAGCGCCCAGAGCGGAGCCACGGATGACGGGGATGTCGTCGCCGGGGAAATCGTACTCGGAGAGGAGCTCACGGGTCTCCATCTCGACGAGGTCGATGAGCTCGTCATCGTCGACCATGTCGCACTTGTTCAGGAAGACGACGATGTAGGGAACGCCGACCTGACGGGCGAGCAGGATGTGCTCGCGGGTCTGAGCCATGGGGCCGTCGGTAGCAGCGATGACCAGGATAGCGCCGTCCATCTGAGCAGCGCCGGAGATCATGTTCTTGACGTAGTCAGCGTGGCCCGGGCAGTCAACGTGAGCGTAGTGACGGGCAGCGGTCTCGTACTCAACGTGGGAGACGGAAATCGTAATGCCGCGCTCGCGCTCCTCGGGAGCCTTGTCGATGTTCTCGAACGCAGTGAAGTCAGCCTTGCAGCCCTCGGTCTCGGAGAGAACCTTGGTGATGGCAGCGGTCAGCGTGGTCTTGCCGTGGTCGACGTGACCAATGGTGCCGATGTTAACATGCGGCTTAGTGCGCTCAAACTTCTCTTTGGCCATAAAGCCCTCCTCTTAACAGGTCGTCCCCGGACGGGACTTTGCCTTTATACCATAGTGGCCTCTCAACATACTATTGAGAAGCCACCGTGTTACCTATGGTAGCGGTGACTGGATTCGAACCAGTGACGCCACGGGTATGAACCGTGTGCTCTAACCAACTGAGCTACACCGCCGGATGGAGCCTGCAACCAGACTTGAACTGGTGACCTCTTCGTTACCAACGAAGTGCTCTACCGACTGAGCTATACAGGCACTTGACGGGTGGGAGCTATAGGATTCGAACCTATGTAGGCAGAGCCAACGGGTTTACAGCCCGTCCCCATTAACCACTCGGGCAAACTCCCAATCGTTCAAGTATCCGCAGGTCCTTTGGTCTTTTGGACCGCCGCCCCCGCGAACGAAGAAGATAATACGATGCCACCTTGGGGGCTGTCAACGAAAACCTCTAGATACACGGTGCCGGGCGTATCTATATAGCCGTGACCTGCGGTTTTATTGAGTTTGGATATGAAGGACAGTGGTTTTGGATACTGAGGTGACGTTTCCCAAGGTAACACTTTGCTGTAGTGGAGTACACCTTCAGTATCGAACTTCGATACCAGCTTATTTGCACCTATATATAGGTCGAGATCGGGGCTGCCCAGACAGAAGATTGCTCTTCCCAGGCAAAATCGAGCGTGGATTTTCTTCCGTTTGAAATCGAGCGTGGATAATCTCCCACTTTGCCGTGCCATCGAATCCAAAGTGGCAGATTATCCACGCTCATTCACTAGGCGGAAGATTTTCCACGCTCGTGTGTCCGATAATCCACGCTCGATGACGATGACCAACCTCGCCCCGGCCTATGTCTCGACCTGTAACAGTAAGAGGGTTATTCCTCCCCTATCTGTTACAGATCGAGATGTTTCGCAGAAACCCCCGCTTACGTCTCATTCTGTAACAGTAAGAACGGTTTTCAGCCTCTTCGTGTTACGGATCGAGATGTTATCGGCCTTCCCTTGGCAATGTTTCGATCTGTAACTATAAGGAGGGTCTTCAGCCCACTCGTGTTACGGATCGAGACAAACCTGAAGCTTGGTTGGCGCCAAACACGCTGACTTATCGACATAAATAGAAACGGGCCCTGTCCCACAAGGAAACAGAGCCCGAAACTCTCATGGAGCCAGTGACAGGAATCGAACCTGCAACCCACTGATTACAAATCAGTTGCGCTACCGTTGCGCCACACTGGCACACTTGGCGCTTTCACGCGAAGCGAGTTAAGAATAAAGGAATTGCGGACGGGGCGCAACAGGCCGCACGGCGTTATACAAATATGCAAAATCCAGCAACAACGCGTACCAGGCCCGTTCATTTCTGTCAGTGCGCCCTCAATCTTAAAACCATTCGCCAGAACGAATAGTTTTAATTACAATTGCTATATATAAAACTATTCGTTCTGGCGAAGGGTTTCGCGATGCTTACTACCAAAGAAGCCGCCGAGCTGCTCGGCATCACTCCGCGCAGGGTGCAGGAGCTCATAAAAAACGGAGCACTTGAGGCCCGCAAGGCTTCTGGTGTATGGCTCATCGACAAAGACAGCGTCGACACGCGACTCCGCTCTGTGACCAAAACGGGGGGACGTCCCCGCCGCGGCCACGGTAAGAGCGAGATCGCGTTCACCCTCATGAACCGCACGTACGAAGTCGCTCAGCTGGTCTACAGTACATCGCGAAAAGACTTTACCCACATCGGTGCCGACATCGATTACGCCCACGCCCCTATTGGAGTATTTGGCCCTAATAGCCCCATATCGCTAGACTCCTTCCGCATCTGGTGGCGCGGCCGCGGTATCCCGCTCGCACGCATTGGGCTAGCCTCCCTGCTTGCAGAAGCCGCAGTCGATGTTCCCGATGAACTCGTCCAGCGAAATCTCGGCCTCTCCTTATCCGACCAGTATTGGATTAGGCCCCAAGGTTCCGGTCTCACCTGGGAGGATATCAACTTCTTCAATAACGCCTTTGATGACGTCTCGCTGTCCATTGCACCCTTTGCCCCAGAGGGAAAAGCGGCTGCCGCAAAGCCCGATAACACCTCGGACGGCAATCTTCAAAAGTACTGGACGTGCGAGGGCGAACGTCGAATTCTGCATAAGGCAGGAGCGCACCTGGACCAGGAACCTTATAACGAGCTGGTGGCGACCGCGCTCCACCGTCGCATCCTAAACGCCTGCGATTATGTGCCTTACTCGCTCGAGGGCACGGGCACTTCCGCCCTGAGCACATGCGATGTCTTCTTAACTGATGAAGAAGAGTATGTCCCTGCGTTCTATGTAAACCAGCACGCAAACGCAGATGAACGGCTAACCGACTACGAGCGATATGTAGCAAACTGCGAGGAGCTCGGGGTGACAGGCGTCAAGGATGCCCTTGACCGCATGATCGTATGTGACGACATCATTGCCAACTACGATCGTCATTGGCGCAACTTCGGCCTCGTGCGAAACGTAAACACGCAAGCTTGCAGACCTGCCCCCATCTTCGATTCGGGCTCATCGCTCTGGTGCAACATATCACTAGAGGAGCTTAGGGCGGGAGAGCACAGTTTTACCAGCGCACAATTTCATTCAAGCCCCGCCAAACAAATGTTGCTCGTCGAGGACATGGGCTGGTTTGACTGCGACAAACACGAAGGCTTCGTTGACGAGGCAATCGAGATTCTGTCTAAAAACGATGCTCTAGCAGCGAGACTACCTTATCTAAAAGAGGCGCTAACGTGGCGCCTCGAAAGAATGATCGACATCGCTGAATGGAGTTAGCAAGGCAGCATTGCCCCGCCAACTCCCCTACCGTCCGCGCAACGCCTTGAGCTTGGCCAGGGTATCGGGGCTCAGGCGGCTGCCCAGAGTCATCTTGATCTGCGGAGCTTCCTCTGCCTCGTGAACGTCGTTATCGATCTGTTTGATCTCGTCCACCAGCATACGGCTCGAGATGCGCGTGACGCCCTTGCCCATGACGACGGCCTGTATTGTGCCGTCACTCGATACCACGGAGCACGCGCGGCCTTCCTCGCGCGCCTCGATGCAGAGCTTCTGCACCACGGTATCGGCAGAGACGCCCGTCGGTGAGAACTCGATACGCACGCCGCGGGCCGGCAGGTTGGGGCGCTCGCTGGAGATATTGCCCGCGCCGTCGAACACGACTACGGCCTCGTAGCGGCCCTGGGCAAACGCCGCCACGTCGTTGATGAGCGCGGTGCGCGCCATATCGTGGACGTCACTGGAATACGGATCGTCGGAATGGTCGTACACGAGCTTTTCGTAGCGCGGCGTGCAGTGGATCACGTTGTAACCGTCGACCACCAGCAGCTCGGGCTTATTGGAGTGCACCGTCGAGACTGGGTCGGCGATGGCCTGCGCAAACGCATTGCCGCCCACGCCATAGGTCGCGGCCGAAACAATCGGCTTGGCCGAGCCCTCGCCAAAGCGCTTGGCCTTGGACTTGGCGCGGTTCTTCTTGGACATGCGCTACTCCTCCCCCATGAGCTCGCCGGCATTGCGGCGCAGCCATTCAAAGCACAGCGCCGTGGTCGCCTGGGCAACATTGAGGCTCTCGGTCATGCCGCGCTGGGGAAGCTTGGTCAAAAAGTCGCACTTCTCGAGCACCAGGCGCGAGATGCCGTCGCCCTCGGAGCCCATGACGAGCGCAACGCGGCCCTCGAAGGGAGCGTCCCAGCAGCTGCCCTCGGCGTGCTCGGAGGCGCCACCCACCCAAAAGCCAGCGGCCTTGAGGTCATCGAGCGCACGGGCGATATTGGGAACCTGTGCGATGGGCAGATGCATGACGGCGCCGGCAGAAGTCTTGTAGCTGCCCACGGTCACGCCGGCGGCACGCTTGTTGGCGATGATGACGCCGGCCGCGCCCACAACCTCGGCGGAGCGCACGATGGCGCCAAAGTTGCCGTCGTCAGTCACGTGGTCGAGCACCACGACAAGTGCCGGGCCCTCGCCTGCGCGGTCGAGAATATCGGCGACATCGGCATAGGGGAAGTTGCCAACCTCGAGCGCAATGCCCTGGTGAGCGCCATGGCTCGACAGCGCATCGAGCTGCGCGCGCGGCACATACTTAATGCGGACGCCCGCGGCGTTGAGGTCGTCGACCAGGCGCGACAAGGCAGCATCGCGCTCCCCGCCCTCGGCGATGAGTGCGCACTTGATGGGAAAACCAGTGCGCAGCGCCTCGGCGGCAGCACGACGACCTTCGATAAACTCGCCCTTGGGAGCCTGGACAACGTCGCGGTTGCGATCGCGCTGCGGACGTGCGGCCTGGGTGCGATCGCGCTGGCCCTTGGAAGCGGCAGAGCGATCATTGCGGCGAATCGGACGCGAGCCAGAAGCAGCCTGCTTGCCTCCACGCGATGCACGCTTGCGATTGTCGGCCATAAAGCGGCCTCCTTTAAATACTTTTCAAACAGGACAAAAGAAGCGACCGCTTAAGACGAATAGCTCAAGCGGTCGGTACGGGTTTTCCAAGTGCCCGAGATTGCCGTGAAAGAGGAGCGACGCGTACTTGAGTACGCGAGCGACGGTTTGAACGGCAAGGTCGGGTGCTTGGGAAACCCGCGGGGATTAGAGAGATTTGATACGAGTGCCGGCGGCGGTATCTTCAATCGTCAGGCCCAGGTCCTTGAGCTGGTCGCGGATGGCGTCGGCCAGATCCCAGTTCTTGGCGGCACGGGCCTCGGCGCGGGCCTCGAGAATCTTGGCAGCAGCCTCGTCCACGTCGTCGCCCGTGTAGGCGACCAGGCCGGCGGCAACGCCTAGCAGACCCAGCGGCAGCTCGACCTTGGGCTCGGGGAGCTCAACGCCAAACGTATCGAGCAGCTCGGCCAGCGTGTCGGCGGCGGCAAGCGCTGCGGCCTTGTCGGCAGCGTCGCCCGCCTGCTCCAAGTACTGGTTGCACTCGGTCACAAAGCCAAAGACGGCACCCATGGCACCAGCAGTGTTAAAGTCGTCGTCCATGCACTCCTTAAAGGCAGCACGAGTCTCAGCGGCCTTGGCGGTAAACGCCTCGACGGCAGCCGCATCGGCATCGGCCGTCGCGTGGTTCGCGGCCCAGCGCAGGTTCTCGACCGTACCGGCGATACGCGTGAGCGAGTTCTCGGCACCCTCCAGGCGCTCCCAAGAAAAGTCGAGCGGCGAGCGATAGCTCGTCTGCAGCATCAGCAGGCGCAGGGCGGCAGCGGAGTGCTGCTCGAGGACCTCGGCCAGCGTAAAGAAGTTGCCGAGCGACTTGGACATCTTCTCGCCGTCTACCAGCAGCATGCCCGTGTGCATCCAGGTGTTGGAGAAGCCCTGGTGCCAGGCGCAGGTGGCCTGAGCGCACTCGTTCTCGTGATGCGGGAAGGCAAGGTCGGAGCCGCCGCCGTGGATGTCGATCGGAGTGCCCAGGTAGCGATGCACCATGGCGGCGCACTCGGTGTGCCAACCGGGACGGCCCTCGCCCCAGGGGCTCGGCCAGCTGGGCTCGCCGGGCTTGGCGGCCTTCCACAGGGCAAAGTCGAGCGGGTCGTTCTTGTCCTCGTTCTCCTCGATGCGCGCGCCAACCATAAGGTCGTCGATGCTGCGGCCCGAGACCTGACCATAGTTGGGATCGCTGCGCACGGCAAAGTACACGTCGCCGTTATCGGCGGCATAGGCATGGCCCTGCTCGATAAGCGTCTTGATCATGGCGATCATGGGGCCGATCTCTTTGGTGGCACGAGGACGCACATCCGGATCGAGCACGTTGGCGGCGCGCATGACGCCGATGAACTTGTCGGAGAACTCCGTCGCGACCTCGGCGGCAGTGCGGCCCTGCTCGTTGGCGCGCTTGATGATCTTGTCATCGACATCGGTGAGGTTCTGGGCGAACGTGACCTCGTAACCGCTCGCGATGAGCCAGCGGCGAATCACGTCAAAGCTGATGAACGTACGGGCGTTGCCGATGTGGATGTTGTCGTAGACCGTGGGGCCGCACACGTACATGCGGACCTTGCCGGACTCGATGGGTTGGAACTCTTCCTTTTTATGGGTAGCGCTGTTGTAGATACGCATTCGTTACTCCTTAACGGTTTTCTGTAGCAGGCAGACGGCCCAGGCGCCGATTCCCTCGCCCTGGCCTTCCCAACCGAGCTTTTCGGTCGTAGTGGCGGCGACGCCCACGTTTTCGACGTCAACGCCCAAGGCATGGGCAAGGTTGGCGCGCATGGCATCGCGGTGCGGGGTGATCTTGGGTTGCTGACAGGCAATGGTGCAATCGGCATCGACAAACTCAAAGCCCCGCTCGCGCGCATAGTCCATCACGCGAGCGAGCAGCACCATCGAATCGGCACCCTCATAGGCGGGGTCGGTATCGGGGAATAGCTTGCCGATGTCTCCCCCGCGGCAGGCGCCCAGAATAGCGTCGGCCAAGGCGTGCGCGAGCACATCGGCATCCGAGTGGCCCAGCAGGCCGCGCTCGTAGGGAATGTCGACACCGCCGATAATACATCGACGCCCCTCCACCAGACGGTGAACGTCGTAGCCATGGCCAATGCGCAGGTTACTGAACATGGGGAAGATCCTCTCCCTCGGCCATGCGGCCAAGCAGAATCGCGGTTACGGGACGCAGGTCCTCGGGCACCGTCACCTTAAGGTTATCGCGTGGGCTCTGGACGCAGCGGACGCGCCCACCCATGCGCTCGACCAGCGACGAATCATCGGTACCGATAAAGCCCTCGGCAATGGCTGCAGCGTGGGCGCGCTTCATAGCATCGACGCTAAAGATCTGCGGCGTCTGCGCTGCCCAGTAGAGCTCACGCGGCGGCGTCTCGACGATATTATCGCCGTCAACGATCTTGAGCGTGTCGATCGCGGGCTGACCGCACACGACACCGTCGAGGGCACGGTCGCTCACGAGCACGTCGATAGCGTGGTCGATGGCCTCGGTCGTAATGAGCGGACGAGCGCCGTCGTGGATGGCGACATATTCGAAACCCGCCGGAACCGCATGCACGCCGGCACGGGTGGAATCCTGACGGGTATCGCCGGCATCGGCAAAGCTGATGGGCGTGTCATAGTCAAACGGGTCAATGGCCAGGCGGCGCATCTCGGCACGGCGCTCGGCAGGGCAAACCACGACGATATGGCCGACCTTATCGCTACGATCGAACGCGCGGATGGACCAGCTCATGAGCGGACGGCCCGCCACATTAACGAGCTGCTTGCCGCCGGGATTTCCAAAGCGCTGGCCGCTGCCGCCGGCAACGACCACGGCGCATACGGGCGCCATTATGCGTTCCCCTGTTTGGTGCCCTTCATGCGGTACAGCGAGTCCGCAAGAATGGCAGGGTTGTTGACGCCAAAGTCGCCCAAGCGCTCCGGATCCTCGCTGATGTCGTCCATGAGCTCCTGCAGCGAGCCGTACTCGTCGACGATCTTCTCGGCCACGCCGTCGCGCACGACGGACACGCGCGAAAGCGTGCGCAGGCCCAGCGGCGTCATGACGGAGTCCTCGTCCAAGTCGTCATAGCCCAGAACTGCCGCCACGTGCTGCGGGTCGGACAGGTCCTTAGGCGTCATACGGCTCAGCTCGGCGCGAATCTTCTCGGCGTTGGCCTCAGAGGAATCGCTCGCGTAGTCGCGGATCATCAAGTCGTATTCGGTATCCATGCTGGAGCCCGCGAGCTGCTCGAGCTGCATCTGCACGAGCTTACCCTGGTTACCCAGCTTGACAATGCAATCCTTAAGCTCGGTCTTTGCCTGCTGCATGATCTCGAAGCTCGAGAAAATACCGGTAATGTCGGCGAGTGTGACGTAGTCGTCGAGCTCGAGGGCCGTCAGGCGCAACAGGGAGCGATCGAGCGACTGACGGGTAGTCTGGAGCGTGGCGACGAGCTGGTTGACCGAGCTCATGATGGTGGTGACGGGCTGAATCTCGTAGCTCTTGCCGTGGACGTACACGTTGACGACGGCGCGACGAGCCGAAACCGAGATCACGATGGCATCGGTGAGCACCGACATGCGAGCGGCAGTACGGTGACGCATGCCCGTCTCACTCGTGGCGAGCGAGGGATCGGGATTGAGGTGGAAGTTGGCGCGCAGGATCTGGGTGAGGTCGCCATCGATAACGATGGCGCCGTCCATCTTGGAAAGCTCGAACAGGCGGTTCGAGGTAAACGAAATGTTGAGCGGGAAGCCGTCGTTACCGGCAGCGAGCACGTTTTCGGTGTCGCCGACGCAGATAAGGGCGCCCAGGTGACCGGCGATGATCATGTCGAGGGCGGTGCGGATCGGCTGACCAGGTGCCGTCAGGCGGATGGCCTGTTCCATACGCTTTTGCAGCTCGTTCTTATCCAAGGCATCGCTCCCATCGTATACGCTCCATAAACGCTAAATAGTTTCTCACGGTTTGTCCCTGCGGCGCTTGCGAAATCCGATGCTTACAGAATGAGCGAACACAGCTGAGAGCCCAACCCAAATCAGCTGTTCATGTGGTAGCATCGGGATTCGCATAAATGAGGGAGTAGTCGCGTGATCGGGTTCGCCTCCGGTGGCGCGGCAAGTCAACACACTGGCCGATGCGGCCTGGCTTGCCTTAATGAACGAGACTCGTGGCTGTGCGCGCAACGCGTACGCCACGGGTCTTTTTTGTTACTCCCCCAAGAGGTACACGCGGGCCCGCCCGCAGAGAGGGAGCCAGACTATGGGACTCGCAGAGCTTGTGTTGCTCGCTATCGGCCTTTCTATGGACGCTTTTGCCGTATCCATCTGCAAGGGCCTTGGCATGAAAAGGATCAACCTTAAGGTCGCCGTGATACTCGGCCTGTTCTTTGGCGGTTTCCAGGCCGGCATGCCCGTAATTGGGTGGGCCCTTGGTAGCCAGTTCATGGGCATCATCAGCCCCATCGACCACTGGATCGCCTTTATCCTGCTCGCCTTTATCGGCGGCAAGATGCTGTGGGAAGCCTTTACTGAGGACGAGAACGAAGGCGACGGCAAGGATGCCGAAAAGATCGACCTGGGCGAATATCTAATCCTTGCCATCGCCACCTCGATTGACGCGCTTGCCGTGGGCATCTCGTTTGCCGCGCTCTCGGTCGATATCGTTCCCGCCGTGTCGCTCATTGGCATCACGACCTTTGTCTTCTCCGTTGCCGGCGTAGCGATCGGCCACACCTTTGGCGCGCGCTACGAAAAGCCCGCCACCATCGTGGGTGGCGTCGTGCTCGTCCTCATCGGCCTCAAGATTTTGCTGGAGCATCTGGGGATTTTGGCGCTGTAAAACACCCTTCAAAACTAAACGTCCGGATGAGGCCTAATGCAGAGTTTTGCATGAGGCCTTTTCATGCAGACTTTTGCATGTCATACTATGATGCAAAAGTCTGCACGTTAGGAGATCGCCGTGGATACCCTTCCCATCACCACACCGCGCCAAGCTGGCATCTACGTGCGCCAGGCACGCGAGGCTCAGGGTCTCACCCGTGCCGCCCTCGCTAATAAGGCCGGTGTTTCGGAGCGCCTGCTCGCATCGCTCGAGCTGGGAGATGCCACGGGCATTCGGCTCGACAAGCTGTTGGCAATCTTCAATGCTCTCGGACTGGCGCTCGCCGCTCAAGGGGATATCGCCAAAACGAATAACGAGCAACCAGTCGACGCCCCGCATGCCGATTTGCAACCTTGTAGCACCCCCAGGTGCCATCACGCTCAACGTCCCTCTCATAGCCACCGTCGCTGCGCCGCCATTCCGGTTCTTGCAGACGCCCCCTTTACGTCCGAGCTCTACGACAAGGCCTTCGTCGATTTCGCCATGTCCAATCTCGGAGTCTCGATTGCCACAAGCGCATCTACCCAAACCAAGCCCGAAGGGAGATAGCCAATGGCCAGAAAAACGCTTCGGACTATTATTTGCGGCGTACCCGCAGGAACGCTCATGCAAGATGAGGGCAGTCTAGTCAGTTTTGTCTACGATCAAGATTATGACGGGCCAGCCCTATCGACCAACATTCCCATATCAAATCGCACATACGGCCAACAGGTCATGAATCCGTACTTGTTTGGTCTTCTACCCGACAGCGAGGATCAGCGAAAGGCGATTGCTGCCGAATTCGACGTTAGACCCAACAATGCCGTTGCGCTACTCAGCCATATCGGACTTGACTGTCCGGGTGGAGTGCAGTTTTGCGCCGAAGAAGACGTCAACGCCGTCTTGCATCGCACCAGCGAATACCGCCCTATAGGCGATCACGAGATTGCACTGCGACTCAAGTCAATCAGAGATGACCGCAATGCATCGTGGATGGGCCTAGATGAAAGTTGGTCACTTGGAGGCAATCAGGGCAAGTTCGCTCTCGCACTCATAGACGGTCGCTGGTGCGAATGCGTGGGCTCCTCGCCCACGACGCATATTTTCAAAAATGGCGTCATCGGATTTAAACTTGAGGCTCTCAATGAGTTTGTCTGCATGAAAAGCGCCCAGCGCGCCGGTATCGCAACGGCAAACGTCGAATATCGTATGTTTGAGGACGAACCTGCCCTCATTGTTGAGCGCTATGACCGCGTGAAAGTCGAAGACGGAATGATCAGGCGCCTACATCAAGAAGACCTCTGTCAGGCACTTGGGGTGATGCCCGCCCAAAAGTACACAGCAGACGGCGGCCCGACCACCCGCGACATTCAAGAGCTCCTCGTAAATACGAGCCACCATCAACTTAACCTGTATCTGTTTACGCAGATACTGTTCTTCAACGCCATTATCGGCGCACCGGATGCGCACGCGAAAAACTATTCCCTGCTCCTTGGAAACGACGGCGCAGCCATGATGGCTCGAATGTACGATGTCGCGTCGGGTTTGGCGTATGAGCGCATGCGCCGTCGGGCGCGCCTCGCCATGAGCGTTGGCGGCGAAAATCGTGTGGGGCGAATCGGTCCAGGCGCTATCCGCCGATACCACGGTATGGGCGACCCCACGCTGGAGGCGACGCTCACCGATGCCGGGCTATCCGAGAAGTTTTGCTTTGCGACCATGATGGACCTCGCCTACGAGGTACCCATTTGCATGGAAGAGGTCATGGACGAATACGCCGACCTGCCCGGCATGGCGGACCTGCGCGAGCATATGCTCGGCCCCGTCCGCGAAAACTGCCAGCGCGCCCTCGACCTCATCAGGGCAGAAATGGACTAGGTGGCCGTAATTTCGCAATTATCAAACAAAAGAGAGGGGGCACCCGTCGCAAAAGACCGGGTGCCCCCTCTCATAATGTCATTTGCAATCCGCTAGCACGTGACTCGGACTGCTGCTAGCGCAACCTTTACGCAGCGAGGCGCTTGAGGACGTCGATGAGCAGCTCGTAGAAGCGCTCGGCAGAAGCGAGCTCCATGCTCTCGTCCGGGGTATGGACATCGGAGAGCGTCGGGCCCACGGCGATGGCGTCCAGGCCGTGCAGAGCCTCGGCAAACAGGCCGCACTCAAGGCCGGCGTGAATGGACTCGATGCGCAGCTCGGAGCCAAAGAGCTCTCGATAGCTCTCGACAAAGACTTCGCGGACCGGCGAATGCTCGGCATAGCTCCAGCCGGGATACTCAAACTCAAACTTGGCGTCGAAGCCCAGGACATCGGCCAGCGTCTGCAGACGGTCCTTGAACTCGTTCTGCAGCGAGGTGATCGAAGAGCGCGGGGACAGCATAATCTTGACCTCGTCATCGGAGGTGGCGACCACGCCGATGTTGGAGGAAACCTCGACGGAGCCGTCGGTGGCGACGTTGCGGCGAATCACGCCGTTAGGGGCAAGGCGCAGGGCGCGGATGAGGGCAAGCGCGGACTTCTGGTCCATGGCCTCAACCTCGGCGTCGTCGGCAATCTCGACGGTGCAAGTAAAGCCGGGGTCGAAGACCTCGAGCTCGGCAGTGACGTCGGCGATGATGCCCTTTGCGATCTGGGCCGCGGCCTCGGCGGCAGCGTGGTCGGCGTAGACCAGAACAGCCTTGCACTCACGGTTGATGGCGTTGTCCTTGGTGCCGCCGTTAAAGCTAACGATGGCGGGCTCGCCGGCAACCATCAGGCGGTCGATGATGCGGGCCATGATGAGGTTGCCGTTGCCGCGCTCCAGGTTGATATCGCTGCCGGAGTGACCGCCCAGCAGGCCGGAGATGTCGAGCGTGAGGGTGCTACCGGTCTTGTGCTCGCGCACGATGGGGCAGGTGTAGGTAACGACGACGCCGCCGGCGCAGCTGACGGTGGCAACGCCCTCTTCCTCGGAGTCAAGGTTAATCATGGTGCGGGCGCTAATCTGGGACTTGTCGAGCGTCTCGGCGCCGACCAAGCCAGTCTCCTCGTCGGTGGTGAATACGCACTCGAGGGCGGGGTGAACGATCGAATCATCATCGAGAACAGTGAGCATCAGAGCGACGGCAATACCGTTGTCGGCGCCCAGAGTGGTGCCGTTAGCGGTGAGGACGCCGTCCTTGACGACCAGGTCGATACCATCGGTCGTAAAGTCGTGCTCAACGGAGCCCAGCTTGTCGCACACCATGTCGATGTGGCCCTGCAGCATCACGGTCGGGGCATTCTCGGCGCCGGCAGATGCGGGCTTGCGAATGATGACGTTGTAGACCTCGTCCTGATACACATCGAGACCGCGCTCCTTGGCAAACGCGACCAGGAAATCGCTGATGCCTTTCTCGTTGCCAGACCCACGGGGGATCGCGCTGACCTCCTCAAAGAAATGGAACAGCTGGGCGGGCTCGTAGCCGGTAATCTTGTAGTCCATGGTGCCTCCTTGGCGCAACTGGTTAGACAGTAAGACATGCGACTTGTATATTCCCAGACTTTGCGTGCATAAACCAGTCGAAAACGCCGAGCGCCCTCGCATCATCGGCTAACGGTGGACCGTATAGCGTAACGGCCACAACTTCCGCAGCTCTACAAATCGAGGCGCCCTTTCCGGAGCGCCTCGATTGCGCGTATCAAATTGTCGCCACGCCCTACAGCGCGCCGGAACCGGCTTGCATCATGCCGCCGGGGCCCGAGGTCACGCCGCCGCTCACGGGCGCGGCGTTGCCGGTGTGCGGTGCCGCCGGGGCGGTATCGCCACCGAGCGTGCCCACCGGACGCGGTGCCGGGATCTCGCCCGTGCCGTGGCTAAAGACAAACTTGCCATCGGCCACGTCGCACAGGACGGTATCGCCCTCGCCCCACTCGCCAGCCAGCAGTTCCTCGGACAGCGGATCCTCGATGAGCTTTTGGATAGCACGACGCAGCGGACGCGCGCCGTTGGTGAGGTCGGTACCCTCCGCCACAATCTTGTCGTAGGCCGCATCGGTAAGCTTGATGTTCATGCCGTTTGCGATCAGGCGCTGGCGCAGATCGTCCACCAGCAGGTGCGCAATCTTGGTCAGGTTCTCGCCCGAGAGCTTCTGGAACACCACGATGTCGTCGATACGGTTGAGCAGCTCGGGGCGGAACAGGCGCTTGAGCTCGCCCATCGCGCGGCCGCGGATCTCACTCGAGGTGAGGCCCTGCTCGCCGGTGGTGCCAAAGCCAACGCTCGCATCCTGCGCGATCTCGCGGGCGCCCACGTTGGACGTCATGATGATCACGGTGTTGCGGAAGTCGACCGTCTTGCCCTGGCTATCGGTCAGGCGGCCCTCCTCCAGCACCTGCAGCAGGATATTGAAGATGTCGGGGTGCGCCTTCTCGATCTCGTCGAACAGCACGACCGAGTACGGATGACGGCGAACGGCCTTGGTGAGCTGGCCGCCCTCGTCGTGGCCCACATAGCCCGGAGGGCTACCAATGAGCTTGGAGACCTCGAACTCACTACCAAACTCCGACATATCGAAGCTGATGAGCGCGTCCTTGCTGCCAAAGAGATACTCGGCGAGCGTCTTGGCGAGCTCGGTCTTGCCCGTGCCGGTGGGGCCCAGGAAGATAAAGCTGCCGCCGGGGCGACGCGGGTCCTTGAGCGGCGAGCGGCTGCGGCGCACGGCCTTGGCAACGGCCTCGACGGCCTCGTCCTGGCCGATAATGCGCGTCTTGAGCACGCTTTCGGCCTGCAGCAGGCGGCGGCTCTCGCTCTCGGTGAGCGAGGACACCGGCACGCCCGAGGTCACGGACACGATGTCGGCAATCTGGGAGACATCGATGGTGAGCGGGCTGGCGTCGAGCTCGGCCGTCCAGGCAGCCTTGGCCTCGGCGAGCTCAATCTCGGCAGCCTTTTGCTGCTCGGTGATCTCAGCGGCCTTGTTCATGTCGTCGCTCTCGGTGGCCTCCTGCGCGGCGGCCTTAAGCTCCTCCACGCGATGCTCGGCCTCGCGCACCGGCTCGGGCGCGCGGTTGGCGGCGATGCGGGCGCGGGCGCCGGCCTCGTCAATGAGGTCGATGGCCTTATCAGGCAGGAAGCGGTCCTGAATGTAGCGGTTGGAAAGGTTCGCGGCGGCCTCGATAGCACCCTGCGTATAGCGCACATGGTGGTGCTCCTCGTAGCGCGGCTTGAGCGCGGTCATGATCTTGACCGTGTCCTCGACGCTCGGCTCCTCGACATCGATGGTCTGGAAGCGACGCTCAAAGGCCGGATCCTTGGTGAGGTACTTACGGAATTCCTCGGCCGTGGTGGCGCCGATAATCTGGAAGGCACCGCGCGCAAGCACGGGCTTGAGCATGGAGCTCGCGTCGATGGAGCCCTCGGCAGAACCGGCACCGATGATAGTGTGCATCTCGTCGATAAACAGGATGACGTCGTCGGCCTCGGTGGCCTCCTGGATCACGTTCTTGAGGCGCTCCTCAAACTCACCGCGATACTTGGCGCCCGCAACGAGGCCCGGCAGGTCGAGCGTCCAGATGTTCTGGTTCATGAGGTTCTCGGGCACGTTGCCGGCAGCGATCTGCTGCGCCAGGCCCTCGACGATGGCCGTCTTGCCCACGCCGGGATCGCCCAGGATAAGCGGGTTGTTCTTGGTGCGGCGCGAAAGGATCTCCATCATGCGCTGGACTTCCTTTTCGCGGCCAATCACGGGATCGAGCTCGCCGTCGCGCGCCTTTTGCGTGAGGTTGGTGGCGAACTGCTTGAGCGTGTCGGTGCCGCTCCCCTTTTGCTG
Organism: Collinsella sp.; assembly: GCA_018378775.1. Classification (GTDB taxonomy): domain Bacteria; phylum Actinomycetota; class Coriobacteriia; order Coriobacteriales; family Coriobacteriaceae; genus Collinsella. The sequence goes on along the minus strand of JAGZWV010000021.1, from coordinate 3,170 downwards.
AGAGGCATCCGAGCCGCTAAAGAACGGCAGACCCGCACCGGGACGACCAGCACCGGCACCAGCGAGCGGACGCTTCTTGTCCTGGTCCTTGGCGGTAAGTTTCTCGATAGCCTTTTTGATGGAGGCGGACGACACACCCAGGCGCATGAGGATGTCCATGGCCATGCCGTTACCCTCTTCGACGATGCCAATCAGCAAGTGCTCGGTCGACACGTAGGTCTGGTTGTTCTCACGTGCCACGCGGAAGGAGCGCTCCATCACGCTAATGACGAGCGGCGTAAAGGCAAGCTTGGCAGCCTCGGTCTCCTCGCTGGGCTCGGGAACCGTGGTCTGGACCTCCTTGAGGGTGTCCATGATGTCGTCGTAGGAGATATCAAGCGAGCGCAGCGCCTCGGCAGCGATGCCCTCGTCCTCCTTGGCGAGTGCGAGCAGCAGGTGCTCGGTGCCCACCTTATTTGAGTGCAGATCGAGCGCCTCCTGTTTGGCCATGGACATGACCTTACGCGCGCGATCGGTAAAACGGTCTAACATGCTAGTTCCTCTTAGACGAGCTAGTTTTTTCAAACGCAAAGCGCCGCCCCGCGGCAGCGCTTTGGTCTCTTTACCCATATGGAGTATATGTTAACCGTTGGGACCTTTCCCACCCGTAGCCGCGCGACAACGTCTACAAAAAAGGAATCGCTCCGGTCCGTTTGACAGTTTGGTTTTGAGCTGCTGTCTAGCAGGCAGGCTCGGCGTCCATGCCCTCGGCAACGTCATTGGCTACATCGGCAGCGGGAGCACCCGGCATGTGAACGAGCTCCATGTGCGGCTCGGCAAAGACCGTGCCCATCGGGAAGGCGCGGCGGAAGACAAAGCGAGCAACCGGACCGGCCACCAGCAGGTTCCAGGGCAGGGCCATGATAAAGTTGCGCGGGATGTTGATGAGCCAAATCATCGGCAGCATCTGTAGGTTTGCGAGCGGGCCACCGGGCATATGGAACAGGCCTTCGCACGCGCCGTACAGCGACATGATGATAACCATGGGAACGACCATGCAGGAGCTGACGGCGAGCGTCATGGCAAGCGGCGAGCTCTTGCCCGGCGTGACCAAGTACTTAAAGGCGAAACCCTTGGCGAGCGGGCTGGCGACGAACCAGTCGCAGCACATGGCAAAAAAGTAGGCAACGGGGAAGCCGAGCCACGCAGCGGCAACGACCTCGCCGTTGATGGCCCCATGCTGCAGGGCAACGTTGTAGATGCTCATCCAGAGCACCATGCAAAAGCACATGATAAAGGTGAACAGCAGGCTCTCTCGTTTGTTGATAGGCATAAAGGACAAAATCCTTTCTGTGTTACGCCGCGGCACCACGCAACAAAAACGGGCGGGCAAGATGGAGCTGTTGGGACTTCATCTCGCCCGCCCGTGGTACGTGCGTCTGCGACTACTTATGTGGTGGAACTACCCTAACACGAACGGCGCGCGCTTCGTAAGCGTTGAGTTTGTGGAGATGCAGGGCACCAAAACCCCCGACCCCATAAGTTGCGGTGGAATACGGACTGTTTTGACCCTTTAAGCAACAATTCAGTCCCTATTTCACCGCAACTCATTTGGTGCAAAGTAACCTGTCCCCCTTGCACCAATTAGCTGGTATGGCGCCAGCGAGGGTCGGTGAGGGTTCTCGCCACGCCCAAGCCAACGGGCAGAAACGCCACGATGAGCACTGCGCGCACAAACCAGCCGAGCATGTTGACCGTGTCGAAGGTGCACATGTAATACATAGAGCGATAGAGATACAGACCGGGCACCATAATGACAATCGAAGGCACCGTGAGGGCGATGCGCGGGTAGGTGAGCTTGACTTCGGCCAAGCTTGCCAGCAGACCCGATACCAGCGCGCCGATAAACGCCGCTGCCTCGGGAGGCATTCCCGTGCTGAGGCCCAGGAAGGGAATCATCGTCGGCGCATCGACAAGGGTCAGACGCAGGGTATTGGACACGGCGCCGATCAACCCAGCTGCCGCGGCCATCTTTACCGGGCTGTTGAACATCACCGAGAAGCCGAATACGCCAACGAAGCTCATCACCACGCGCAGGAGCGTAAGGGCAAGCGGCGAAAGGCCGAGCGGGGCAAAATCATCCGGTGCCAGCCCCACACACTCGGCAACCATCCAGCCCACAAGGGTCGCCATCACAATAATCGACACGGCATACGAAAGACGCTCAATGCCGCTTCGCATATCGAGCTTAGCGATGTCGAGGCCTGCCGTAATGAGGGGAAAGCCGGGAATCACAAAGAGCATGGCGCCGATATAGCCTTCTTGGTGCGACATTGCCCCCGGTACGACCTGGCCAAGGCCGAGCAATGCCAGCAGATACGAAACGCAAGCGAGCGCAACGCCCGTCGTCAGCGCGCTAAACTGGCCAAGACCTTGCTTGAGAATATGGGAGCGAGCAAAGTTACCGACACCAGCGCCTACGAATGCGCAGGCCATCTCGATAGGGCCGCCGCCGAGCAAAAAGACGAAGGCGCCGCAAGCACAGGCTGCCGCAAGGCCCTGTTGCCAGGGAGAGTAATCGGGCTTTGAGCTCTCGACGGTCTTAAGCATCTCGTGGTATTCGTGCACGGTAAACCGGCGCCCATACGTCTCGATTTCCTTTAAGAAGCTCTCCATCATCCAAATGCGATGGGTATTGACTCCCGTTGTGGGCAGGCTGACAACCTCGTTAAAGCAGTGGCCATCTTCGATGCAGGTGCACTCAAACGACAGAAGACTCAGGTCGACGTGAATCGTGACGCCCAGTACGGCAGCAACACGATTCATGGTATCGCGCACGCGCCAGGCACCCGTTCCGCTTGCCAGCATAAGCATGCCGGTACGGCAGATGATGGATGACTTATCGGTGAGCGGCGCATCGACGGCAAGCTCATCGCCTGCCGTCACGATCTGGTGCCAGTCAGTTTTCATATGGAGCGCGCCGGCACGAACGCCGTGGTGCATGGGGGCTCTCGAAAGCAGTGAGTTAAGGCGCGAAGACTGTGGGGGCTCCGTTGATTCGTCCTCAACCTCATCAGTCTCTTCATCGACCAGATCAAAGGAATCAAGCGGCGCTGGCTCGCGACGGTCGATCAGCTCCTCGTCCTCATCATCAAAGTAATTGAACTGATCGAGCATGTCCTCTTCGATTG
>JAGZWV010000020.1 GCA_018378775.1 Collinsella sp. | reverse complement strand
AGCATGCGGTCGTTGGCGAGCTCGCCGCCCGAGACCTCCTCGAACTTCTGCAGCAGGTCGGCCACGGTGAGCGACTTCTTCTCGTCGCCGGCCACGTCGTAGATCACATGGCCCTCGTGCATCATGATCAGACGGTTGCCCAGACGGATAGCGTCGTTCATGTTGTGCGTGACCATGAGCGTGGTCAGGTGGTTCTCGTCGACAATCTCCTCGGTCAGGTTGAGCACCTTAGAGGCCGTCTTGGGGTCGAGGGCCGCAGTGTGCTCGTCGAGCAGCAGCAGGCGCGGCCTGGTGAGCGTGGCCATCAGCAGGGTGAGTGCCTGGCGCTGGCCACCCGAGAGCAGGCCGACCTTGGCGTTGAGACGCGTATCCAGACCAAGGTCCAGGCGCTTGAGCAGCTCAACGTACTCATCTTTCTCGGCCTTGGTGACGCCCCACGAAAGGCCGCGACGCTGGCCGCGACGCTTGGCGAGGGCCAAGTTCTCGGCAATCTGCATGTCGGCAGCGGTACCGCGCATGGGGTCCTGAAACACGCGGCCCAGGTACTTGGCGCGCTGCGACTCGCTCAGGCGCGAGATGTCGGTGCCGTCGAGCTCGATAACGCCCGAATCGAGCGGGTACACGCCGGCGATCATGTTGAGCAGCGTGGACTTGCCGGCGCCGTTGCCGCCGATCACGGTTACAAAGTCGCCGTCATTCAGGGTGAGGTCGACGCCGGTGAGCGCGCGCTTCTCGGTGACGGTGCCCTTGTTAAAGGTCTTCTTGACATGCGAGAGCTTAAGCATCTGCCTCATCTCCCTTCGTGTAGGAGCTGCGGAGCTTATAGCGCTCCCAAACCACGGGCACGCACAGGGCCACAGCGACAATTACGGCGGAGAGCAGCTTCATGTCGTTGGCGTCCATGCCCAACTGCAGCACGATGGCGCGGATAAGGAAGTACACCACGGAGCCAAAGACGGCGGAGGCAAGACGGACGCTAAACTGCGTGAGGCCGCCGGGCAGCAGACGGCCGAGCACCTCGCCGATAACAATGGCGGCAAGACCGATAACGATGGCACCGGTGCCCATACCAATGTCGGCATACTTTTGGCTCTGGCAGATGAGCGCGCCCGAAAGGCCGATGAGGGCGTTGGAGAGCACGAGGGCGATCATCTTGGTGGAGTTGGTGTTGACGCCCAGAGCGCGGATCATGTACTCGTTGTTGCCGGTGGCTCGCAGCGCCGAGCCGATCTCGGTGCCAAAGAACCAATACAGGATGGCAACGATAGCCACGGCGAGCAGGATGCCCAAGATGATGGCAACGGTGGACTGCGGCAGACCGGTCATATTGCTGACGGCGGAGAACACGGTGCCCTTGGCAAGAATGGGCGTATTGGACTTGCCCATGATGCGCAGGTTGATGGACCACAGGCTGATCTGGGTGAGGATTCCGGCGAGGATCGCAGGAATCTCAAAGACGGTGGTCAAAATGCCCGTGACGGCGCCCGCGATGGCGCCGGCGCACATACCGGCCAGCACGGCGAGCAGCGGGTCGACGTTGTTATTGACGATGAGCACAGCGCAGACGCAGCCGCCGAGGGCAAAGCTGCCGTCGCAGGTCATATCGGGAATGTCGAGCAGGCGGAACGTGATAAACACGCCAAGCACCATAATGCCCCAGAGGACGCCCTGCGAAACGGCGCCCTGCAATGCAATGAGCATGCTTCATACCTCCTAGGATAGGGTGGACACGTGATTCACCATAATAGCGGTAACAATGCATAGAAGAGCTGCGGACAGACGTTTTGTTTTACCTGAAACAAGCAGGGCGGACGCCGGTCTACAGCGCCCGCCCCTGTGGCTCAGATATTGAATAACGCGGCTAAAGCGCGAGCACGGGCTCTAGACGCATGCCGCGTATGGCATTACGCGTCCAGAGCGGAAAGGTCGATGCCCAGGGCCTCGGCCATTTCGTCGTTCTTGACGACGACCAGGTCCTTGCTCGAGAGGTGCTTGATCGGCATGTCTTCGGGCTTGGCCTCGCCCTTCAGGATCTTAACGGCCATCTCGCCCGCGGCGTAGCCCAGGTCCTCGTAATTGATGGAGAGGGTGAACAGGCCGCCGGCCATGCACATACCCTCCTCGCCAGTCACGAAGGGAAGCTTGTTTTCCTTGCAGATCTGGCCGACCTGCGAGGCACCCGCGGCGATGGTGTTGTCGGTGGGGGAGTACAGCGCGTCGACCTTGCCCACGGCAGACTCGACGACGGACTGAATCTCGTTGGAGCTCGAGACGGTGAAATCGGTGTACTCCAGGCCCAGCTTGTCGAGTTCCTTCTTGGCGGCCTTGATCTGGACGTCGGAGTTGGACTCGGCGGTGCAGTAGAGCAGGCCGACCTTTTTAACGTCGGGCAGGACCTTCTGCATCATCTCGAGCTGCTCGGCGACCGGGGTGAGGTCGGAAGCGCCCGTGACGTTGGTGCCCGGCTTGTCGTTGTCCTGGACCAGGCCGGAGGCGGCGTAGTCGGTGATGGCACAGCCCACGATGGGGATATCGGCCGTGGCGCCGGCGGCAGCCTGCGCGGCGGGCGTGGCGATGGCATAAATCAGGTTGACGTTGTCGCCCACAAACTTGTCGGCAATGGACTTACACGTGGACTGGTCGTTCTGGGCGTTCTTCTGGTCGATCTTGACCTTAAGGCCGCTCTTCTTGATGGCCTTGACGAAGCCGTCGTTGGCGGCATCGAGCGCGGAGTGCTCGGTGAGCTGCAGAACGCCGATGGTGTAGTCGGAACCGGCGGCAGCAGAGCCGGAACCAGAGTTGCCGCCGCATCCGGCGAGCGGGGCGAGCGCGAGCAGGCCGGCGGAGACCAGAAGGCTCCTGCGGCTGATGGTGATGTCCTTCATATCATTACCCCCAGTATAAAAATGGCTGGAAACACTGCACTGGGACAAAGTGCAAGTGGGACTATAGTAGCGCTGATGTCCATTTTTACAACAGCCTGGCGGGTTTTTTAATACAGAATCGGATGGGCGGTACGGGTAGTCGAATGGGCGGCGGAGGGTCTTATGCGGCGGAGGAGGCGTCGTCCTCGTCCAGGGCGGCGAAGAGCTTCTTGCCGTCGAGCAGGCGCGTGCTGACGTTTCTCATACGGGCGATCTCGACGGTGCGCAGCGTATCGTCGGTGCCTCGGGCGTCGTAGACCGTTCCCAGCAGATACGAGATGCCATCGCGCTGCCTGATGGCAAAGGGACGGAGTGTCATCCGTGCTGCTTCGGTTTCGCCGCGTGTCGTGACGCTCGAAATATCAAAACTCACCGTGGTTCCGTGGTCGATGGCCTGCTCGACGAGCTCGCACGTGTCGATGCGCTTGATGGGCGTGCGTGTTGCCTTGGTAGCCTTGCTGCCTGCGCTTGGAGCGGGTTCGGGTGTATCGAGGTAGCCGCGAACGTCGGCGCTCGCCATGGCAACTAAGTGCTGCGCCATGCTCTTGCGGATAGCGATAGGCGTGGAGCGGTTGCGCATGACCATACCGTGGAGCCGGATGATCTCTTCATCGGTGAGCGGGCGGGTAAGAAGTTTGTAGCCCACGCCGCGTTTGTATTCAATTTCGTATCCGGCATGGCGAAGCGCGGAGATGGCGGTGTAGATGCTGCGCCGCGCCGCCGAGATGGGCATGCGGGCGGGGTCGTCGGGATGGGCGAGGCGCCGGATCAGCTCATCGGAAAGCATGGCCTTGTCTTCGCCGGTGTTTTCGCTCAAGAGCTGCAGGATACGAACGGCGCGATAGGCTGCCATCGAGGCGGCGCCCCTCGTCGTGGTGTCGTAGGTTTCAACAGCGGCTTCGGTCATGGTGCCCACGTCCTTTCCGTTTTGGGTGGCGACGGTATGGAGCCTAGGACGCGGGGCTTTCCCAGGGGCGCAGGGCGCTCTGGGCGGTCGGTAGTCGTCGGCAAACGGCGGGCCGAGTTTTCAACAGCCCTGCTCAACTGACCAAAAACTTGCCAAAAGCTTGACGGATGCTGTTGAAAAAAGCGTCTCTCGCCCGATGTCGAGAGACGCTTATGCGATGAGCGTTGGCGTGTGGCGACGCGAGCTAGCGTCCGACGATTAGAAGTCGGCGTTGCCCACGGTGCGCGGGTGCGGCAGGACGTCGCGGATGTTGCCCACGCCGGTCAGATACATGACCAAGCGCTCGAAGCCCAGACCGTAGCCGGCGTGCTTGCAGGAACCGTAGCGGCGCAGGTCAAGGTAGTACTTGTACTGCTCGGGATTCATGCCCAGGTCCTTGATGCGGGCCTCGAGCAGATCCAGGCGCTCCTCGCGCTGGGAGCCGCCGATAATCTCGCCGATACCGGGAACCAGGCAGTCGGCGGCGGCGACGGTCTTGCCGTCCTCGTTCATGCGCATGTAGAACGCCTTGATCTCGGCCGGGTAGTCGGTCACGAAGGTCGGGCGCTTAAAGTGCTCCTCGGTCAGGAAGCGCTCGTGCTCGGTCTGCAGGTCGATGCCCCAGCTGACGGGGTAATCAAACTGGTGGCCAGCAGCGACTGCCTGCTCCAGGATCTCGACGGCCTCGGTGTAGGTAACGCGGGCAAAGTCGGAGTTGGCGACATGGTCCAGGCGCTCGAGCAGACCCTTGTCCACAAACTTGTTGAGCATATTGAGCTCGTCGGGGCAGGTGGCCATAACGTCCTTAAGGACGTACTTGAGCATGGCCTCGGCGTTATCCATGTAGTCGTTAAGGTCGGCAAAGGCCATCTCGGGCTCGATCATCCAAAACTCGGCGGCGTGGCGCGTGGTGTTGGAGTTCTCGGCACGGAAGGTGGGGCCAAAGGTGTACACGTCGCCAAAGGCCATGGCAAAGTTCTCGGCATTGAGCTGGCCGGACACGGTGAGGCTTGCATGCTTGCCAAAGAAGTCCTGGCTCCAGTCGACCTCGCCGGACTCGGTGAGGGGCGGATTTTTGGGGTCGAGCGTGGTCACGCGGAACATCTCGCCGGCGCCCTCGCAGTCACTCGTGGTGATGATGGGGGTGTTGACGTAGACAAAGCCCTGCTCCTGGAAGAAGCGGTGGATGGCGGCAGCCGCGACAGAGCGGATGCGGAACACGGCGCGGAACAGGTTGGTGCGCGGGCGCAGGTGCTGCTGGGTGCGCAGGAACTCGACGGTTGCGCGCTTCTTCTGCAGCGGGTAATCCGGGGCGCTGACGCCCTCGACCTCGATGGAGGTGGCAGAAAGCTCGAAAGGCTGGGGCGCATCGGGGGTCAGCTTGACGGTGCCGGTGCAAATGAGTGCGGCCGAGACGTTTTGATGGGCGATCTCGTCGTAGTTGTCGAGTGCCTCGCGGTTCATGACGACCTGCAGGTCGCGGAAGCAGCTGCCGTCGTTGAGCGTAACGAAGCCAAAGTTCTTCATGTCGCGGACGGACTTGACCCAGCCGGCGACGGTGACGGTCTGGCCGCCGAGCGGCTCGGCATCGGCATAGAGCTGCGCGATTTTGGTGCGGTTCACGTATCCTCCCATAACGGTTGAATGATAGTTATCCATACAGTTCGATATTCTAGCAGCTCGGCTCATTTGGGCTATACAGATAAGGCATTGGCGGGATGGTTTTTCAAACGAAAAGCGCCCGCGGCCAAATGGTCGTGGGCGCTTGACGAGGTGCCTTTTGGCTGTGTGGCGTGGGGCCTGGCTACTTGGTCTTGGCAACCAGCAGCGGGTCGCCAAGCTTGACGAGCGGGTTGCCGCCGATAAGCGTTCCAGACTCGCCGACATGGTCGATGCTCTTAAGACGATCGAGCTCGGAGACGATGACGGTCACGATGTCCTCGTGACCAGCGGCCTTAATGGCCTCGCGGTCGAAGCTGATGAGCGGCTGGCCTGCCTTGACCACATCGCCCATCTCGACAAAGCGGGCAAAACCCTTGCCGTTCATTTCCACGGTGCCCAGGCCAACATGGATGAACACGCGCAGACCGTCCTCGGTGATCATGCCGATGGAGTGGTTGGTGACAGTGGTGGCACCGATGCGGCCGTTGGCGGGCGCATAGATGGTGCCGGTAATGGGCTCGATGCCATAGCCCTGGCCAAGCATGCCCGAGGCGATCGTCTCGTCGGGAACCTCGTTCAGGTTGACGAGCACGCCGTTGACGGGGGCATAGATGACGCCTTCGCGGGTAGCGAAGCTTGCTGCGGGCGGAACGGACGCCTCGCCGGTCGAGGTGAAGGTGGACTTAAGCGAATCGAGCAGACCCATAGTTGCCTCCAACTTAAATAGGCGCATATCGCGCGTTTGGTTTGCCGGAAACGTTTCACATGTGTTTCGCGGCTTGGTCAACGCCCCTATTCTACGCTGCTCAACGATACCTCTGAACTGGGATTATGTGATATATCAGTTGAAGGGAAACTTATTGCCGGAGTGTTTCTGCGCCACGGGTTCAAGTGGGGTACGCTTGAAGGCGAAAAATAAGGGCGCATAATTTGCGCGAAGGGAGCACATATGATTGTCGAGAACCATGCGCTGTGGGGCGAGGAGCCGACCGAGGATTATCCGGCGACGTTTACGTATTTGGGTGCCGAGCCGTTGCCCGATAAACCGAATGGCCGCCGCCCCGCGGTGATTATCTGTGGCGGAGGTGCGTTTACGCATATCGCTCCGCATGAGCAGGATCCTGTGGCGTTTGCGTTTTTGGATCACGGTTACCAGGCCTTTGTGCTCAACTATGTCACGAGTTCTACGGGTGACGTGAGCTTTCCGCATCCCCAGGCAGATCTTGCCAAGATGGTCGCCACGGTGCGCGCCAACGCCGACGAGTGGCATGTCGATCCTAAGCGCGTGTGCGTCGTGGGCTTTTCTGCTGGCGGCATGATTTGCGCCTCGCTGGCAACACAGTGGAAGACCGGCCCCTTTGCGGCACTTGCCGGGGCGCGTCCGGACGACATTCGTCCCGATGCCGTGGTGCTGGGCTATCCATTGCTCGACTTTGCCTATGTGCGCGACATGCAGACGCGCGATCCGCGCATTGACTTGCGTGTGCCCAAGACGGGTGGCAAGACGGGGCGCGATTTGCTCAACGACTACCTGTCGATGGTGACGGGCGGCGAGGCAACTGACGAGCATCTGGCCGACATCTGCCCCACCACGCATGTTTCGCGTCAGATGCCACCGACCTTTGTGTGGGGCGTGTCCGACGACAAGACGGCGCCGATCGCGCAGGTCTACCCGTTTGCGCAGCGCATGGCCGAGGAGGGCGTTGCATGCGAGATGCACGTCTTCGACCAGGGTGGTCATGGCCTTTCGCTCGGCAACGCCAACACCGCGGTCGACAACGAGGACAAGCAGGTTTCCGTCCGTCCCTGGATCCGCCTGGCTTTCCGCTTCCTCGAGCGCCATCTGTAAGAGTCCCGGCATCCAAGCTCTTCAATAACTTGCGGTGAAATAGTTCCTATCTGGGGCATCAACCAGCCCATCCAGGAACTATTCCACCGCAACTTCGTTTTTGATGCCCCGTCCGGAAACTGCGCCCCAGTTTTGCCTTTCAAGGTGGGACGCAGTTTCCCATAGGGCCTCGACTGGGAAAGCGCGTCCCGTTTCGAGCGGGGATTCCGGGATGCATTTTCCGTAAGAGGCCTGTTTGGGAAACCATATCCCGTTTCGAGCCAGAATTCTGGGATGTAGTTTCCCCGAGAGGCCTCATCGGGAAACTATGGCCCTGAACTCTCCTGCCTGTCCCCATTGCGCCAATTTGCTGATTGAACATCGTTGTGTGTTCGCGCTATCATGCATGGTTAAATTGGTTAGCCGTGGCAAACGGTTAGCCAAGGTGAACATAAATGCAACGCCCTGTGGGCGCCGGGGGAGGAACACGGACGTGAAGCTCGATACGCTCGAGATTGGAAAGGACGCCGTTGTCGCATCGGTGGCATCGGACGACCAGGCACTCCGACAGCATATTTTGGACATGGGCCTAACGCCGGGCACCGAAGTCACCATGATGAAGTACGCCCCCATGGGCGACCCGCTCGAGATTCGCCTGCGTGGCTACGAGTTGACGCTGCGCAAGGATGATGCCGCACGCATTGAGCTCGTGGATGTGCACGACACCGATACCGGTCCGCGCGCCAACGCCGCAATCGGAACGACGGAGCATCCGGCACTCGGCGAGGGGATGTATTCGCCCCGTGCGGCAAAAACGGCCGTGCCCGAGGGCGCACCGCTGCATTTTGCCCTCGCCGGCAACCAAAACTGCGGTAAGACCACGCTGTTCAACCAGCTTACGGGCTCCAACCAGCACGTCGGTAACTTTCCTGGCGTGACGGTCGACCGCAAGGACGGCACCATCCGTAACCATCCCGAGGCAAGCGTTACCGATCTGCCCGGCATTTACTCCCTGTCGCCGTACACGGGCGAAGAGATCGTCAGCCGCCAATTCATCTTGGACGAAAACCCCGACGCCATCATCGACATCATCGACGCCACCAACATCGAACGTAACCTGTACCTGACGCTGCAGCTTATGGAGCTCGACCGCCCCATGGTCATCGCGCTCAACATGATGGACGAGGTGACGGCCAACGGCGGCGCCGTGGACGTCAATCTGCTCGAGAGCCTGTTGGGCGTGCCTGTTGTTCCCATTAGCGCTGCCCGCAACGAGGGTATCGGCGAGCTGGTGGATCATGCCTTGCACGTGGCGCGGTTCCGCGAGCGCCCCGGTCGCCTGGACTTCTGTGCGCCCGATGGATCGGACGGCGGCGCACTGCATCGCTGCATCCACGGCATTGCCAACCTGATCGAGGACCATGCTGTGACGGCGCACATCCCGGTGCGCTTTGCGGCGACCAAGCTGGTTGAGGGCGACGAGCTGGTGACCGAGGCGCTTCACCTGGATCGCAACGAGCTCGACGCTATCGAGCACATCATTACCCAGATGGAGGGCGAGGCCGGCACCGACCGCCTGTCCGCGCTGGCCGATATGCGCTTTAGCTTTATCGGCGACGTGTGCGGGCGCTGCGTCGTCAAACCGCACGAAAGCCGCGAGCACGTGCGCTCCGTCAAGATCGACCGCATCCTGACGGGTCGCTACACGGCCATTCCGGCGTTCCTGGTGATCATGGGCCTCGTCTTTTGGCTGACGTTTGGCGTGATCGGCGCGGCGTTGCAGGGACTCATGGAGGACGGTATCGCTGCTATCATCGCCTCGGCCGATGCGGGCCTCAAGGCGTTCGGCACCAACGACGTGGTGCGCTCGCTGGCTGTCGACGGCGTGCTTACGGGCGTGGGCAGTGTGCTGACCTTCCTGCCGATTATCGTCGTGCTCTTCTTGTTCCTCTCCATTCTGGAAGACTCGGGCTACATGGCGCGCGTCGCCTTTGTCATGGATAAGGTGCTGCGGCGTTTTGGCCTGTCGGGCCGCAGCTTTGTACCCATGCTCGTCGGGTTTGGCTGCACCGTGCCGGCTATCATGTCGACCCGTACGCTCCCATCCGAGCACGACCGCAAGATGACGGTCATGCTCACGCCGTTCATGAGCTGCTCGGCCAAGTTGCCGGTCTATGGTCTGCTGTGCGGGGCGTTTTTCCCACAGGCGACGGTTCCCGCCATGGTCTCGCTCTATCTGATCGGCATTGCGGTTGGCTGTATCGCGGCTTTGGTACTCAACCGCACGGCATTTAAGGGCGACCCGGTGCCGTTTATCATGGAGCTGCCCAATTACCGCCTGCCGAGCGTCAAGACGACGGTGATGCTGGCATGGGATAAGGCCAAAGACTTTATTACCAAGGCCTTTACCATTATCTTTGCCGCTACCGTGGTCATCTGGTTCCTTCAGACGTTCGACATCCGCTTTAATGTGGTCGCCGATCAGTCGCAGAGTCTGCTTGCGGGTCTCGGCAGCATCATTGCGCCGGCGCTGACGCCGCTTGGGTTTGGCGACTGGCGTGCATCCACGGCGCTCGTCACGGGGCTCATTGCCAAGGAGAGCGTCATCTCGACGCTCACGGTGCTTTTGGGCGCAACGTCGCCCGCGGCGCTGTCGACCATGTTTTCGCCGTTTACCGCCTACGTGTTCTTGGTCTTTACGTTGCTGTACCCGCCTTGTGTGGCGGCAATCGGCGCCGTCAAGAGCGAGTTGGGCGCGCGCTATGCCGTGGCCGTATTCGCGTTTCAGGTCGCCGTTGCCTGGATCGTGGCGTTTGTCGTGCATTCGGCGGGCATATTGCTGGGGTTGGCTTAGTTATGAATTGACGGCGCAACCTCTGTGTATCGAATTGTTTTCGGCCCCGCATCTGTACTGACGGATGCGGGGCCGTTGCTATATAATCGCCTCCGCTCAAAACGATTGGAGACGTTATATATGACTCAGACAAGGCAAGACGGCATCACGCTCAAGCAGTGGCTCCCACTCGTCGGGCTCACCTGCTGTGCGTTCGTGTTCAACACGTCGGAGTTTATGCCCATCGGCCTTTTGACTGATATCGCCGCGTCGTTCTCGCTCACCGAGGCCCAGGCGGGCATCATGATCTCGGTCTATGCCTGGGGCGTCATGCTGCTGTCGCTGCCGCTCATGGTGTTCGCCTCGCGCTTTGAGTTCAAGCGGATGCTGCTGGGCGTGCTGGCTGTGTTCTCGCTCGGTCAGTTCCTGTCCGCTGTGGCGCCGACCTATCCCATCCTGGTCTGCGCGCGCCTGGTGGTCGCTTGCGCACATGCCGTGTTCTGGTCAGTCGCCTCGATTATGGCCTCGCGCCTGGTCGACACTCGCCACGGCGCGCTCGCCATCAGCATGATCGCTACGGGCTCGTCCATCGCGCAGATCTTTGGCCTGCCGCTCGGTCGCGCCATTGGCTTGGCCGTGGGCTGGCGCATGACGTTTGCCGTGGTCGGGGGCCTCTCAGCCATCGCGGTCGTCTACCAGGCAGCGGTGTTCCCGGCCATGCCGGCGGGTGAGCGCTTTACTGTCAAACAGCTGCCCGAGCTGCTCAAGAACCCGCTCCTCATCGCGCTCTACGCAGTCACGGTCTTCATGGCGACCGGCTATTACGCAAGCTACAGCTATATCGAGCCCTTCCTGGCGCAGGTCGCGCACGTCGATGCGGGCGCCATTACCATGACGCTGACGGCGTTTGGCTGCTCTGGTTTGCTCGGAAGCTGGCTGTTTGGCCGCCTGTTCGATGGGCATCGCTTCCCGTTCTTGGCTATCACGCTCTCCGGCGTGCCGGTGGCCCTGCTGCTCATGGGGCCGGCCGCATCGTCGCTCGTGACAGTGCTTGCCGTCTGCGCACTGTGGGGTTGCTGCGCCACGGCCTTTAACGTGGCGTTTCAGGCCGAGCTCATCAAGCACACGCCGGCAGATTCGTCGGCCGTCGCCATGTCGATCTTCTCGGGCCTGTTCAACCTCGGTATCGGCACGGGTACCGCGATCGGCGGAGCCGTGGTTTCGGGTCCCGGTATCGCTTGGATTGGCTACGCAGGCGGTGCGATCGCTGTCGTGGGCGTCATTCTCGCCATCACAGTGCTATTCCCAGCCATACGCCGAGCAAACCCCGTCGCCTAATCACGTCCCCTCATCAGTTGCGGTGGAATAGTTCCTGTTTAAGGCCTCTGAAGGCCCAAGCAGGAACTATTCCACCGCAACTTATTTTGGGGGAGAGGATACAAGCTGGGCATACAATGGATGTCGTTGTGTTGAGCTTACCGGGAGGTTGCTATGTGGGCATACGAGATGACGTTCTATCAGATCTATCCGCTGGGCTTTTGCGGAGCTCCGCGCGAAAACGCCGCGCCCGTTGCCGAGGATGAACTCGCCCAGGCTGTCAACGCCGCGCCAAACCCCGATGCGCCCATCATGAAGATCGCCCAATGGGCCGGCTACCTGCAGGAACTCGGCATCGGTGCTGTGCTCATTAACCCGCCGCTCGAATCCGACAGTCACGGTTACGACACGCGCTGCCTGCGCCATATCGACCGTCGCCTGGGTGGGGATGCCGACTTTGCCGCCGTGTGCGAGACACTGCACGCCCATGGCATCCGTGTGGTGCTCGACGCCGTCTTCAACCATGTCGGTCGCGGCTTTTGGGCCTTCCGCGATGTGCAGGAGCGCAAGTGGGACTCGCCCTACAAGGACTGGTTCCACATTAGCTTTGACGGCGATTCTTGCTATGGCGACGGCTTTTGGTACGAGGGCTGGGAAGGCCATTTTGAGCTTGTGAAGCTCAACCTGCAAAATCCCGCTGTGGTCGATTACCTGCTCGAGTCCGTGCGCCGTTGGGCCGACGTCTTTGGCGTCGACGGCCTGCGCCTGGACGTTGCCTATATGCTTGACCGCGACTTTATGCGCCGCCTACACTCCTTTACCCGTGAGCTCAAGCCCGGCTTTGTGCTCATCGGCGAGACGCTCCACGGCGACTACAATCAGATCGTCAACGACGAGATGCTCGACTCGTGCACTAATTACGAGTGCTACAAGGGCCTGTATTCCAGCTTTAACTCGGTCAACATGTTCGAGATCGCCCATTCGCTGCACCGCCAGTTTGGCGGTGATCCGTGGTGCATCTACCGCGGCAAACATCTGCTGTCGTTTGTCGACAACCACGATGTGCCGCGCCTGGCAAGTATCCTCACCGACAAGTCGTGTCTGCGTCCCGCCTACGGCATGCTCTTTGGCATGCCGGGCATCCCGTGCGTCTACTATGGCAGCGAGTGGGGAATTGCCGGCGAAAAGGGTGGCCCCGATGGCGACTGGGCGCTGCGACCTGCGCTCAATGAGCCTGCGCCCAACGAGCTGACGGCGTTCATCACGCAGCTTGCGCACCTTCGCTCGGCCGATGACGCGGCGGCCTGTGCTCTCAACTACGGTGCCTATCGCAACGTGGTGATCCAGAACAAGCAGCTGCTGTTCGAGCGTGCCTGTGATGACGCGACGGTGCTTGTGGCGGTGAACGCCGTGGGCGAGCCTTACACCTTTGGCGCCGGCGAGCTCAACGGGTCCTTTGTCGACCTACTTGCCGACGGCGCGCCCACAGTCGAGCTAACGGGTGCCCTTGAGCTTGCACCCTACGAGGTGCGCTATCTGTTGAGAGCCTAGCCCATGCCTGTGTCTGACGAGGGCTATCAGCATATTGAGCATGGGTTTGAGCCCGTGTTTGACGAGTGCTCGCGCGTTTTGGTGCTGGGGTCGTTTCCCTCGGTGCTCTCGCGTGCCAATGCCTTCTACTATGGCAATCCGCAGAACCGCTTTTGGCGGGTCACGGCGGCGTGTCTCGGTGTGCCTGTGCCGCCCAACGAGGGTGATCCTTTGGCAAACGGTGAGCCCGCGACGCTCGATGTCTCCATTGTCGCCAAGCGATCCATGCTGCTTAACGGCGGCGTAGCCCTGTGGGATGTGATCGAGAGTTGTGACATTAAGGGCTC
Source organism: Collinsella sp. (assembly GCA_018378775.1). Lineage (GTDB taxonomy): Bacteria > Actinomycetota > Coriobacteriia > Coriobacteriales > Coriobacteriaceae > Collinsella. Next base: position 14,967 of record JAGZWV010000020.1, on the reverse strand, counting down.
GAGTGACGCGAGCATTCGCAACGTTGTACCGGCACATATCGGGCGCATTACCGATGCCGCGCCGATCGAGGTCGTTGTCTGTAACGGCGGTACGGCAGGGCGACTCTACAAACGCTACTTGCAAGATCGGACGGGGCTGCCTGCCATCGTCCTGCCCTCGACAAGTCCCGCCAATGCCGCCTGGCGCCTGGAGCGTCTTGTTGAGCGTTGGCACGAAGCCGTTGACTGGGCTGTTATTTAATTTAGATTTTTGTTTGAGCGTGGGCGCCCAGACGTTTTAGAACGCCTCGCCAGATCGGCGCGGGCACGGCCGGCTTGACGCGCACCATGCCGTCGGCATCGACGCTACCGGCATTGCCGCCGCCAAGCAGCTGCGCATGCTCAATGGAGCAGCCCATGCGCACAGCGCCCACAAGCTTATCCATCGCTTCCGAAAATGGTCGGCGCAAGAGGCCCATGCGTGGGGAATGGCGAAGCGCTGCGATGTCGCCGCCGGCGCAGATGGCAACGCCGCCACACCACAATTGGTCATGGCGCTCACATGCCTTGTGCAGGCGAACGGCGGTCCCACGCGCCTGCTCAGCGCCCTCTTGTGCGGCTCGAATCACGGCATAGACACGCGTCCCCGTGCTGCCAAAGTGCTCAAGCGCCTGCTCGATAGCAGTCAACGCCTCGTCGTCAGCCATATCTTCAATGGCCAGCACGATGCCGTCTGCAACGTTGTCGGCATCATCCGCCTCCAAATCAACCGGGCGGGGGAGCGCGGTGCCAGAAAGCTGAGCATAGGCGGCGATGGCATCCTGCAAGTCCCAGAGCAAAAACTCAAGATCGGCGCTATTGGGAATGCTGATATACGCAATGGTTTGCAACGTTTTTGGTACATCGCCGCGTGCGGTCGTCTCCATGCCGCCTCCTTTCCGGTTGGTTTCCGTTTAGGTTACACCGTCTGGCGGCGCCTCGCCGCGCTATCCTAGTGCAACCCTTACGAAAGGAACGCCATGCGTCTGCCCATGAATACCTCGCTTGCCACGCTCAAGCCCTCCGGTATCCGCCGGATCAACGCGCTCGCCGCCCAGCACCCGGGGTGTATCGCGCTTGCGCTTGGCGAGCCCGATTTTCCCACGCCCGATGTGATTAGCGCCGAGGTGACCGCCGCACTGGACCGTGGTGACACGCACTATCCGCCCAACAACGGTCGCCCCGCCCTGCGTGATGCACTGTCCAAATATATGGATGACGCGGGCCTGGCGTTTTCCGCCGACGAGGTCATCCTGACCGACGGCGCGACCGAGGCCCTGTCGGCAACATTCATGGCCATGCTCAACCCCGGCGATGAGGTCATTATTCCCACGCCGGCCTTTGGCCTGTACGAGAGCATCGTCGTGGCCAACCACGCCAAAGCAGTCTTTTTGGATACGGAGCCTGCGCAATTCCAGATTGACGAGGACGCACTTCGTGCTTGCGTGACGCCGGCGACCAAGGCCATCGTCATCTGCTCGCCCAACAATCCTACGGGTTGCATCCTCAACACGGCATCGCTCGACGCCGTGGCGCGCGTGGCAGAGCAGGCGGGCATCTACGTGGTCTGCGACGACGTATACAACCGCTTGGTCTACGTGGACGGCTACGAGCGCTTCGCCCAGCGCCACCCGGAGCTGCGTGAGCAGACGGTAGTCATCGAGAGCTTCTCCAAGCCCTGGGCTATGACCGGCTGGCGCCTGGGCTGGCTCGCAGCAGTGGCACCCGTCATCGCCGAGATCGCCAAGGCTCACCAATACCTAGTATCGAGCGCCGTCTCCTTCGAGATGGACGCCGCGGCCCGAGCCCTGACCGTCGACCCAACCCCCATGCTCGAAGTCTACCGAGCCCGCCGCGAACGCGTACTCGCAGCCTTAGACGCCATGGGCCTCGACGTAGTAGAGCCCGCAGGAGCCTTCTACGCCTTCCCCAGCATCAAACAATTCGGCCTGACAAGCGAAGACTTCTGCATCAAAGCCATCAAAGAGGCAAACGTAGCCCTAGTTCCGGGAGACTGCTTCGGAACCGAAGGCCACGTCCGCCTCAGCTACTGCGTCTCCGACCAAGATCTGGACGAAGGCCTAAATCGCCTGTCCACCTTCATTTCAACCCTGTAGCCATCAGGGACGCAACACATCAGCCCACCGACCCAAGCATTATGAGTGGGGGCGTCAGCCAACGAAAACCCGGACTGCCCCAAAGTCACCGCAGGCCGCGCCGCCGAAGGCCGGGCGCAAGGTTTTCGTAGATTCCGCACGAGCCGGAAAGCACTTAATGTGCTTTCCGAGCGAGCCCAGGACCTGACCGAGCGAAAACCTTGCGCCCGGCCTTCGGCGGTGCGGCCGGATGGTGGAATTGTGTGCAGTCCGGTTTTCCGTTGACCGACGCCGGGGTCCCCGCCATAATACTTTCGGTTCACGCACGAATCCGCTGCCAGAGACAGCCGGCGCAAACGGGTCTTACCCGCGAGCTTAATGGGACTTCCCGCCAGCCGAGGTGGTCGAGTAGATATGTCTTCTCGCCCCCGTCGCTCATGCAGCGCGGGGGCTTTCTTTTTGGACATGCCCCCGTCACGTCCTTGTGGCGGACCGTGCCCGGAAAGAATTCGAGGAGGTGTAATTCATGCCCCAGCAGTACAAAATCGACAAGGTTGCAGAGATCGAGTCCCGTATCGCCGAGAACGCCGGTCTGTTCGTCGTCAACTACAACGGTCTGACGGTTAAGCAGGCTCAGGAGCTGCGTCATCAGCTTCGCGAGTGCGGCGCCGAGATGAAGGTCTACAAGAACAACCTGGTCAAGATCGCTCTCAAGAACCAGGAGCAGCCCGAGCTCGACGAGATTCTCGCCGGCCCCGTCGCTTATGTGTTCTACGAGTCCGAGCCGGTCGAGGCCGCTAAGGCCCTTAAGGACTTCTCCGCTAAGTCCAAGGGCGTCCTTGAGATCAAGGGCGGTATCTCCGACGGCAAGGCCGTTTCCGCTGATGATGTTAAGGCTATCGCCGAGCTGCCCACCAAGGATCAGCTTCTCGGCCAGATCGCCGGTCTCATCTCCGGTTTCGCTCGCGACATCGCTGTCTGCGTCAACGGCGTTTCCTCTGGTCTCGCTCGTTCGATCCAGCAGGTCTCCGAGCAGAAGGCAGCCTAGTTGCTGTTTTCACCCGCGGCGGCAACGCCGCACCCCTGGCGCATTCGCGTCGTGTTTTAACTGATCTCCGTGCACAGACACGGAAACCGAAAGGACTTAGAAATGGCTAAGCTTACCACCGATGAGATCATCGATGCTCTTAAGGAAATGACCCTTCTCGAGGCTTCCGAGCTCGTCAAGGCTATCGAGGACACCTTCGGCGTTTCCGCCGCTGCTCCTGCCGCTGTTGTCGCCGCTCCCGCTGCTGGCGCTGCTGAGGCCGAGGAGAAGACCGAGTTTGACGTCGTGCTCGAGGGCTTCGGCGACAACAAGATCCAGGTCATCAAGGCCGTCCGTGAGCTCACCAACCTTGGCCTGAAGGAGGCCAAGGAGGTCGTCGAGGGCGCTCCCAAGGCTGTTCTCGAGGGTGCCAAGAAGGAGGACGCCGAGGCTGCCAAGGAGAAGCTCGAGGCTGCTGGCGCTGCTGTCACCCTCAAGTAATCAGGCTTTCTCGCCAGATTTCTTTGCAGACGGGGTTCGCATTGCGAGCCCCGTCTTTTTTGTTTTTCGGTCCCTCGGCATCGGTTGCTCAAACTGCCATGTTCTGCGATTTGCGTCGTATCGGGTGCTCTGCCGTTGGGCAATAAAATTGCACCATTCGAGCAATAATTTGCGTTGACCTGCTGAAGAATTGTCTCTGCCTTGTAGCGACATATAGTTCCAGCGGTAAGATGCTTGGGTATCGCAATTTGGTCTGCGGCTGTGTGCCGCACGCATGGGGCGCTTTTGCGCCTGCGAAAGGATCTTTGAATAACATGAAGGCAATCATCCCCGCCGCCGGTCTTGGCACGCGTTTTCTGCCTGGCACCAAGTGCACGCCCAAAGAGATGCTGCCGGTGCTCGACAAGCCCGTCATTCAGTACGTCGTCGAGGAGGCGCTCGATCCCGAGGAGGTCGACGACGCCATCATCGTTACCTCTCCCGGTAAGCCCGAGCTACTGAACTACTTCCAGCCCGATCGCTCGCTCGAGAACCTGCTGCGCGAGCGCGGCAAGAACGCCTATGCCGATGCCGTCGCCCACGCTGGCGGTATGCCGGTCGACTTCCGTTATCAGTACGAGCCCAAGGGCCTCGGCCATGCTATTCGCTCTGCTGCCGACGCCGTGGCAGGGGAGAACTTCCTGGTTCTTCTGGGCGACTACGTTGTGCCTAACCGCGACATCTGCGACAAGATGCTCGCCGTTTCCAAGGAGCACGGTGGCGCTTCGGTTATCGCCGTCGCTGCTTGCTCGCCCGAGGAAGTCAGCCGCTACGGCGTTATCGCCGGCGAGCGCGTCGGTTCGCTCGAGAGCGCCGAGGGCGTTGCCGATGCCGAGCCGGGCGCTGTCTGGCGCATCGGCGGTCTGGTCGAGAAGCCCGCTCCCGAGGCTGCTCCGTCCAACCTGTACATCGTCGGCCGCTATCTGCTGAGCCCGCTGGTCATGGACCTGCTCGCTGATCAGCAGGCCGGCAAGGGCGGCGAGATCCAGCTCACCGACGCAATGGCCCGTTCGCTCGATCGCGAGGCCATGTATGCGGTCGTCATCGACCCGCTGTCGGGCTACGACACCGGCACTCCCTCTGGCTGGATGGCCACCAACGCCCTCATGGCTGCAAGCGATCCTCGCTTTGCAAGCGCCTTCTGGGACGCCATCGACGAGCGCGGCGGCTTGATGCGCAAGTAAGCCTTCGGGCATCGACATTTACGGGTGCGGACCTCGGTTCGCGCCCGTTTTTTATAAGAGCTGCGATTGTTGGCTCTCTGTTCACAGAAAATATATGAACAGATGTTCGATACACATACATCTACCTGCGTGTTTTCTGCCGAAAAACTTTGCTACTCCAAAAACTCAATCGCGTCAAGGCTTTTCTTGCCCAACGGTCGGTACCTGATAAACTATTAGGTTGCGATAACTGGCGAAGCTATGCCTCGCCAACCCACCGAGCATTTCCGTGAAGGAGGAAAAACCTGGTGACCTACGCATACACTGCCACTGAGCGCAAGCGCGTCAGCTTCGGGAAAATCCCGGAGGCCATGGAGCTCCCCAACCTTATCTCTGTTCAAAGGGAATCCTTTGAGCGTTTTAAGGACGAGGGCCTTCGTGAGGCGTTCAAGGAATCCAGCCCCATCCAGAGCCAGAACCATGTTCTCGAGGTTACCTTCGGCGAGCATCAGTTCGGCGACCCCGCGCACACCGTCGAGGAGTGCCGCGAGAAGGATATGACCTATCAGGCTCCGCTTCTGACCGACGTCCGTCTCACCAACAAGGAGACCGGCGAGATCAAGGAGCAGCTCGTCTTCATGGGCGACTTCCCCATGATGACCGATCAGGGTACCTTCATCATCAACGGTACCGAGCGTATCGTCGTCTCGCAGCTCGTCCGTTCCCCGGGTGTGTACTACAGCTCCGAGATGGATTCGGGCAAGCAGATCTACAAGGCCCAGATCATCCCGTCCCGCGGTGCCTGGCTCGAGTTTGAGGTCGACAAGCGCGACCAGCTCATGGTCTCCATCGACCGTAAGCGCAAGCAGAGCGCCACGATGTTCCTGCGCGCCCTTGGCATCGCCGTCACCAACGACGACATCATCGAGCTGCTCGGCAACTCCGATGTGATCAAGCGCACCCTAGAGCGCGACACCGCCCTCACTCGCGAGGACGCCCTTATCGAGATCTACCGTCGCCTGCGCCCGGGCGAGCCTCCCACCGTGGACGCTTCCCGCAGCCTGCTCGAGGGCCTGCTCTTTAACCCGCAGCGCTACGATCTGGCCCGCGTCGGTCGTTACAAGGTCAACAAGAAGCTCAACCTCACCACCGAGGAAGAGGTCACGGTGCTCACCGACGAGGATATCGTCGCGACGCTGCGTTACCTGCTGTCCCTCGCTGCCGGCGAGCAGGGCTTCAAGGTCGACGACATCGACCACTTCGGCAACCGCCGCATCCGCACCGTCGGCGAGCTCGTCGCCAACCAGTTCCGTATCGGCATGAGCCGTATGGAGCGCGTCGTCCGTGAGCGCATGAGCTCCCAGGACATCGACGAGATCACCCCGCAGTCGCTCATCAACATCCGCCCGATCGTGGCCTCCATCAAGGAGTTCTTCGGTTCCTCGCAGCTCTCGCAGTTCATGGACCAGGCGAACCCCCTGACCGGTCTGACCCACAAGCGCCGTCTGTCCGCACTCGGCCCTGGCGGTCTTGCCGGCCACAAGTCCGGCTCCAGCCGCCGCACCAACGTGCCGACGGCCGTCCGCGACGTTCACAACTCGCACTACAGCCGCATGTGCCCGATCGAGACCCCCGAAGGCCCCAACATCGGCCTGATCGGCTCGCTCGCCCTCTATGCCCGCGTGAACGAGTACGGCTTCATCGAGGCCCCGTTCCGTCGCGTCGAGAACGGCGTTGCCACCGACCAGATCGACTGGATGACCGCTGACGAGGAAGAGAAGCACGTCATCGCGCCGGCCAACACGCCGCTCGATCCCAAGACCAACGAGTTCATCACGACCGATGCCGAGGGCAAGCTCGTCCGTCCGCACACCGTGATCGCCCGTACCCGCGACTTCGACGGCTCCTTCGGCGCCCCCGCCGACGTGCCCGTCGAGGATGTCGACTACATGGACGTCTCGCCGCGTCAGATGCTCTCCGTCGCAGCCACGCTGATCCCGTTCCTCGAGCACGACGACGCTAAGCGTACGCTCATGGGCGCTAACATGCAGCGTCAGGCCGTGCCGCTGGTTCACCCCGCCGCTCCCTATGTCGGTACCGGCATGGAGCGTCGCGCCGCCCTGGACTCCGGCGAGGTCACCCTGGCCAAGAACGCCGGCGAGGTCATCTTTGCCGACGCCGCCAAGATCATCGTCAAGCATGCCGGCGGCATGGACGAGTATCACCTGGCCAAGTACCAGCGCTCCAACCAGTCCACCTGCATCAACCACCGTCCGCTCGTGCGCGTCGGTGACATCGTTGAGCAGGGCGAGCCTTTGGCCGACGGTCCTTCGACCGATCACGGCGAGCTCGCACTGGGCCAGAACCTCACCGTGGCCTACATGCCGTGGGAAGGCTTTAACTACGAGGACGGTATCGTCGTGTCCGAGCGCCTGGTGGCCGAGGACCTGCTGACGACCATCAACATCACCCGTCACGAGATCGACGCCCGCGACACCAAGCTCGGCCCCGAGGAGATCACCCGCGAGATCCCGAATCTCTCCGAGGACATGCTTGCCAACCTCGACGAGGACGGCATCATCCGCATCGGCGCCGAGGTCGGCCCTGGCGACATCCTGGTCGGCAAGGTCACGCCCAAGGGCGAGAGCGCTCTGACCGCCGAGGAGCGCCTGCTGCGCGCCATCTTCGGTGCCAAGGCCCACGACGTCCGCGACACCTCCCTTAAGATGCCTCACGGCGCTTACGGCCGCGTCATCGACGTCGTCCGCTTTAGCCGCGAGAACGGCGACGACCTGGCCCCCGGCGTCAACGAGCAGGTGCGCGTCTACGTCGCCCAGCGTCGTAAGATCCAGCAGGGCGATAAGATCGCCGGCCGCCACGGCAACAAGGGTGTTATCTGCAACGTTCTGCCGGTCGAGGACATGCCCTACATGGCTGACGGTACCCCGATCGACGTTATCCTCAACCCGCTGGGCGTTCCTTCGCGTATGAACGTCGGCCAGCTGCTCGAGTGCCACCTTGGCTGGGCTGCTGCGTGCGGTTGGGATACCGAGCAGGCCGACTCCGACAAGTACGTCCCCGGTCCGTTCTTCACCGCCACGCCCGTCTTCGACGGCGCCAAGGAGGACGAGATCGCCGAGGTCATCCGTCGTGCCAACAAGAACATGCTCAACAAGGCTACCGCTGCCTTTGGCGATCACATGCGCCCCGAGTTCGTCACCCAGCTTGACGAGCGCGGCAAGACCCGCCTGTTCGACGGCCGCACCGGCGAGGAGTTCCGCGAGCCCATTACCGTGGGTACGTCCTACATCCTCAAGCTCGGCCACATGGTCGACGACAAGATCCACGCCCGTTCGACCGGCCCTTACAGCCTGGTTACCCAGCAGCCTCTGGGCGGCAAGGCTCAGTTCGGCGGCCAGCGCTTCGGCGAGATGGAAGTTTGGGCACTGTACGCTTACGGTGCTTCCAACGTCCTGCAGGAGATCCTGACCGTCAAGTCCGACGATACCGTGGGCCGTGTCAAGACCTACGAGTCCATCGTCAAGGGCGAGAACGTTCCTGTCCCGGGTATCCCCGAGTCCTTCAAGGTTCTCGTCAAGGAGATTCGCTCCCTCGCACTGGACATCGAGCCCATGCACGATGCCGACGAGGACGCCTCCGCCCCTGTGACCGCCGAGGAGACCTCTGCTCTCGACGACCTGGCTGCGCTCGCCGGCGTTGACGCCGACGTCGAGGCCGAGGATGCCGAGACCGCCGAGGCACCCGAGGCTGTCGCCGCCACGACCACTGATAAGGAGTAGTTGACTGTGGCAGATTTCGAAGCTACTGATTTTGACTCGGTAAAGATCTCCCTTGCCTCCGCCGACCAGATCCGTTCCTGGTCGCACGGTGAGGTCAAGAAGCCGGAGACCATCAATTACCGTACCCTCAAGCCCGAGAAGGACGGCCTGTTCTGCGAGAAGATCTTCGGTCCCGCCAAGGACTGGGAGTGCTCCTGCGGCAAGTACAAGGGCATCCGCTTTAAGGGCATCGTCTGCGAGCGCTGCGGCGTCGAGGTCACCTCGGCCAAGGTGCGTCGCGACCGCATGGGTCACATCGAGCTCGCCGCTCCCGTGTCCCACATCTGGTACTTCAAGAGCCCCACGAGCTTCCCGATGAGCCGTATGCTCGACATCAAGTCCAAGGACCTCGAGAAGGTTCTGTACTTCGCCAGCTACATCATCACCGAGGTTGACTATGAGGCCCGCGAGGCCGACGCCGACGACCTGCGCGAGGAGCTCGCCGCCGATCTGGAAGAGATCGATGCCGAGTGCGCCCGCCAGATCGAGTCCCTCAAGGAGCAGGGCAACCCCGAGAACTTTGACGAGTTCTCCGACGAGGAGCCGCTGACCCCCGAGGAGATCGCCTCTGGCATCGTCGACATCGAGGAAGAGTGCAAGGACGAGAAGCAGCTCCGCACGGACGCCTTCAACGCCTTCATGAAGCTCAGCGAGCGCGACCTCATTTCCGATGAGCCGCTGTTCCGTGAGATGACCCGTTACTACTCCATGTACTTCAAGGGCGGCATGGGTGCCGAGGCCGTCCGCGACCTGCTCGCTGCCATCGACCTCCCCTCCGAGGCCGAGAAGCTCAAGGCCATCATCGCCGACGAGGACTCCCAGAAGCAGAAGCGCGAGAAGGCCGTTAAGCGCCTCGAGGTCGTTGACGCCTTCCTGAAGGGCGGCAACAGCCCCGCGAACATGATCCTGGACGTCATTCCGGTCATTCCGCCCGATTTGCGCCCGATGGTCCAGCTTGACGGTGGCCGTTTCGCCGCGTCCGACCTCAACGACCTGTACCGTCGCGTGATCAACCGTAACAACCGACTCAAGCGCCTGCTCGACCTGGACGCCCCTGCGATCATCGTGAATAACGAGAAGCGCATGCTCCAGGAGTCCGTGGACGCCCTGTTCGACAACGGCCGTCGTGGTCGCCCGGTCTCTGGCCGTGGCGGTCGCCCGCTCAAGTCGCTCGCCGAGGCCCTCAAGGGCAAGCAGGGTCGTTTCCGTCAGAACCTGCTGGGCAAGCGTGTCGACTACTCCGGCCGTTCGGTAATCGTTACCGACCCCAAGCTGCTGCTGCACCAGTGCGGTCTGCCCAAGACCATGGCGCTGGAGCTCTTCAAGCCCTTCGTCATGAAGCGCCTGGTCGAGCTTGGCAAGGTCGAGAACATCAAGGGCGCCAAGCGCGCTATCGACCGCGGTGCCACCTTTGTGTGGGATATCCTCGAAGAGGTCATCGACGGCCGCGTCGTGCTGCTCAACCGTGCACCGACCCTGCACCGTCTGTCCATCCAGGCCTTTGAGCCGGTGCTGGTCGAGGGCAAGGCTATCCACCTGCACCCGCTGGTCTGCTCGCCCTTCAACGCCGACTTCGACGGCGACCAGATGTCTGTCCACGTGCCGCTGTCCAGCCAGGCTCAGGCCGAGGCCCGCGTGCTCATGCTCTCTGCGAACAACCTGCGCTCGCCGGCATCCGGCAAGCCGGTCAACATCCCTTCGCAGGACATGATCATCGGTGTGTACTACCTCACCCAGGTTCGCGAGGGTCTGCCGGGCGAGAACCACGTGTTCTCGAGCTTCGACGACGCGCTGCACGCCTATGACTGCCGCTCCGAGGTCGACATGCAGGCCAAGATCCAGGTCCGCGTGTCCGCTGCCGATGCCAATGTCATCAACGAGGACGGCACCCGTATCTTCCGCGTCAAGAACGGCAAGAACGAGTTTGTCGACTACGACGTCACCGGCAACAAGACCGCGCGCTTCGAGACCTCTATCGGCCGCATCATCTTCAACCGCCAGTGCCTGCCCGAAGATTACGAGTTCATGAACTACAAGATGGTCAAGGGCGACGTGGCCAAGCTGGTTGCGGACTGCTGCGATCGCTATCCCGAGGCCAAGGTCGGCCCGATCCTCGACGCCATCAAGTACTCCGGCTTCCACTACGCTACCCGCGCCGGCCTCACCATCTCGGTGTGGGACGCTCTCATCCCTGCCGAGAAGCAGGAGCTGCTCGACCGCGCCCAGGCCAACGTCGACCAGATCAACGAGTACTTCGAGGAGGGCTTCATCAACGAGACGGAGCGCCACATCGAAGTCGTTAACGAGTGGACCGCTTGTACCGATAAGGTTGCAGCGCTCATGCTCGACATGTTCGACGAGGAGAACCCGCTGTACATGATGGCCGACTCCGGCGCCCGTGGTTCTAAGACCCAGCTGCGTCAGCTCGGCGGTATGCGTGGCCTGATGGCAGACATGTCCGGCGAGACGATCGACCTTCCCATTAAGGCGAACTTCCGCGAGGGCCTGCTGCCGCTCGAGTACTTCATTTCGACCTACGGCGCCCGTAAGGGCCTGGTCGATACCGCATCCCACACCTCGGACTCTGGTTACCTGACCCGTCGTCTGGTCGACGTGGCCCAGGACGTCATCGTCCGCGAGGAGGACTGCGGTACGCACGAGGGCGTCACCTACAACCTCATCATCCCCGGCACCGCCGACCTCAACACCGACCTCGTCGGCCGTTGCTTCATCGAGGACGTCGTGGCTCCCGATGGCACCGTGCTCTTTGAGCAGGACGGCTACATCGAGAAGGTCGCCGACATCCAGAAGATGGTCGATGCGGGCCTTAAGAAGGTCAAGCTCCGCGCGCTGCTCACCTGCCGCTCCAAGTACGGCGTTTGCCAGAAGTGCTACGGCTGGGATCTTTCCACTCGTCGTCCGGTCGCCATCGGTACCGCCGTCGGCATTATTGCCGCCCAGTCCATCGGCGAGCCCGGTACGCAGCTTACGATGCGTACCATTCACTCCGGCGGCGTCGCTGGCGTCGACGATATTACGCAGGGTCTGCCTACGGTCAGCCGTATGTTCGATATCGTCGGCAACGTCAACGAGAAGATTCTGGGTCGCGAGGCCGAGCTGGCTCCGTACTCCGGTCACCTCTCGATTAAGCCCGAGAAGTCCGAGTACGTGCTGACGCTCACCGACTCCGAGGACCACACCCGTGTCCTCGACGAGCGTCGCGTCCCCGCTTCGGTGCGCTTTATGCCCGAGATCGAGGACGGCTGTGAGGTTCGCGCCGGCGACCAGATCACCAAGGGCTTCGTCAACTTCCGCAACCTGCGCAAGCTGACCGACATCGAGTCGACGATGCACACCTTCGTCGAGAGCGTCAAGGACGTCTACACCAGCCAAGGCGTCGACCTGAACGACAAGCACATCGAGGTGCTCGCGCGTCAGATGCTGCGTCGCGTTCAGATCACCAACCCCGGCGACTCCAAGTACCTGCTCGGTCAGTACGTCGACCGCTACGAGTTCGCCGACGAGGTCGAGCGCGTTGCCCGTCTGGGCGGTCAGGCTCCCGTGGCCGAGCCCGTCATCCTGGGTACGCTCAAGGTCGCGTCCAACATCGACTCCTGGCTGTCGAGCGCTTCGTTCATCCGTACCGCCGGCGTCCTTACCGAGGCTGCCATCGAGGGCAAGGTCGACCACCTGCTCGACCTTAAGTCCAACGTCATCGTCGGTAAGAAGATCCCGGCTGGTACCGGCCTCAAGCCGTACGCCAACGCCAAGCTGACGTATCGCACGGCCGACGGCTACGTGGACATCGACGGCCCGGCTTCGCCCAACGCCAAGTCGCTGCCCGAGTGGGCTCCTGTGGAGCTCAAGGACCTGGACGAGCAGCTCCCGCAGCAGCTCGACTGGGCCGGCTACGACGAGTTCGGTGGTGCTGACGGTTCGTTCACCCGCAACGGCCACACCATCTCCGCCGAGAAGGCTCGCCTGTACCTGTTCGACGACCTGGGCGTGTCGCAGCGCTGGACCAACAAGTTCAGCGAGGTCGGCATCGAGACGGTCGGCGACCTGGTCGGCAAGTCCGAGGAGGATCTGCTGCGCATTGATGGTATCGGTGCCAAGGCGATCGAGGAGCTCCGTGACGGCCTGGAGGCCCACGACCTGCTCTACATCCTCGAGAACAACGACGACGTTGCCGACGAGGAAGACCTCTCGCAGCTGCTGCAGATGGTCTTTAGCCCCGACGGTCCGGACGACATCCTGCTGGGCACCTCCGCCGCGCCGACGCATCACGCCGACGCCGACGAGGAGCTCCTGGGCGCCCCGATCGACGACAAGAAGGCTCCCGCCAACGGTGCCATCAACGAGGACATGGCTTCCCTCGACGAGCTGCTCAACCAGCTCGTGGACACCGACGACGCCGAAGAGGCCAAGGACAACGACGAGGAGTAATTTCCTAGTACGTTAACCGTCCTTCCAAAGACCCGTTTCCCAACAGGGAAGCGGGTCTTTTTTGTTGAAGAAAACCTGCCAAAAAGGGACAGGTTTATTTTGGTAGGTTTTTCCTGCTTGAATTTGAAACATTTCGTCCGGCCAGAGCGTATCTATGGTGAGGACCTCATCAAGAATCAGTACCGTCACCGGGAGGTGATTATGGAAGAACAAGCTTTTAGACAGGCGGTCGAAGATCACAGGGATGTCGTGTTTCGAATCGCATTGACGTATCTGCGCGATCGTGCCGATGCCGACGATGTCGCTCAAGACGTCTTTCTGAAGTTACTCAAAAGCGATGCGCAATTTGAAAGCTGGGAACATCTTCGTCGATGGCTTATCCGGGTCACGATCAATGAATGCAAATCTCTCTTTCGAAAGCCTTGGAGGCGTGTGGAGGATATTGAGAACCTGGCCGATTCGCTTTCGACGGCGCAGGAGGAGACCAAGGCGGTCCTGTCAGACGTTATGCGACTTCCGGAACGATTCCGTGTTCCCATCATGCTCTATTACTATCTGGGCTTTTCGACCTCAGAGATTGCCGAGTTGTTGCATGTACCAGCCGCGACCGTTCGAACGCGTTTAGCTCGCGGTCGATCGAAGCTCAAATTCATCCTAGAGGAGGGCGACCGTGAAATCCAATCAAATCAAGCAGGCCTTCGAGTCCATCCAAGCCGATAGCGATCTTGCCGACCGTGTTATTGATGCTGCGGCAGGCGAGCCGCTTCATCGAAAGGGCCACGCGAAGCCTCTCTATGTTGCCGTAATCGGATGTCTTGCCGGAGTGTTGGCGACCGGAGGGGTCGCCTACGCCGTTGTCAATTCCGGCTATTTTGCCTCAGCCTGGGGAAACCACGGCAACGGGGATTCCATTACCTGGACCAACGGCGGCTCATCGGGAACTAAATATACCTACACCAGAGAGTTTGGCGATGGCATCGCGCCCCAAAGCCTGGAAGGCGCAGTCCAGGAGGTTAATCTGTCCGTCGAGGGCAACGGCTATACGCTTGATATCCATGAGATGGCAATCGACCAAAACGGCTGCGGAGCCGTGACGTTTACGTTGTCCAATCCAAATGGAGTTAACTACTACAAGCCAGCAGCAGAGATTGGCGAACTTGTTCTCTATGGTGAAGAAGAGCAGGGCATCGGCACGCCCGATATGAAGTTCGGCGAGGAATGGCCTGACACACGCAGCACAATTGATAAGGACACATCAAGCGATACTGTCATTAATGGCACGATGTACTTTGCCGCTATGGATCGCGAGCGAGATTTGCAACATGCTGTCACCTGGAATATCCATTGGACCGAGGGTGAAGGTGAGAGTGCGAGGCGGTTTGAGGCGTCGACACCCGAGTTCAATATTGGAGCGTACGTCGATACAAAGGAACTCCGCTCCGGTGACTCGCCTCTTGAGATTAGCCCGTTTTCCATCCAGACGCACATCGATGATTTGGGCTATGAAGCAGTTGATAATAAGCTGACCGTCAGCTACAAGGATGGATCGGAGCAGATTATCGAAGATGACGACGCAGGGGTGTTCAACTTATATTTTTCTTATGGGCGCAATAGCGGAGAGAACATCTGGGTGCCAACGAAGTTGATTGATGTCGATCAAGTTGTCTCGGTAACCCTTGAAATTGTGAGGTATACATCAACAGGGGAGACCGAAACGAAAGAGCCCTTTACCATCGTCTATTCGTAAGATTTGGGGTCGCTTCCTACTAGGGGAAGCGGCCTCTTTTGCGTTAAATGGAAACGCCGCCGATTTCCATGCGACAGATGAGAGCAGATCA
>JAGZWV010000019.1 GCA_018378775.1 Collinsella sp. | reverse complement strand
CCTATGGCACTTCAACATCATTGTCGCAGCCCCGACCCGCGGTCACGAGCGGGGGCTCCTGTCTTTTTAGTGCCCTCGGATTGGGTCATAGTGTCTGTCCGCGCCAAAACATCGGCGTTGCCATGGCCCGGATGCGGCACTTGGGGACGTTCCTTTTTTGCCGGCACCTGGGGACACTCCTTAGTCGTTGGGGACGCTCTTAAAACGACTAATCATTCAGGAACGTCCCCAATGACTACCCGCAGAATGAGCGTGGATAATCTCCCGTTTTTGGCTTGGTGGCGGGTTCAAAGTGGGAGATTATCCACGCTCATCCGGAAAGTGTCCGAAAATCCACGCTCATTCGCCTTGGATTGCGTTGCCCGTGGCCGACAGCCGCGCGGCACCGGTCCGCGTGGCGGCGTATAATCGGCGGCAGATGATTCTGACGTTAGGAAACCATGACCGATAGCATGCAGCAGATGGCGCTCGACACGCTCGGCGCCTATTTTGGCTACACCTCGTTTCGCCCGGGACAGGATCGCATGGTGGATGCGATCCTTGCCGGTCGCGATGCGCTGGGTGTTATGCCCACGGGCGCCGGCAAGTCCATTTGCTACCAGGTGCCCGCGCTCATGCTGCCCGGCATCACCTTTGTGGTGAGTCCGCTGCTGTCGCTTATGGAGGACCAGACCCGTGCGTTGCTCGCGGCGGGTGCGCGACCCAGCTATCTCAACTCCAGCCTTACTCCGGCCCAGCAAAACACCGTGCTCAAGCGAGCGCGCGAGGGCCGCTACCAGCTTATGTACGTGGCGCCCGAGCGCTTGCTCGAGCCGCGTTTTTTGGCATTTGCGCGGGAGGCCGCGGCGGACGGCGGCATTGGCGTGCCGCTCGTGGCCATTGACGAGGCCCACTGCGTGAGCCAATGGGGCCAGGATTTCCGCCCCGCCTATCTGCAGATTCGTGAGTTCATCGATTCCCTGCCGCAGCGCCCCATCGTGGCGGCGTTTACCGCTACGGCGACCGAGCGCGTGCGCGCGGATATTCAGCAGATGCTCGGCCTGCAAAACCCCGCGACGGTGGTGACGGGCTTCGATCGCAAGAACCTCTACTTTGGCTGCGAGGAGATGGGCGACAAGGCCAAGGCCGCGTGGGTGCGTGACTACGTGATCGCGCATTCGAGCGAGAGCGGCATCGTGTATTGCTCGACCCGCAAGACGGTCGATGCGCTGGCAGGCGAGCTTGCCGAGGCACTGGGCCCCAGCGGCATTCGCGTTGGCCGCTACCATGCCGGCATGGGCAACGACGCCCGTCGCCAAAGCCAGCGCGCCTTTATCGACGACGATATCCAGGTGATGGTTGCCACCAACGCCTTTGGCATGGGCATCGACAAGCCCAACGTGCGCTACGTGATCCACAACAACGTGCCCGAGAGCATCGAAGCCTACTACCAGGAGGCGGGCCGCGCCGGCCGCGATGGCGACCCGGCCAGCTGCTACTTGCTGTGGAACGGCAACGATTTTCGCATGCGCCGCTTTCTGATCGACCGCGGCGATGCTGCCGATGAGGCGCTCGACGACGAGCAGCGCGCGTGGGCGCTCCAGAATCGATATCGTCTGCTCAGCCAGATGGAGGGCTACTGCAATACCACCGGTTGCCTGCGCGAATACATGCTGCGCTACTTTGGCGACGAGGCCGCGGCCGAGCATGCCGCGGCCGGTACGGGCGGCACCGCCACGGATGACGTCGAGGGCTGCGGCAACTGTAGCAATTGCCTCACGCAGTTCGAGGTCGAGGACGTCACCGAAATGGCCCGCGCCGTTGTGCGCTATGTGGCCACGCGTCCCATGCGCTTTGGCAAGTCGCTGATCGCCGATGTGCTCCACGGCGGCAACACCGAGCGCATTCGCCAGATGCATCTGGACGAGGACCGCGGCTACGGTGAGCTGTCGAGCGAATCGGTCGGGCGCATCAAGGACATCATCGGCCAGCTGTGCGGCCGCGGTTATTTGGCCACCTCGCAGGGGCAGTACCCGGTCGTGGGGCTGGGTCCGCGTGCCGGCGAGGTCGAGGACGAGGCGTTCGCCTTTACCGTTAAGCGTCGCGCGTCCAAGCGCAAGGCATCGGCCCGCGCACGCCGCGCCGTCGATCTGCTGCGCGAGGAGGCCGAGCTGGATCAGCGCCCGCGCGTTGGCGACGATGCCGAGCTGTTCGAGCGCCTGCGTGCCCTGCGCAAGGATATTTCGACCGAGCTGGAGATGGCGCCGTACATGGTCTTTTCCGACAAGGCCCTGCGCGGCCTGTGCCGCCTGCGCCCGCAGACACGCGACGAGCTGATCCAGGTCAACGGCATTGGCGAGAAAAAGGCCGACGCCTTTGGCGAGCAGTTTATGACGGCGATTGAAGAGTTTGAGTCCGAGCATGCGCGGGATGGGGCATAACGATGGCAACCGATAGCAAGACCGAACGTTCCGAGCGCGCCGAGGTGTCCGCCGTGCCGCTGTACCAGCAGGTCATGGACGACCTAAAGGGCGAGATCGCGCGCGGCGTGTATGCTGCCGGCTCGCGCATTCCTTCCGAGATGGAGCTCGCGAAGTCCTACGGCGTGGGGCGCGTCACCGTGCGCCGTGCCATCGAGGAGCTGTCGCGCGCGGGGTATCTCAACCGCCAACAGGGGAGGGGTACCTTTGTGTGCGCTCCCAAGCTCAAGCGCAAGATTCGCCAGAAGGGTGACGTCCAGAGCTTTACTGAGGGTTGTGCTGCCAACGACATGGTGCCGGGTGCGCGTCTGGTGTCGCGCACGGTGGTCGCGGCGACGCGCGAGGATGCGGCGTTCTTTGGCGTGGAGCCCGGCTGTGAGCTTATCGTGGTCGAGCGCGTGCGCACGGCCGACGGCATCCCTGTCATGCTTGAGAACAACGCCTTTGTGCTCGCCGACCATCCCTACCTGCAGACGCTTGCCGACAAGGACCTCACGGACAATTCCATCTTTGCGCTCGTTGCCGAGCATTCGGGTCGCGCGCCGCTCAAGTCCGACCCCTGCACCGTGGAGATTGCGCTTGCCGATGCTCAGGCGGCCCCGCTGCTGGAGGTGCCGGTCGGTGAGCCGCTCTTCTATATGGAGGCGTACTTTACCGATGAGGACGAGCGCCCCTTGCTGCTCGGCCGCCAAAAGATCGTGGGCTCGCGCTACGTGTTCGACATCTAACGTCCACAGATAGAACAACATAGAACAAATTTGCTAAGATGACTTCACGGGCGTTGTTGCACGTGTTATAAATAGGACAACATAGAACGACAGCAGGTACGAGCTGCCGTCGCTCAAAACCGCCCCACAAGGAGGAACATCAAGATGAACGCACACGATCTGATTCAGGAAATCATCGAGCGCAAGGGCAAGATTGAGAACGTCTTTTGGATCGCTTGTGGCGGTTCGATGATCGACCTGATGCCGGCCAACGAGCTGCTCAAGCGCGAGGCCACCACGTTTTCCTCGACGGTCTACACGGCACGCGAGTTTTGCCTGATGGCCCCCAAGAGCCTTGGCGAGAAGTCTCTCGTTATTGCATGCAGCCACAGCGGCAACACGCAGGAGGTCGTCGACGGCTGCGAGATGGCGTTGGCTGCCGGCGCCGAGGTCGTCGCCCTCACCGACTGCGAGGGCTCCAAGATCGACAACGGTAAGTGGACCACCTGGGTCTACCCCTGGGGCGAGGGCGTGTCGCAGGCCGAGGTGCCTCAGGGCATCGGCGCTCTGATCGCCGCCGAGCTGCTCGACCAGCAGGAATGCTACGAGGCGCTCGCCGACATGTACGAGGGCCTCAAGCAGATGGATGCGCTGCTGCCCGCCGCCCGCGAGAAGGTCAACGCCGAGCTGGGCTCCCGCTTTGCCGAGCTCTGCCAGCAGCACAAGTTCTTCTATATCCTGGGCTCCGGCCCCAACTTTAGCCAGACCTACGCCATGGCCATCTGTTCGCTCATGGAGATGCAGTGGCAGCACTGCTGCTACATCCACTCCGGCGAGTACTTCCACGGCCCGTTCGAGGCCACCGAGCCCGGCGTGTTCTACTTTGTGCAGCTTGGCGCGGGCGAGTGCCGCCCCATGGAGGAGCGCGCTCTTGCGTTCCTCAACACGCACACCGATACGATTATGGTGCTCGACGCGCTCGAGTACGGCGTGGGCGACGTACCCGCCAGTGTGCGTTCGTACTTGGAGCCGATCTTCTTCTACAACATGAGCTGCGAGCTGCGTGCCGCCCGCGGCAAGGTCTTCGACCACAGCCCCGAGGTTCGTCGCTACATGGGCATCGAGCAGTACTAGGTACCGGGAATTATCTTTTTTGGCGGGGTCTGCGCTGCGCGCAGGCCCCGTTTTGCGTTGTGGCGGCCGGATTCGTGTCTGCGCGAAAACGAAGGTGAATACTTTTCCGCGAAGTGAACGACCTATTTTGGACCCCCGAAGCATCCACACTTTTTGACGCCAAAACTGCAGGAAAAACTTGGCGAAACCGCAGGAAACGGCGTCTGAAAAGTGTCGATGCTTCGGGGGCTCATTTTTACTCGTTCACTTCGCGGAAAAGTATTCACCTTCGATTCGCAAGGGCACTGCGTGAGTCAAAAAAGCGGGCCGCGCCGGGGATTTCCGGCGCGGCCCGCTTAGTATCGTGCTTCGATTCGCAAGGTTGCGGCAGCCAGCGGCCTACTTTGCGTCGTAGGCCTCGGCGTCCCACCAGTCGAGCTGGGCGATGTTGTCACGGATGTGCTGGCAGCTCTTGTGGAAGCCCTCGAGCTCGTGCTCGGACAGGTCCAGCGTATAGACCTCCTCGACGCCCTCGGCACCGATCACGCACGGCAGGGAGGTAAAGATGCCCTCTTCGCCATACTGGCCGGTCATGAGCGTGGAGGCGGAAAGCACGGCGTGCTCGTTGTGCAGCACGGCGGCGCAGACGCGCGCGGCGGAGTTGGCGACGGCGTACTCGGTGCACTGCTTGCCCTGGTAGGTCACATAGCCGCCCTTGCGCGCGAGCTCCTCGACCTCCATGTGGTCAAAGGCGTACTTGTCGGGGTTTTCGGCCTGAAGCTCGTTGAGGCTCTTGCCGGCGATGGTCGCGGCCTTAAAGGCGGCAAGCTGGCTAAAGCCGTGCTCGCCGATCATGTAGGCGTCGATGGACTTGGGGCTCACGCCGACCTTCTTGGAGATCTCGGTGCGCAGGCGGGCGGAGTCCAGGCCGCAGCCCGAGCCGATGATCTTCTTGGGATCGTAGCCGGTCAGGTGCCACAGCTCGGTGCACACGACGTCGCAGGGGTTGGAGATGCTCACGAAGATGCCGTCAAAGCCGGCGTCGACGATGCGTTTGGCAAAGGTGCGGGCGGCGTCGGTGGTAAAGAACAGCTCGCCGTCGCGGTTGCCGGCGGCCAGCGCGACCTTGCCGGCGGCGTTGACGATGACGTCGCAGCAGGCCAGCTCCTCGTAGTGGTCGTAGCAGTTGACGATCTTGGTGTTATACGGGACAAACGAAAGGGAGTCGCGCAGGTCCTGGACCTCGGACGTAACCTTGGCCTCGTTGATATCACACAGGTACAGCTCGTCGGCAATGCCCTGCATAAGCAGGCTGTTGGCGACATGTGCTCCTACGTGGCCCTGGCCGACCACACCGATCTTACGCGTCTGGTACATATATGTATCCTTTCGGCCGAGTTTTTCGCGTCGAACCATTGTAGCGTCCTGCCGTCACTTTGCTAGGCTAAAGCGAAGTAGTTTTTTGGGACATGCTTTAATCTCTACTTTTGGAGCGATTTGGGCCGCTGACGGCATCGCTGGGCGATGTGCTCGCGCGGATGGGGCCGCTCGTTGTACCATAGCTGCAACTGACTCGTAAGGAGCATCCATGCCCATTCGCATCCCCGACGCCCTCCCTGCCGCCGCGCAGCTCGAGAGCGAGAACATCTTTGTCATGACCGAGTACCGCGCGTTGCACCAGGACATCCGTCCGCTGCGCGTGCTCATCCTCAACCTCATGCCCACCAAGATCGCCACCGAGACGCAAATCATGCGCAAGCTCTCCAATACGCCGCTGCAGGTGGAGGTGGACCTGCTGCGCACCAAGACGCACGAGGCCACGCACGTAAGCGCCGGCCACCTGGAGACGTTCTACCGCACGTTCGACGACATCCGCGACATCCACTACGACGGCCTGATCATCACGGGCGCGCCGGTGGAGCAGATGCCGTTCGAAGAGGTCGACTACTGGCCCGAACTCTGCCAGATCATGGATTGGTCCACCACGCACGTGCACTCTACGCTGCACATTTGTTGGGGCGCACAGGCCGGCCTGTACCATCATTACGGTATCCAGAAGTACGATCTACCGGCAAAGGCGAGTGGCGTGTTCGAGCATTATCTGGTGAAGCCGCAAAGCCCGCTGGTCCGCGGCTTCGACGACCGCTTCTATGCCGTGCATTCGCGCAACACCGATGTGCGCCGCGAGGACGTGGAGGCCGAGCCGCAGCTTGAGGTCGTGGCCGTGTCCGACGAGGTGGGCTTGTACATCGTCAAGTCGACCGACAGCCGCCGCTTCTTTGTCTTTGGCCATCCCGAGTACGATACCGACACGTTGCGCCTGGAGTACGAGCGCGACGTGAAGCGCGGGCTCAACCCCCAGGTGCCGGCGCATTACTTCCCAGGTGACGACCCCACCGCCGAGCCGCGCAACGTCTGGCGCAGCCAAGCTCAGCTGTTCTACACCAACTGGCTCAACTACTACGTCTACCAGACCACGCCCTACGACCTAGCCCGAGCCGGCGAGGAGCACTAGGCTACGGCTGCTGCTGTGCCGGCGGCGTGACGAGCGTGGATATCCGGACGGACGAGCGTGGATTTTCGGACATTTACAAATCGAGCGTGGATAATCTCCCACTTTTGGCTTGAAACTAGGCTCAAAACGGGAGATTATCCACGCTCATTTTTTAGGCATGTAGATGCCGATGGCTCGGCTAAGCGACGGTGCGTGCAGAGGCAAAGTCGCATTTGGCGTAGTCTTGAATCTCGACGGGTTTTTCTTTCTGATAATCCGATGGACCAAGGCCTCAAAATGTGGAGACAGGGACCTCTCGACAACCGCCCTACCTGCAGATATAAGACATCAGCCTAAAACGTCCAAAACCGTCAAGCATTTGGTCAGCGCCTGGACGGTATTTGGTCAGACTTCGCATGAAACCGTCTGGTACGTTTGCGCCGTTCCAAGATTTGGGAGGCGACATGGGAAACATGACGGCGAATCAAAGGCTTGCAAGTCACATTAAAGCATGCGAACAGCAGATGAGCTGCGTGTACGCGCGCACGGCGGCGGAGGCAAAGCAGATTGAGCGGCGGGCGGAGGCGGGAAGTCTCGAAGCGGTCATGCCGGGGCTGTATGCGCGTCCGGAATACTGGTCCGAGCTCAAGTTTCGGCAGCGTTATCTGCATCGGGTGCGGGCGCTTGCGCAAAAGCACCCCGACTGGACATTTTGCTCCTATACGGCGGCTGTTATCTATGGCCTTTCGGTTTCGCATGCCAATTTGACGCACATCCATATCGCCGCGATGCCAGCCCAATCGACGACGCCGGGCTCTCAGGTCATTCGTCATCGCTATGCTCGTCAAACACGGGCCACCCAGATGGATATCGCCGTAACCGATATCGATCAAACGATTACGGATTGCTTGGTCGATGCATCGTTTGTCGAGGGACTGATCATCGCGGATTCGGCGCTCCATGAGCAACTTTTGTCGAAGGAGCATCTCGTTGAGACTGTCGACAAGCTTGGCCTGAATCGTCGCGGCGTTGTGACGGCGCGCAGGGTTGCACGATGTGCCGATGGGCTGTCGGAAAGCGGCGGCGAGTCCAAGGCGCGTGCCCTGATGATCGAGCGCGGCTGGCAGACGCCGGAGCTGCAAGTTGAGCTGTTCGACCCGGTTGAGCCGGGACGACCGTATCGCGTCGACTACTTGTGGCGCGTGGGCGACCGGCTGATTATCGGGGAGTTCGACGGATTCGTTAAAAGCGAGAAGGCGGCGGAGGAGGGCAAGCTCGCGAAGGCGCAGTTCGATGAGCGCCAGCGCGAGTCGAGGCTTTCGCTGCTTGATAACTGCAAAATCGTGCGCTTGTGCTGGGATGATCTAAGGGATCCGACAAAACTCGATCGCAAGCTCAAGGTCGCCGGCGTGCCGCGTGCGTGCTGAGGCAGTTGCAGGGCGTTTGGCTGCACAAGCGTGGAAAATCGGACGGACGAGCGTGGATTTTCGGACGCTTGTTGAATGAGCATGGATAATCTCCCGTTTTTGGCTCGTAAGGGGGCTCAAAGTGGGAGATTTTCCACGCTCATCTTGCGGGTGCGATACAGCGGCGGCTAGGCGCTGACGATGTGGGACAGCGGCAGGTCGTGCGCATCGGTGGGAACGTGGTCGACGCGTTGCTCGTCAAAGGCGATGCCGACGACCTGGCATGTTGCCGAAAGCGTGGGCAGGTAGCGGTCGTAACAGCCGCCGCCGTAGCCCAGGCGCGCGCCGGTGCGGTCGAAAGCCACGAGCGGCACGACAACCATGTCGAGCTCGGCGGCGGGCACGATGGGGAAGTGGTCGCTGTCGACGTCCGTGGCTGCGAAGGCCCGCGTAGGGTGGGCGATAAACGGGGCCTCGGACGCATCGCCGGCAGAGACTGCCCGCATGCACATGCGCTGGCCGCATGCGGCGGCGTCGCTTGCCGAGAGCATGCACGGATAGGCTACGCGCCAGCCACGCGCGACGGCCGCGGCGGCAAACGCGGCTGGGTCGACCTCGGAACCCATCGCGGCATAGACGGCAACGGTGCGTTGGCCCGCAGCGCCGCTGGGCTCCATCAGCTCAACAAGCCGCGCGCAGATAGCGGCGGACTTTGCCGCCCGAACATCCAAATCAATAGCATCGCGCCGAGCAATCACTGCCCGCCGCAACTCAGCCTTATCCATCCCAGTCTCATCTCCCAAACCTACCAAAAAGGGACAGGTTTATTTTGGCAGCTTTTATCTGGGCAAACGCGATATGGGCAGTAAAGTCACCGCAAATATGCCTGTGAACTGCGCCCTTTGTGGTTGTTTGGGCCTGTGCGTTAATGCTATAACGCCGCAGCAATCGCCTCAGTCACAAACTTATTGAGTGACTCACCCTTCTTTGCCGCTGCCAGCGCTGCTTGCTTGTGGAGCTCAGAGCCCGTTCTTACGTTGAACGACCCCTTAAAAGCCCGCTCGGGTTCCTTGCCCTTCTCGGCGCAAAACTCAAGGTAATCGTCGACGGCGTCGTGGAAGCATTGTTCCACTTCTTTAACCGTAGAGCCTTCAAACACAATTGCATCCCTAATGCCGGTGACCATACCTGTTAGCACATGCTGTTCGGCATCGAACTCGACTGGGGCGAAATAACCCTTGTATGCCAAAACGTTACTCATGACTACCTCCGACATCTTGCAGAAATCGAACGATGTTTCGAATGGTCCCCGCTGTCAATTCGTCAGATGGATGTGGCGCGTGCATTACGAACATCCTGCCATCTGATGGCCTGTAGAAGCGAACGCGCGATCCGGATGTCTTGCCTTTGTTGTCCATTTCAAAGCCATATGAAGCCATGACTTTTAAAAAATCGGTATACCGATACGTCGAAGGGCAGCTAAGTAGTTGGGCGATGAGTTTATCGGTCCGCGTCATCCCGCCTCACATTCTGCAACTATATCCTAGTTGCAATTTAAGTCCGATGCAAGCATCCCTACTATAGAACATGTGTACGTATAGAACAAGTGTTCGAACCACCACAAAGGTGCCTGTCCCCTTTGTGGTGGTTTGGCTCCCGCTTGGCTTTGTTGCGCAACAAGGGCTGCATTTTTGGGTTTACCTTCATGGTGGAAGGAATGAACCGAAAGGAGCCCGTCATGTTTTGTCGCTCGTGTGGCACGCCGCTTGTCGACGACGCCCTCTTTTGCCCCGTATGCGGCGCGCCCGTAGCACCCGACCAGGTTGCGGCCACGCAGCAACCCCAGCCTGCCACGCCCGCTCCTGGGCAATACGTGCCCGTGCAGCAGCCCGTGCGGCGCAAGCGTTCCAAGAAGCCCCTCATCGCCCTTGCCGCGGTGCTTGCCGTGGCGGCGGGCATCGGCGGCGGTGCGCTGTTCTACTTTACGCAGATCGCGACCACGCCTATCGACGAGAAAATCTTTCCGGACAGCGGCATGCGTGCGCTTGTCTCGACCAAGTACGACACTAACGGTGACGGCCGTATCTCACGCGACGAGGCCAAGGCGGTGACGTCGATCGAGCTGGACGGCGTTACGTCAACGCAGGGTCTGGGCAAGGTGTTCCCCAACGTTACCAGTGTGGAATACGGTGGGGATAAACTCGTCAACCTGGACCTCTCGGGCTGCGGCGACCTTAAGACCGTCGAGCTTAACTCGGCGAGCAACGTCACCGTCGTTAACCTGGACGGTTGCGACAACATCGAGAAGCTCGACCTTTCAAATGCCGGGGAGCTCAAAAGCGTCGATCTTTCGGGTAAAAAGAAGCTCGCCACGTTGGCACTGCCGCAGGATACGAAGGTTGGCGGCATTAAGGACACGCAGCTCGACGAGCTGTGGCTGCCGGTGTCCTATGAAGGCACCGATAAATCGGACCAGTACGGCGATATCTACGAGATCGAGCGCGATGAAAACGGCTACGTCACGGGCTTCACGTCTGCCGTCAAGCAAGGTGGCGGTGTAAGCTACAGCGTCGAGCACGATGAGTCGCATCGCATTTCGGAGATTGGGGAAGATCTGGCGGGCGGTTACGAGAACGTCAACACGTTTACGTACGACGCCGACGGTAACGTCACGCGCATCGACTGCGATGCCGACATGAGCGATTCGTCGAGCACCACGACGTTTACCTACGACGCGGACGGAAACCTGATCAACAAGACGACCCATGCGGGTTACGGCGAGAGCGCGAGCACGTATGTCTACCAGGACGGCAACATGGTGACCAACACCGATACCAGCCCGGCCAATCCTCGGACGGTCGTGTATTCGTACGGATACGACAAGGATCGCGCGACGTCCTTTACGCTGGACTGCCAGGGCGACACGGTGGGAACTACGTGGACGATTACCGCGGGCTACGAGTATGGCAAGGACGGCAACATTTCGCGTATCTCGCCTGTGGCATATGACTCGCACGGCAACGACTACGGCTCGCTGAACTCGTACGCAGCGGTGGATTATTCGTACAGCGACGGAAAGCTCGACAGGATCGATTCCGAGCGCGGCGGCTATGCGGAGTTCTATTACGACGAGTACGGCAACCTGACGTCGGTCGACGAGTATGCCGGACGCGGTTCGGATGCCGAGTTTGAGTTTGAGCACGAGGTCGAGTACCAGCGCTACTTCTGTAACAAGCACGAGAAGAACAAGCCGGAGGAGTGGATTCGTCTGGATGCAGAGTACGACGTCGACCAGGGTAGCTGGAGCAACGACTCCGATTATGGTCGTGAGTGCTTTGCAACCATGTACGAGCTCAATCCGTTAGAGGCCAGGCTGAACCCGTTTATCAAGTAGCGGCCCACTCGCAAACCACCACAAAGGTGCCTGTCCCCTTTGTGGTGGTTTTGCTTGACTGTGGCTAGGCCAGCAGGTCGACGACGTTAAAGCCGGCGTTGCTCTTGGCGATGACGTCGCGGCCGCCAAAGACGCAGGTGGGTGCGACGGCCGCAATACGCGTCACATCGGCGCCGAGCGAGCGAAGCTCAGCGGGCGTGGCCGCGAGCATCTGGGCGCGGCGCTCCTCGCGCGCGTGCGGATCGAGCCCAGCCAGGTAGGTCGTATTGCGGCGCTTGGTGAGCGCGTACGGCTTCACGGGCGCGTCCATGCCGTTCACGCAGCTCACGATAAAGCCCTCGAAGGCGGCCTCGTCGGGCTCAAAGCTGCCGAGCCATGCGCCCGCGCGTTCCATGCGCTCAATCGAAGGATCGACCGCCGGGTCGCGGTAGGTGTAGAACGCCGTCTGGCGCTCGCCGGCCGCGCGAAATCCGCAGCCGTACGCACCGCCCTTCACGCGGATCTCGTTCCACAGGTAGTCGTAGGAGAGCGCGTTGGCGGCAACCGCCCAGGCGCCCGTCACGTCAATGCCCAGACGACGCGGGTCGCACGCGCGCGCCGCAAAGCAGATGTCGCTGGGGATGACGAAAGCCTCATGACGGTCGCGCGGCTCCGGCACCACGAGCGTGCCGCTGCCAGCGCCGTCGCCCGCGCCAAGCCCCAGGTCGCCCGCGGCATCCCAGTACGCATTGAAGTCCTCGTCGCTGCCGGTAAAGCTCGCCATGCAGCCATCGGCCACAAAGATGCGGCCTGCCAGCTCGGCAAGCTTGGCGCGCAGGCCGCCCAGGCGCTCGTCAAAGTGGTCGAGCAGATTGCGCAGGAACAGATAGAAATCCACGCCCGAAAGCTGCTCGCGCACCACGGCCGAAGGCGAGCTGTAGCTCATCGCGCGACCCAGCGCCGCCGAGTGTCCGTTGTTGATAAAGCCCTGCTCAAGCCCAATGCGAATCTGCGTGAGCACGTCGCGCACGCGGTCGGCGTCGGCATCGAGCAACAGCGTGCTCGACCACACCTCGCGCGGCAGGCTCGCCAGCGCGTCGATCTTTTCGGACAGGGCGCCGGCGCTCACCAGCAGGTAGGGGCGCACGCCGTCCACGTCGGGCTGCGTCATGACCTCGGTCGTAAAGCTCAAAAAGCCCAGCTTGCCGGCGAGTAGGTTGTCGAGTTCCTCGGCCGAATGCTCGCGCGTGGGCAGCTGCTTGAGCAGGCGGCAGAGCAGCGTCACGTAGGGCAGGTCCTCAAATGCGACGCAGCTCAGGTCGAAATACTGCATGGCGTAGGCCAGACGGTTGGTGGAGATGCCGTGACGCAGGCAGGGGATGGGCGCGGTCGTGTCCACAACGAGCGGCGGCTCGGGGCGCGCCTCGCCAATGTCGGACACGCGCAGGCGCGGCAGCGTGGCCTTGTCCTCGGGCGTGTCCTCGGCCTCCTGCGCGGCACGCAGTACGGCCGTGCGCTCGACCACGTCGGCCAGCTCGGCATCGGTCATGGCATCGCGCTTGGCAGCCAGCTCGGCAGCTTCGGCGCCCTCTGCGCCCTCGGCGGCGTCCACCGGCACCAGCTCGACCAGAGCCATGTGGTCGTTTTCCAGCACCAGCTCGCGCAACAGGTCCTCAAAGTAGCTGCCGTCCAGCTCGCCACGAAGCTCCTCGTACACCGGGCCGTACTTGAGCGCCAGCGTCGCAGCGTCGTCATCGTAGAGCCACGTGCTCAGCGCGTCGCACGCAATGGCCACGCCGTCGGCGATACCGTAGTCGCGCTGGCGCAGGTCGTATTCGTTGCTGCTGATGATGGCTTCCAGGCGCTCGCGCGGAACGCCATGTTCGCATAAGTCGCGGCAGGCGTCCTGGAACACGCGGCGCAGCTCGCGCGCCACGCCGGGCTGCGCGTTTTGCAGCATGATGAGCTCGTAGGGCTGCAGGCTCTCGGCCGCCGTGTAGCTCACCACGTTGCCGCCCAGGTCGGCGGACAGAATGGCCTTCTTAACCGGCGCTTCGTTGGAGCCCAGCAGTGCTTCAAACAGGATATCCGCCGCGATCGTGCGTTTGCGGTCGAGCGCGTTGCCCAGCACCAGGCCCAGGCCCACCAGGGCGTTCTCGGGTGTGGTGGCCATCTCGACGCGCTTGTACTCGCAGGTCACGGGCGCCTGCACGCCCAGCGGATTGGGCGCCATCGTGGACGGGTCCTCGCCGGCGGCGACGGCAGCGTCCATGCGGCGGCTCGCGGCACTCGGCTGCGACAGATAGCGCTCGTCCAAAAAGGCCAGGGCGCGGTCCACGTCCAGGTCGCCGTAGAGCGTTATATAAGAGTTGGAAGGATTGTAGTGGCGCGCGTGCGTGTCCAGGAACTGCTCGTAGGTGAGCGCGGGAATCGCGCGCGGGTCGCCACCGCTCTCGTGTGCATAGGCGGTGTCGGGGTAGAGCGCGGCGTTGACGGCGTCGTCCAGCACACTCATGGGGTCGGACAGCGCACCCTTCATCTCGTTGAACACCACGCCGTTATAGCGCAGCGTGCCCTCGCGCAGGCTCGCGGAGCCGCCGTCGCCCTCGCCCTCGACGCTCTCCGGCAGGTCCAGCTCGTAGTGCCAGCCCTCCTGCTCAAAAATGGTCGGCTTGGTATAGATGGCCGGGTTGAACACCGCGTCCAGGTACACGTCCATCAGGTTGTACAGATCCTGCTCGTTGGTGGTGGCAACGGGGTAGATGGTCTTGTCGGGGTAGGTCATGGCGTTGAGAAACGTCTGCATGGAGCTCTTGATCAGGTCGACAAACGGCTCCTTGACGGGGAACTTAGCCGATCCGCACAGCACCGAGTGCTCAAGAATATGGAACACGCCGGTGGAATCGGCCGGCGGCGTCTTAAAGCCAATGGCAAAGGCCTTGTTTTCGTCGTCGCACGCCAGGTACAGCAGGCGAGCGCCCGAGGCGGTGTGGCGCAGCACGTAAGCGTCCGAGTCGAGCTCGGGCACGGTCTCACAGCGCTCGACGGCAAAGCCGTGGCAGGTGGTGCCGGGTACCAGCAGCGCGGCGGCAGCGGCGCGCGGGTCGGTTGAGGTGGTGGGCATATGCAGTCTCCTTTGACGCCCCAGCGGGGGCGAATCGAGTCGAATCCTCGAGAGTATACCCATATGGGGCCGCGGCTCTGCGGCGAACTGAAGACGATGCCGGCGGAATGGGTAAAGGCCCCGCGTGACCGCCGCGCGAGCGTGGAAATTCGGACACACGCCAAACGAGAGTGGATATTCGGACGGACGAGCGAGGATTTCCGGACACCTATCGAACGAGAGTGGATATTTGGACGGAATCTGCCGCAAAAGCCCCAAAAACCGTCCAAATATTCACTCTCGATATCCGACCGTCCGAAAATCCTCGCTCGTCCATCACTCGCGTATCTCTCGTCTCTCATTCGTCTCTAATATGAGAGATGACAGGAAGATGAGAGAAAAATATGAGAGATAACTGAGCATCAAAGAGGTAGGCAATCATGGTATTGTCTCAATACCGATTGTTCTACCAGCAAAAATATGTATAAATGAAGCAAATGGTAGACATTCCATCTCTATCTATCTCTTATCTCTAAGCCGAGAGATAGAGAGATAAATGAGAGATAATTACGAGAGATAACTGAGAGACGAGGGAAATCTATCCGCGGCATTCTCCGCAGGACCGAGCGAAAGGACGTGCAGATGAACGAAAACGAGCTGACCGGTCTGCTTGAGTCTTTAAGGCGTATGGGCTCGGATGATCTTAACGTCGAAGTGAAGGAGAGCGCCACGACGCTTTCCCGCGACGTATGGGAAACGGTGAGCGCATTCGCGAACACTGCCGGCGGAATCATCGTGCTCGGAGTGAGTGAGCGCGC
The DNA here is from genome assembly GCA_018378775.1 of Collinsella sp. GTDB lineage: Bacteria > Actinomycetota > Coriobacteriia > Coriobacteriales > Coriobacteriaceae > Collinsella. Next base: position 13,747 of record JAGZWV010000019.1, on the reverse strand, counting down.
AGGTTTTGTCCCGGTTGAGAACTTCGAGACCGAGAAAGTGCTCAACCAATTTGTGTCAGGCATGGGTGATGCGGGCGGTCGAGGAAAGCTGGCCAATCCGCCTAAATACACGATCGAGCGAGTGGAGCTTCAGGGCGTCATCGTTCTCGTCATTACGATTGAGGAGCTCGATCCGTCGAGCAAGCCCTGCTATGTCATAGAGCGGGGCGCCCAGGGCGGCAGCTACAAGCGCATCGATGACAAAGATGTGCCGCTTTCATCGACTGAGGTGCTCGCATTGGCGTCATACGGTCGAGCGACTCCGAGCGATCGCGACGCGGTGGCGGGTGCGGGCGCGGACAATCTCGACGAGACGCTGGTCGACCGTACGATAGATCGGGCTTTCTCGTTGACGCCCCGGGCAATGCGCGGCGCGCCGGACAAACAAACGAAGCTGGAGCGCCTAAATATCCTTGATTCCCAGGGCAATGTCACCAAGGCTGGACTCCTAGTTGTGGGCACCTACCCTCAGCAGTTCTATCCCAAGCTCTTCATTGACGTGGCTGTCCATGCGGGAACTCAGAAGGGCATGGCGGGGTCGCTGAGGTTCATGGACCGCACAATCTGTGAGGGAACGTTGGGCGAGATGATCTCGGATGCCGTCGCAGCCGTCGCCAAGAATTTGCGGCGAACCTCGACCGTCCAAGGCGTCTCGCGTGTCGACTCGCTTGAGATTCCCGAGGAGGTTCTGCGCGAGGCAATCGCCAACGCCGTAATCCATCGAGAATACGGGGATCGGTTCTGTGGACAATCGATTGCCGTCGACGTCTTTGACGATCGTGTCGAGGTGACGAATCCTGGCGGCCTTTACGGGGGAAAGACTCGCGAGAACTTGTTTGACGGCAGCTCCCGATGCCGTAACGCGACGCTTGTGAAGCTCATGTCGATTGTCCCGCTGCCGGATGGCGCAGGTTCGCCGGCTGAGGGCAATGGCTCGGGCATCCCGATGATGATCGATGCCATGCGCGCGCATGGTCTGGCCGAGCCCCTGTTCTGCCCGGGATTCGATCGGTTCAAGGTCGTACTTTACCGTTCAAAGATCGAGCCGGTCGATCATGGCGGGGGCTTAATTGTGACGGCACTCAAACACTACGGCGAGCTGGGGACGCGCGAGCTGGCAGAGCACACAGGGCTCACAATTTCCCAGGTTAGGTCGCGCGTCAACGCGCTCATTGCTCAAGGCGAGCTTGAGCCCACGGCGCCGGCGACGAGCCGCAACCGCAAGTATCGACTGTCGGAGCGCGTGGGATAGATGCGTTAGTGGACGAGGCGACCCAATAATCGACCCTCGATTGGCGTCCATTAAGGTAAAGCGGTTGTTGCCCAGTCGACGGTGATGCTAAAGACTCGGCTTACGCCGGCATGGCCCCGAACCCGTCTATCAGGAACAGCCTAAGAACCAGCTTGATGACATTTCCCGGTTTGACTTCTGCCGCGTCAAAGACGTGGCGCTCGGCGAGCTCGCTGCAGTATGCATAGATGTCGCGGATAAGGTCCGCGCCCGAGAGCGTAAACATGTAGCCTGCGTCCGAAAGCGCATTGGGCGCGGCAGGCAACTTGGCCATGTGGCAGAACGTTTGCAGGTCGGGCGCCATAACGTTCTGGTAGTCGAGGTGGCCGTTGGCATCCTGCGCGGCAACCTTCAATTGGCGCACAAAATCCAGCGCCGCCGCTAACACAAAGCTCGGCGTAGGCGCATTGACGTCCTGAGTGGTCGCCACAAGCCTGCCCGCCGCCTGCGTGACAAGCCAAGCGACCTCGCGCTGGCAACGCACGGCCTTGCGCGTAACCGGCTTGATGGACGAAGAAGAAACGCTTCCCTTAGGCGGATTCGAAACAGCCACAAGAACCTCCCATGAACGACCCGGCCCAACAAGCCCGGATGAAACACGTGCTACATCAGTATACAGGGAAGTGGGGTAGCGGGGTACAAGCGCGCCAGCGGCAAACCGAGAGCATCAACGATGTGCCGATCGCGGAATGAGATCTCGTAATAATTGACTCTCGGCCATATTATTGAGGGGCATGACTCGCGTTCGTATGGTTGTAGGTGCTGGCGATGAACGACATTGACCTTGCTGTTCCGTTGATGGATGGACCAAGCTATGACCGCGCCTGCAGTCTCGTGCCTTCCGAATACGTTGAGGCATGGGAGTGGTTTCTGGGTGAGGAACAGCGCGGCGGCGTTTGGACCAGCCTTCCGCACCACACCAAGGAAGATAGTCCTCAGTATCAGTACCGTTTGAGAATTGGCTCGGACTTCTTTCCCGTAACGCGGGATTCAGGGATCTTCTGGCCGGGCCAGGATCGGGTGAAGCAAGATCCCAATAAGATCTTTGCGCTTTCGGTCCATAACTCTAAAAAGAGCTTCTACACCGATGTGCCTCCGCTCTATTTGGACGATGGTACGTGGGTCATTAAGTACTCGGTTCAAGCGCCGGGTACCGTTGGTTTTCGAGACCAGAATTACAACCGTAAAATGCTCAACTGCATGGAATGTGGCGTCCCAGTCGGAGTCATATTCGCAACCGAGGTGGGCTATAAGGTGCTCGGCCTTGCGTTTGTTGAGCGGTTCGAGCCCGAAAACGGATGGTTTGTTCTGCACGGTCCTGTTCATAAAGGCGGACCGGACCCTCGTTTTGTGCCCGACATGAGTTATCTGAAGCGCATGCCCGTCGATATTGAGTTTGCCGGACAGGGTGCGACCGACGACGAAAAGGTCCGCTATGCGTTAAGGCGCGAGCGATTGGGGCAACAATGGTTCCGCAAGCAGCTCGTTGCCGCCTATGACGGCCGTTGCGCGGTGTCGGACTGCGGCGTCAGCGAAGCTCTGGAGGCTGCGCATATCGAGAATTACTCGGGACCCAAATCGCAGGTTGCCAGCAACGGCATTCTGCTTCGGCGCGACTTACATGCTTTATTCGATGCTCATCTGATTTCGTTTGAGCCTGTTTGCGGTGAATATCGGCTGTGTGGATCGTACCTGTTGGATAAGACCGACTACGCTTCCTTTGCGGGTACGACGCTAAGGCAGCCGAATGAGCATCAGTGGCGACCCAATACGGTGTTTCTTGAGGCCCATCGCATTGAGTTCGATCGCTCGGAAAAGAAGCGTGAAAAGGCGGGGCTTCTGCCGTATTAGCGTATTTGGCTTTGGCATTCTTTGACGATCGTGTTGTTTGATCGGATCGCGTGACGATGCAATCTCGCGCACGCCCGCCGGTGCATGCTCTTCCTGTTTTGTATAGCGAGAGGGGAGCGTGTATGAGCTGGCGAGGCGATATTGCGATGGGGAAGTACGGAAAACTGCCGTGTGCCCTTATAGACAACAATATGTTTCCGAGCGTAGAGGTTGATTGCGGGTCGTTTGTCGTCACCTGCCCTTGCTGCGGCTCGCAAATACCGTGTCTCGACATTCGGTTCATCGATGCGCGCGACAGACTCAGCGACGAAGTGAGAAAACGGACAGGCGTTCATATGCCGGTGTATCCGGAGAAATGCCCTGTTTGTGGCCTCGATATCGTGTACGACGCCGGCGACGAGGGATAGGTGATGCGGAGGAGTTGGCTGTGAGTGTCTTTTGCCTCTACAAATAAATCCCCTCACCGAGTTGCTTGTGGAACTCGGCGTGATGATCGCGTGCCCAGGTAAAGAGCGCCTGGTCAAAGTCGGTGCGCGTGGCCGGGATGCCAAAGACGCCGGCAACTTCGACGCGCACAAACTCCAGTGCCGGCAGCTTGTTGATGGCAGTGAGGGCAAACGGGGACGAGGGCTCCTCGAACAGATAGCGGCTGCCTTGCAGCGCGTCGCAACTGGTGCACGTGTTGCCGAGCGACGGGGCTTTGGAGGCTCGCGCGCCTACGGGCTTGTAGCCGCAGCGCTTATGAAGGTAGTCGCGGATCTCGCCCGGCACGCAGCCAAGAGCGGGCACGATGGCGAGTGCGTTGGCGTTGGCCGTGTCGATGGCAATGTGCCCGGATTCGTTGGGCGCGTGCGCGATGGCGACGCTCTCGTCGTTATCGGTTCGATAGGGAATGCCGAAGGCCGCGACCGAGGTCTCTTTGTGACACTTCCAGCACTCGCGCTTGCCCAGTACTAGATATATATACGGCGCTGAGGGGTCGGATCGGTCAACACCGGGCAGCCACTCGGCAAAGGGCTCGGGGTTGACGCCGCTGGGTACATACCAGATCTTCTTGGTCCGGTCCCATTTGGCGCCCAGCGCCTTGGCTTCTTCTTTGTGCGAAAAGGGGACATCGAGCTCGGTGCGCATGGCGGCTCCTTGGTGCTGCAGGTGCAAGTGGCCCAAGGATACCGCAGGGCGCAGACATCGCGGCGTTTTGCTGAGAAGTTGCGGTGCGGACTGATTGGTTATGCCGATGGATAGATCGGCAAGTAGATGGTCGGCTTTTGGCTAGTTGGGCGGTTGGAGCTGCCAGCGGATTTGGCGACATAAAACAGAACAGCCCAGAGGACATAGCCTCTGAGCTGCGAACATTTGGTGGGCGTTAGAAGATTTGAACTTCTGACCTCTTCCGTGTCAGGGAAGCGCTCTCCCCCTGAGCTAAACGCCCGATCAAGGGTGCGCAAGCGCGCAAGGGATAATATAACGGAGCCTGAACTCGGTGGCAAGAACATTTTTAAAAATCGCTTACATTGTGGAATTCAGGGGCTTTGCCATATCCATTTTAAAAGAGCCTGCTGCCGCGATTTGGCTGTCGCATAATGCAAGGCCATTGCGGTATCGAGCTATGGAAAGACGCCTGCGGAATTGTCCTACCGATAAGCGGACAAGCCTCCAGCTGGTGACTTCGCCGTGGTAAGGTAAGCCGAATTGTTTCCAGACTGTTTCGGGGGAGTGGAATGAGCAAAGAGTGTGTCGAGCAGGTCGAAGGCGCAGGGGCTTCGGTGCCGATGACCGATATATCGAACATTGATGTGCCCGAGGGCACCGACGAGCTCAGCCGTAGCACCCGCCGCGCCTGGCGCGACCGCCTGAACAGCGCTTCGACGCGCAAGATGATCACGGGCGTCTTGGCTACGCTGGTGGGCGGTTCGTTTTGGGGCTTCTCGGGCACCAGCGCGAGCTTTCTGTTCGATGCCTACCACGTCGACACCTTGTGGCTTATGAGCGTGCGTCAGATTCTCGCCGGTCTACTCTTTATGGCCGTGGTTGTCACGCGCGACCGCGACCGCCTGGTCAAGCTTTGGACGACGCCCGCTGATCGCAAGCAGCTGCTGCTCTTTACCGCTTTTGGCCTGCTCTTTAACCAGTTTTGCTATCTTTCGGCCGTGCGCCTGACGAACGCCGGAACCGCGACGGTGCTCCAGTGCCTGCAGCTCGTTATCATCATGGGCTACACCTGCGCGATCGATCGCCGCATGCCGCGTACTCGCGAAGTCATCGGCATTGGCCTGGCTCTGGGTGGAACCTTTTTAATCGCCACCGGCGGCGACCCCACCAGCCTGAATATCTCGCCGCTTGGCCTGGCAGCAGGTCTTATGTGTGCGATCAGCGCCGCGTGTATGGCGGTGATTCCCGCCAAGATCCTGCCCGAATACGGCAGCCCCATCGTCACGGGCTCGGCAATGCTCACGGCGGGCGTGGTCTCGTGCGTCTTCGTGCAGCCCTGGGCGCATATGCCGGCGCTCGACGCTGCCGGCATCGAGGCGCTCGCGGTGTTTGTGGTCGTGGGCTCGTTTTTGGCGTACATGCTCTATATGCAGGGCGTTAAGGACATCGGCTCGGTGCGCGCGAGCCTCATCGGAACTGTGGAGCCGGTTTCGGCGACCATCACCAGCGCCGTTATGCTGGGCACGGTGTTTTTGCCGACCGACCTTATCGGCTTTGTCATGATCATCGTGATGATGTTCCTTACGGTGTAGCTAGCGCCGCCGCCAAGACAGAAAAGGTGTTGTGCCGCATTTTCGCCAATTGATGTCCGTGTCTGGAGTTTAGCTGTCGATGCTCAAAATGCCATAAACTAGCAACGTTATGGACTTTTTCATTGCGACTCAATTGCGAGGATTTCTTTATGGCTGGTAATCACTTTAAGGGCAGCGATAGCGGCCGTCCTGCAGTTCCGCCGCGTCCGAACGGGGCTGGTAAGGCCGGCACGCCGGGCGGCGCTGGACAGGGCGGTTCCGGTAAGCGCGTGTCCCCGGGCGAGACGGCGATGTTTACCGCTCTGTACGAGCAGTCTCAAAAGGCAAAAAAGACCGGCCGTGCAAAAGGGAATGTCTTTGCGGGCGGTGCAACCTCCGCGTCGCAGCCGAGCGGGGCTCCTTCGGTGCCTGCGAACAACGCAGGTGCTGCCAACGCCGCGAATGCTGCCGGCAACGTTAATGCCGGCAAGGCCGCCAACAATACTCCTTCTGCCGGTGGCGCGGGGCTTACGGGTAACCTTGGCACGATTTACACCGGCGCCTCCGAGACTGGCACGTTCGCCCGCCTGGATGATAGCGGTGCCGAGTTTGCGGGCTCGGGTTCCAAGGAAGATTATTACGATTTTGGCTTGAATTACGGTAGCGACGCTTCGTCGAGTTCGACCTCTGACGGTCTGGTCCGTCATCGCCATCGCAAGGGCGAGCGCAAAAAGCGTCACACCGGCGCCATTATTGCCGCTGTAGTCGCGGTGCTTCTCGTTGCGCTTGGCGCAAGCGGCTTTATGCTGCTTAACTCGGCAAAGACCGTAAAGAGCGAAGCGAAGGAGGCTGTCGAGATCGTCGGTGGCCTTAAGGACAAGGTCACGTCGGGCGATTTTTCGACGCTGCCTGACGACGCGAAAAAGATCGATGAGCTCTGCGACAGCATGAAGGCGGAGACCTCGAGCCCGCTGTGGGCGGCGGCTTCGTTTATCCCGGTGTATGGCAGCGATATCAATGCGGCCCGCACCATGATTGACGCCCTGTCCGATGTCTCGAGCAATGCGCTGGTTCCCATGGCCGACAACCTCTCGCAGGCTACGCCCGGCAAGCTGTTCCAGGACGGCATGATTAACGTGTCCGCGCTGCAGGCGGTCGCCGATTCGCTTTCCAGCAGCTCGAAGGTGTTCAAGAGCGCCAACGAGAAGGTCCAGGGCATTGGCGATACTCATATTTCCCAGGTGACCGAGCTGGTCGATAAGGCCAAGGACGGCTTTGCCACCCTCAACGGTGCGGTTGACGCGGCGGAGAAGGTCGCCCCCGTCCTTCCCCAGATGCTCGGCGCCAACGGCCAGACGCGCAACTACCTTGTGTACGCCATGAACAACGTCGAGATTCGTGCCTGCGGCGGCTTTGGCGGTTCGCAGGGCCTGATTTCGGTCACCGACGGCCAGATGTCGATTGGCGAGTTTGTTCCCCGCATTGGACTCAGCGAGGATGAGGCAGTCGAGAGCGTCGACGAAGAGGATGAGGCGCTGTTCGGCAACCACAGCAACCTGTACAACTCGGGCAATACCTATTCGCCTGATTGGCCCCGCAACTCGCAGCGTGTCGCCGCGCTGTGGAAGTCCCAGTATGGGCAGGACGTTGATGGCGTCGTCGGCATCGATCCGGTGTTCTTGCAGTACCTGCTGGGCCTTGTCGGTAATGTCTCGCTGCCTGATGGTACGGTCGTCGACGGTACCAACGCGGCGAAGGTTCTCATGCACGATGTGTATTGGAACTATCCGGTCGAGGAATCGGACGGCATCTTTGCGGCTGTTGCCAGCGCCGCCTTCGACAAGATTCTCGGTGGCATCGGTGACGTCGACGTTACAAAGCTTGTCGGTGCATTCGAGCGCGGTGCCGAAGAGGGCCGTCTGATTGCTTGGATGAGAAACGATGATGAGCAGAATGCCATCAAAGAGACGGGCATTGACGCTTCGCTGCCCGATCCGGATGATCCGAGTGCCGATCCCGTTGCCGGCGTTTACTTTAACAACCTGAGCTTCTCCAAGCTCGACTGGTATCTGAACGCCGACACGCAGATCGGCCAGGGCATCAAGAACGGCGACGGCACGTGCTCGTATCGCATCACCGTTACTCTGACGAACATCATGACGCAGGAGGAGGCTGGCAAGCTGCCCGACTACGTTGCGGCGAGCGCACCCGATGCCGCGCGTGACGACGAGCGTCTGAATGTCTCGTTGTTTGCCCCGACGGGCGGCAACATTACTGATCTGACCGTCGAGGGCACCCAGTTTGGTCTTGGCGCCGCTACGTGGCATGGAATCCCCTTCTATTCGGGCACCGTTGACCTGCATGCTGGCGAGACGACGACGATCACGTATACGCTGACCACGTCGGCCGAGGCGGGGGACAAGCCGCTTACGCTGCGTCAGACTCCTACATGCCAGGCGGCTCGCGACAGCGCGTCGGCGTAGGGTTTTTCTGGTAGCGCAGATAATCGAGTACCATTTTGGGGCGGACAGGCAATCTGTCCGCCCCTATTTTGTAAGGAGAGCGCATGAAGTACTTTGGCACCGACGGCTTTCGCGGTGAGGCCAACGTTGGGCTGACGGTAGAGCACGCTTATAAGATTGGCCGTTTTGTGGGCTGGTATTACGGTGCCAACCGCAGTGCTAAGGCGCGCGTTATCGTGGGCAAGGACACACGTCGCTCGAGTTATATGTTCGAGGCGGCGCTGGTGAGCGGTCTGGTCGCGAGCGGTGCGGACGCCTATATGCTGCACGTGATCCCGACGCCGGGCGTGGCGCATCAGACCGTGGAGGGCTGCTTCGATTGCGGCATCATGATCAGCGCGAGCCACAACCCGTTTTGCGATAACGGCATTAAGCTCGTCAATAGCGACGGTTTTAAGATGGACGAGGACGTACTGGAGCTCATCGAGGACTACATCGATGGCAAGAGCGAGGTGCCGCTGGCCACGGGCAACCACATCGGCGCCACGGTGGACTACATGCAGGGCCGCAACCGCTACATTGCTTCGCTCATCGCCAGCGCGAACTTTTCGCTGCAGGGCGTCAAGATCGGTATCGACTGCGCCAACGGCTCGGCTTCCTCGGTGGCCAAGCCGGTGTTCGACGCGCTGGGCGCTGACGTGCGCGTGATCAACGCCGCGCCCGATGGTTTTAACATCAACGTCGACTGCGGCTCCACGCATATGGAGCGTCTGCAGCGCCATGTGGTGGAGCAGGGCCTGGACGTGGGTTTTGCCTACGACGGCGATGCCGACCGCTGCCTGGCCGTGGATGAGCGCGGTCGCGTGGTAGACGGCGACCAGATCCTGTACGTGTGCGGCGTGTATCTGAACAAGCACGGGCGACTCTCGGGCGGTACCGTGGTGCCGACGATTGCCAGCAACTTTGGCCTGGTCAAGTCGCTGGAGCTTGCCGGTCTGAGCGCCGTGACCAGCGGCGTGGGCGACCGTCACGTGTATGCCAAGATGCGCGAGGGCGGCTACAGCCTGGGTGGCGAGCAGACGGGCCATACGATCTTTGGCGATATCGAGCGCACGGGCGACGGCATTATGACTTCGCTGCGCGTGATGGAAGTGATTTGTGCCGAGCGCGAGACGCTCTCGCAGCTCACGGCTCCGTGCAAGCTGCTGCCGCAGGCGCAGGTGGCCGTGCACGTGGCGGACAAGGACGCCGCGCTCGAGAACATGGGCGTGCAGAACGCCATCGCCGAGGCCGAGGCTGCGCTGGCAGGCGAGGGCCGCGTGCTCGTGCGCAAGAGCGGAACCGAGTCGGTTATCCGCGTGCTGGCCGAGGCGCCCGACCAAGCATCCGCCGATGCCGCCATGAAGCGCATCGCCAACGCGCTCGAGGCTCTGTAAGGTAGTCATTGGGGACGTTCTTAAACGACTAGGTGGAAAGGGGACGCTGCGGATTGGTTCCGCGGCGTCCCCTTTGCGTTGGCGTGTCGGTTATGCCTTACAGTTCGTAGAGCGTGGTGAACTTGTCCTGCAGGTAGCTGCAGTAGTAACGAGCATCGAATGCCATGCCGCAGGCGCTCTTGATGAGCTCCGGCGCGTCTTTGGCGCGGCCCCACTGCCAAATGTGCTCGCCCAGCCAGGCGCGGACGGGCGCCAGATCACCGCTCGCGCAGGCATCGGTAAGGTCGACGCCGTCGCGGCACATGGCCGGCACAAACATAGCGTCGTAGGCGCTACCCAGCGCATACGTGGGGAAGTAGCCAAACGAGCCACCGCTCCAGTGCGTATCCTGCAGGCAGCCGTGCGTGTCGTCGGGAACGGGAATGCCCAAGTACTCATCCATAAAGCGATTCCAAAGCGCGGGGATGTCCTTGGCCGTGGCCTCACCGGCAAGCAGCATACGCTCGATCTCGTAGCGCACCATAACGTGCAGCGGATAGGTGAGCTCGTCCGCCTCGGTGCGGATCAGCGACGGCTGTGCGATGTTCACGGCGCGGTAGAGCGTATCCTCGTCCACGCTGCCATAGACCTCGGGCGCGTGACGGCGCAGCACCTCGAGCAGCGGGCCCATAAAGGCGCGGCTGCGACCCACGGTGTTCTCGAAAAAGCGGCTCTGGCTCTCGTGAATGCCCATGGAGGTGCCACCTTCAAGGCAGGTGCGCGCATAGGCAGGATTGACGCCCAGCTCGTACATGGCGTGTCCCGCCTCGTGGATGATGCTGTAGACGTTGGAGATGCAGTCGTTCTCGTAGATGTGCGTCGCGATGCGCGCGTCGCCCACGGCAAAGCCCTCGCTAAACGGGTGCTCGGTAAAGGCAAGCGTGGTGTCGTTCAGGTCCAGGCCGACGAGCTTCATAAGGTCAAAGCTCATGGCGCGCTGGGCGGCCTCGGGCACGCGGGCGTGCAAAAAGTCGGCATCGGGCTGCTGGCCGCGCTCGCCGATGGCGTGCACGAGCGGCACGACCGTGGCCTTGACCTCGTCGCAAAACGCATCGAAGCTCTTGGTGGAAAGGCCGCGCTCATACTGATCGAGCCAAACATCGTATGGGTCGCGCTTGGGGTCCATGAGCTCGGCCTGATGCTTAAGCTGGCCGACGATTCTATCCACATAGGGCTCAAAGCTCGCCCAGTCATTGGCCGTCTTGGCCTTGTGCCACACGGCGTCGGCCTCGCAGGTGAGCCTGGTCCAGGCCTCGGCCTCCTCGGTGGGAATGACGCTCGCTTCGCGCTGGTCGCGGCCGAGCACGCGGATCTCGTCGAGCAGCTGCGGGTCGTCGATCTTGCCGCCGGCGACGGTCTCGCGTGCTAGCGAGCGCACAAGTTCGACAGACTTTTCGCTGGTCAGGAGCTTATGGTGCTCGCCGGCAAGGGTGCCCATGGCGTCGGCGCGCGCTGCGGCGCCGTTGGCGGGGGCAATGGTCGCGCCGTCAAACTCGGCAATCTTGAGCAGGTACTCGCGGGTCCACAGCTTGCCCTCGAGCTTGCGGAATTTTTTGACGGCCTTATCGACCTTCATGCCTTTGGGCGTCTTGCCCGCTGCGGGCTTGGCCTTCTTATCGTGCTTCTCTCCCATACCATATCCTTGATCTCGCGAGCCGAACGCCACGGATGGGCGCACGGCCAGTTTGCACAGCTACCTGCCTTGTACCCAGCATGAACAAAACGGAACGCGGCGATACAACCAAACAATGTGGTATCCTGTAGCCCAATGCGTTGACGGAGAGGGTTTTGCCCGCCGCGTCGCCGGCAAGAGAGGGAAGGTCATGGGCTGCAAGCCTTCCTGCGGTGGCAAGGGCCAAGCGTTCACTCCCGAGCAGCGACCTCAACGGGCGCGCGGCCAGCGGCGGCGAAGCCCAAGTAGGGAAGCCGTGAGCCTCGCGACAAGGGGCACAGAGTGGGCGCGGCGGGCCAGACATCCGCCGGGTCAAACAAGGTGGTACCGCGGAATTCAACCGTCCTTGGGCAATGCACATGCCCGAGGGCGGTTTTTTGTTACCGAACCGGGCCGCGTTTTCGCAACGTCAGACGGCGGCAGCCGCCTCGGCAAGCGGGGAGCGCGAGAGACGAAAGGGAAGACATGAGTCTGATTGATGATCTGGTCAAACTCGAGGAAGAGGCCAAGGAGCTCGTCGCAGGCGCCGACGACGCCGCAAAGCTCGAGGCCGCGCGCGTTGAGCTGCTCGGCCGCAAGGGCCGTATTACCGGCCTGATGCGCATGATGGGCAAGCTCGCCCCCGAGGATCGCCCCGTGATGGGCAAGCGCGCCAACGAGATGCGCCAGCTGATCGAGGGCATGCTCGACGAGCGCACGACCGAGATGAAGGCAGCCGCCCTCAAGCACGCTCTGGAGCACGACGCCGTCGACATCACGCTGCCGGGCATCCGTCCGCAGATCGGTCACCAGCACCTGATCAAGCAGATCATCGAGGAGGCCGAGGACATCTTCTGCGGCATCGGCTACACCGTCGAGTCCGGTCCCATGGTCGACACCTCCTACTACAACTTCACCGCGCTCAACGCCCCCATGGATCACCCGAGCCGCTCGGCCCGCGATACCTTCTACGTGGTCGACAACAACCCCGGCAGCGTCGCGCACCCCGAGGCTCACGCCCACGGCGAGTCCGACGTGCTGCTGCGCACCCAGACCTCGGGCGTGCAGATCCACACCATGGAGTCGCAAAAGCCGCCCATCTACATGATTTGCCCGGGTACCGTCTATCGTCCCGACACGGCCGACGCCTGCCACCTGCCGCAGTTCAACCAGATCGAGGGCCTGGTCGTCGACGAGGGCATCACCTTTGGCGACCTCAAGGGCACGCTCGACTACTTTGTTAAGTGCATGTTTGGCGAGGATCGCAAGACGCGTTACCGCCCGCACTTCTTCCCCTTCACCGAGCCTTCCTGCGAGGTGGACGTGAGCTGCCACGTGTGCGGCGGCAAGGGCTGCAACTTCTGCAAGCACAGCGGCTGGATCGAGATCCTGGGCTGCGGCATGGTCGACCCCAACGTCCTGATCAACTGCGGCATCGACCCCGAGAAGTATACCGGCTTCGCCTTTGGCATTGGCGCCGAGCGCGTCGCGGCACTGCGCTACGACCTGCCGGACCTGCGCACGTTGATGACTGGTGACATGAGGTTCTTGAACCAGTTCTAGAACGCTTTCTTCTTAGTTGCAGTTTCCGGCTCAAAGCCGCATTTATGAAAGGAGACCAGTTATATGCGCGTTTCTTACGACTGGCTCAAGACCATGATCGATATTCCGGAGGATCCCAAGACCCTTTCGGACGAATATATCCGTACCGGCACCGAGGTCGAGGCGATCGACACCGTGGGCGAGTCCTTCGACCACGTGGTGACCGCCAAGGTGCTCACCAAGACCCCGCACCCCGATAGCGACCATATGTATGTGTGCTCGGTCGACGTGGGTGACAAGAATCTCGACGCCGACGGCAACCCCGCTCCGCTGCAGATCGTCTGCGGCGCGCAGAACTTCGAGGCCGGCGACCACATCGTCACGGCCATGATTGGCGCTGTCCTGCCCGGCGACGTCAAGATCAAGAAGAGCAAGCTTCGCGGCGTCGTGTCCATGGGCATGAACTGCTCTGCGCGCGAGCTCGGCCTGGGCGGCGACCACTCCGGCATTATGATCCTGCCCGAGGATACGCCCTGCGGCATGCCGTTTGCCGAGTATGTGGGCTCGAGCGACACCGTGCTCGACTGCGAGATCACGCCCAACCGTCCCGACTGCCTGTCCATGATCGGCATGGCCCGCGAGACCGGCGCCATCTTCGACCGCGATTTCCACGTTGAGCTGCCCGCCATCAAGGCCGAGACCGGCCGCGCGAC
>JAGZWV010000123.1 GCA_018378775.1 Collinsella sp. | reverse complement strand
GAGAGCGCGACGATGAGCTTAAGGGCAAACTTGAGCCAGGTCGTCCACTCGATCTTGGCCAGGGCGAGACCGCCCATGATGGCGCCGGAGGTCGGGGTGAATAGGTTCACGACACCGATGGCGGCGGAGAAGATCATGACCATGACCTCAGGCGAGAAGCCGAGCTTAACAGCCAGCGGTCCCATGATGGGCATGGAGACGGTGGCCATACCGGAGGTCGAGGGGATCAGGAAGGACAGGCCGAAGTAGACCAGGAAGCTCATGGGAGCGAAGATCACGCCGGACAGGCCAGCCAGGGCATTGGCGGCAGCGTCGAGGACGAAGACATCGAGGCCGGTGTTAGCCATGAGGACGGAGATACCACGGGCGAGGGCGATGACGAGAACAACGGACATCATGTCGGCAGCGCCGGTGATGAAGGTGTTAACGATCTGCTTCTCGGACAGGCCACCGATGATACCGATCAGGACGGCCATGAGGAAGAACCAGGTGGAAGCCTCGTCGAAGTACCACTGGCCAATGGGCAGGCCGGTGATCAGGGCAGACCAGCCCTGGACGACGGCGTTACCGTCGGCGTCGTAGACAGCGCCAGCGTCGAAGAAGTTGGCGACGCCCTCGTTGAGGTCGGCCAGCGGAATGAAGCCGACGATCATGACGACGAAGGTGAAGGCGAAGGCGATCAGAACACCCTTCTGACGACCGGTGAGCTTGACCTCCTTGTGGACCTCGGAAGCAGCCTTGCCGTGAGCCTCTTCGGCGTCCTTGAGCTCCTGCATCGACAGGATGGTGGAACCCTTGTCAGCCTTGACCTTCTTGGCATAGTTCATCACGAAGAAGATGGACATAGCGGTAGTGACAATCCACAGGACGGCACCGAGGCCGATAATGATGGACTGGTTGACCTCAATGCCAACGCCGGTCAGAGCGTCGACGGCAGCGCCGACGGCGAACGGGTTAACCGTGGAGCCCAGGCAGCCGCAGCCAGCGCCGAGCAGGACGGTAGCGGCACCGACCATGGGGTCGAAGCCAGCGGCCATCATGGTAGCGGCGAGCAGGGCGTAGAAGGGAACGGTCTCCTCGCACATACCATAGGTGGTACCACCGAGGGAGAAGATGAGCATCAGCACGGGAATGAGCATAATCTCGTTGCCCTTAAGCTTCTGCACCAGAACGGCGATGCCGTTGTCCAGGGCGCCGGTCTCGGTCATCATGCCGAGGAAGCCGCCCAGGATCATAACGAAGAGGCAGACGGGCAGAGCGTCAGCGAAGCCCTTAATCGGGGCGGTGCAGAAATCGCTCAAACGGGCGGCAGTAACCGCGCCACCGGACGTGCCGGAGACGATAACGGTAATCACTGCGACAATTGCCAGCAGAGCAAGAAGAATGGTGAACGATGAAGGCATACCGCGCTTTTTCTTAGCGGTCTCAGTCATAGTTCTCATCCCCCCTTCATAAATCATTTACTGATCTCGCCAGAAGCGGCTCTTCCGTGCCGTGCCTGCCGCTTGATGCGAGATTATTACCAGATAAAACCGCTCGGGGTGTGCAGCAATACACCCCGAGCGAGATGCTAGATGCTCTTACTTGAGCGTGGCGTACATGACAGCCTTGATGGTGTGCATGCGGTTCTCGGCCTCGTCGAAGACCTTGGAAGCGGGGCTCTCGAAGACCTCGTCGGTGACCTCCTGCTCGGTGATGCCGAACTGCTCGCACTTCTCGGCGCCAATGGTGGTGTTGGTGTCGTGGAAGCTGGGCAGGCAGTGCAGGAAGATGGCACCCGGGTTGGCCATAGCCATGACCTCGGAGGTGACACGATACGGGGTGAGCTGAGCGATGCGCTCGGCCCAGACCTCGTCGGGCTCGCCCATGGAGACCCACACGTCGGTGTAGATAACGTCGGCACCGGTGACGCCGTCCTTGACGTCGGTGGTCAGCTTGATGGTGCAACCGTTGGCCTCGGCGATGGGCTTGCAGGCCTCGATGACGTCGTCAGCGGGCATGCACTCCTCGGGACCGCAGGCCACGAAATTCATGCCGAGCTTGGAGCAGACAACCATGAGGGAGCGAGCAACGTTATTCTTGCAGTCGCCCATGAAGACGAGGGTCTTGCCCTTGATGTCGTAGTTGAAGTTCTCCTGGACGGTCAGGATATCGGCGAGCATCTGGGTGGGGTGCCACTCGGTGGTCAGGCCGTTCCAGACAGGCACGCCGGACTTAGCAGCGAGCTCCTCGACGTCGTCCTGGGCAAAGCCACGGAACTCGATGCCGTCATACATGCGGCCGAGAACGCGGGCGGTGTCCTCGATGGACTCCTTCTTGCCCATCTG
>JAGZWV010000122.1 GCA_018378775.1 Collinsella sp. | reverse complement strand
GCTGGCGACTCGACCCTCACGCTGGTCTTGGGACTGCTGGTTGCAGCTGCCGCAGTGCTTGGCATTGCTCTCGTCTTGCGCAAGCGTTCTCGTCGCTAGACTCGACCACGCAGTTCGATGCCTTGGATATCGTCGAAGTTGATGGCGATATCCCTGAGTTTGAGCAGCTTGAATGCGGGCAACACTTCGTCGAGAATGCCCGTGCGGCTACGATAGCCGTACGTATCGTAATAGGTGACGCGCACCAGGTCGCCACGTTTGAGGCCCTCGAGCTTTTTCGAAAGCTCGAGGGCTTTTTCTTCCGTGAGCTCGCATTTGGGTTCGACGGTGATCTCCTGCTTGCGCACGAGCTCGTAGTATCCCGTGAGGGCGGCAAAGGGCATAAACTGTGCGGCACGGCCGGCGCGGATGGCGCCGTTTGCGGTGAGCTTTGGGTCGGCGGAGCGACGTCTTCCCTCGGGGTCCGCTAGGCGCTCGAAGGCGGTCGGCGGGCGCACGGGCTGTTGTTTGGGTTTAGGCACGGTGTCCTCCAACTTGGTCGTTGCGTTCGCGTGCGGTGGCGCCAGCGGTAAAGCTCAATCCTTTGACCAGGGCGTTCTTGCCGTACTTGCCCTTCACGGCCAGGACGGCGCGCGCCAGGTCGCGCTCGCGCTCATCGGCCTTAACATCGCTAAATAGATCGATGGTGGCAAATTCCTCGGGCACCAGATTGCCAAATCCCAGGTTGATGCGCTTGACCGGTCGTTTGGGATCGACCGTTTGCGCCCAGAGCTCATCGAAATAACACATGATCTTCTTAAACGAATTGGTGCGCTCGGGCAGCTTTCGCGAGGCGTTAGAGTGTGCAAAGAGTGCGGCGTAGCCACCGCGCGGTTTGCCGCCGTGTTCGCCCACAAAGATGCCATCGATTGCCTGCGCCTCGCGCACTAGGCGGCGCCGTTCGTCATCGTGCTGGACGGGCTTGGGCGCACGGGGCGCGAGCTCGGGGCCGGCGGTTGCGGCGGGTTCGATGCTCGACGTGCTCGAACGCAAATGCCCGCATCCGTCCACATATTGCGCTGTGCCGCTGGCGTCGAGGCGGCGTATGTCGGCGCGCTCGCTCGCGTAGCCTACAAAGAGCGAGATGCTGTCGCAGACCACGTGCTTTTCGACCAAGTCCAGCACGGCACTGTCGACCATCTCGCGCAAGACGGTGTAGGCTTGCTCATAGGCATAGCCTTTCGAGAGCACCTGTCCTGTGGTAGTTGAGGTTGCCTGCGGGCGATAGGCCTGAATATCGGCGATAGTTGTCGGCTCGCGCCCAAAGGCGTGGTCGATAAGATACTCGGCATTGACGCCGAGCTCGTCGTAGAGCAAGTTTTCGTCGAGCGCCGCGACGCCCATCAGGTCATAGACACCGTATTTCTCGAGACGGGCCGCCACGCCGGGGCCGATGCCCCAGATGTCGGTGATGGGGCGATGGGGCCAGATCTCCTTGCGAAAGACCTCATCGTCGAGTTTGCCGATGCGACTGGGCACGTGCTTGGCGGTGATATCAAGTGCAACCTTGGCCTGGAATAGGTTGGGGCCGATGCCGACCGTCGCCGTGATGCCGGTGCGCGTCAAGACCTCATCGCGCAACATGCAGGCGAACCCTTCCGCATCGGTGTGATAGAGGTCCAGATAGGGCGTCACGTCGATAAAGCACTCGTCAATTGAGTAGACGTGCACGTCCTGGGGGCTGACGTATTCCAGATAGATGCCGTAGATTTGCGCCGACACCTCCATGTAGTGCTGCATACGCGGTACGGCCTTGATGTAGTCGATGCCGTCGGGAATCTCGAACAGACGGCAGCGGTTGTGTATTCCGAGGTCCTTCATAGCCTGCGTGATGGCGAGACAGATGGTCGTTCGTCCGCGCGATTCGTCGGCAACGACCAGGCGCGTAGTGAGGGGGTCGAGGCCTCGGTCGACGCACTCGACGCTGGCATAGAACGTCTTAAGGTCGATGCAGATGTAGGTGTGACGCTCGTGCCCCACGCGTCCTCCCATCAAACACATGTTCTTATCGAATACATGTTTATGCCGACGCGCCTTGTTGCGGATGGAGACGTGGCTCGCTGGTGCGGACGATTGGTCGCTCACTACGGTGGCACCAAGGCGCTGGTCGTGTTGGGCGGCGACAAGCATACGCGCGATGAGCTTGTCTCGGGGGCACTCGGTTCGCTTGATCGCGCACTGCTCGAACGCGTGCTCTTTCGTTGCGGCTCGGTTGAGGGCGACGGGGGAGACGAGCTGATCGACGAAGCCGTGGCCCTGGCGACCGACGAAGGTGTGGACTTTGTCCTGGCGATCGGCGATGCCGATACTGCTGGCTTTGCGCGCGAGCTCGCGCGTCGCATGGCGGCTCTCGATGCCGGCGAAGACGGCTTTGTGCCTTATGGATGCATTGTCTCGGAGGGCAAGGTGCCTGCTGTCGTGGGCGCCGGCGAGGTTCCCGTTTTTGCCATCATCGCGCCCGAACTGCTGGAGGGCATTGGGTCTCCTCTGCGCGAGCTGCTCGGCAGCGTGTGCGCCGCGGCCTAATATTTGGCATAAAGGGATGGGTTATTTTTGGTTGGTAAAGCGTTTGACCTGCCAAAATAAACCTGTCCCTTTTTGGTCGGTTGCCGTTTGGGGGGCCGATTGGCAACGCTCGCTGATTGTAGTCTTGACCTGCGCTAGAATAGTGGCATCTGAATGTCCGGGCGCATGGAGGCGTGCGCCCGTATGCTGAGGAGGACTTTATGGCAACTGTTGCCGCACCTATCGATGCTACGTCGACTGCCGCTTGGAAGGCGCTCGAGGCTCATCAGGAGAAGCTCGAGGCCGAAGGTATCGACCTCAAGGCCTGGTTCGCCGCCGATGCCGAGCGCGTGAACAAGCTGAGCTTTGACGCCGGTGACCTGCACTTCGATCTGTCCAAGAACCTTGTGACCGATGAGACCGTCAAGCTGCTGTGCGATCTTGCCCGCGAGGTGAAGCTCGAGGAGCGCCGCGACGCCATGTTCTCCGGCGAGCACATCAACACCACCGAGGACCGCGCCGTCCTGCACACCGCGCTGCGCCGCCCGGCAAGCGAGAAGGGCCAGCTCATCGTTGACGGCCAGGATGTCGTCGCCGACGTGCACGAGGTCCTCGACCGCATGTATGCCTTCGCCGAGCGCGTGCGCTCCGGTGAGTGGAAGGGTGTTACCGACAAAAAGATCGAGCACCTGGTGTCCATCGGCATCGGTGGCTCCGACCTGGGCCCGGTCATGGCCTACGAGGCCCTGCGTTCCTACGCCGACGCCGGTATCGACTGCCGCTATATCTCCAACATCGATCCCAACGACCAGGCCGAGAAGCTCCGCGGCCTGGATCCCGAGACCACGCTCGTGATCATCGTCTCCAAGACCTTCACCACGCTCGAGACCCTCACCAACGCCCGCGAGGTCAAGACCTGGATGCTCGAGCAGCTCAAGGCTCAGGGCGCCATCGATGGCTCCGATGAGCAGAACGCCGAGGCCGTGGCAAAGCACTTCGTCGCCGTTTCCACCGCACTCGAGAAGGTCGAGGCCTTCGGCATCGACCCCGCCAACGCCTTTGGTTTCTGGAATTGGGTCGGCGGCCGCTACTCCGTCGACTCCGCCGTGGGCCTGTCGCTGATCGTCGTGCTCGGCCCCGAGCGTTTCCAGCAGTTCCTTGAGGGCTTCCACGCCATCGACGAGTACTTCTGCAACACGCCGCTCGAGAACAATGCCGTCGCGCTGATGGGTCTGCTCAACGTCTGGTACGTCAACTTCTTCGGTTCCAAGAGCCATGCCGTGCTGCCGTACTGCCAGTACCTGCACCGCTTCCCGGCCTACCTGCAGCAGCTCACCATGGAGTCCAACGGCAAGCATGTCCGCTGGGACGGCAGCACCGTGACCTCCGACACCGGTGAGATCTTCTGGGGCGAGCCCGGTACCAACGGCCAGCATGCCTTCTACCAGCTGCTGCACCAGGGCACCGTGGTGGTTCCGGCCGATTTCATCGCCTTCGCCAATACCGCCAACCCTGCGACCGATAGCGGTCAGGACGTGCACGAGCTGTTCCTGGGCAACTTCCTGGCCCAGACCAAGGCACTCGCCTTTGGCAAGACAGCCGACGAGGTTCGTGCCGAGGGCACGCCCGAGCAGATCGTCCCGGCCCGCTGCTTTGAGGGCAACCGTCCGACGACCTCGATCTTCGGCGACACGCTGACCCCGTTCGCACTCGGCGAGCTCATCGCCCTGTACGAGCACATCACGTTTGTCGAGGGCACGGTCTGGGGCATCGACTCCTACGACCAGTGG
>JAGZWV010000121.1 GCA_018378775.1 Collinsella sp. | reverse complement strand
GCTGGCGACTCGACCCTCACGCTGGTCTTGGGACTGCTGGTTGCAGCTGCCGCAGTGCTTGGCATTGCTCTCGTCTTGCGCAAGCGTTCTCGTCGCTAGGCTCGTCCGCGTAGCTCAATGTCCTGGATATCGTCGAAGTTGATGGCGATATCCCTGAGTTTGAGCAGCTTGAATGCGGGTAACGCTTCGTCGAGAATGCCCGTGCGGCTACGATAGCCGTACGTATCGTAATAGGTGACGCGCACCAAGTCGCCGCGTTTGAGGCCCTCGAGCTTTTGCGAAAGCTCGAGGGCTTTTTCTTCCGTGAGCTCACGTTTTTGCTCGACGGTGATTTCCTGCTTGCGCACGAGTTCGTAGTATCCCGTGAGGGCGGCAAAGGGCATAAACTGTGCGGCGCGGTTGGCGCGCACGGCACCGTTGGCAGTGAGGTTGGGGTCGGCTGCGCGGCGTCTGCCCTCGGGGTCCGCCAGGCGCTCGAAGGCGGTCGGCGGGCGCATGGGCTGTTGTTTGGGTTTAGGCACGGTGTCCTCCAACTTGATCGTTGCGCTCGCGCGCGGTGGCGCCGGCGGTAAAGCTTAATCCCTTGACGAGCGCGTTCTTGCCGTACTTGCCTTTCACGGCCAGGACGGCGCGCGCCAGGTCGCGCTCGCGCTCATCGGCCTCGATATCGCTGAACAGATCGATGGTGGCAAATTCCTCGGGCACAAGATTGCTAAAGCCCAGGTTGATGCGCTTGACCGGTCGTTTGGGATCGACAGTCTGCGCCCAGAGCTCATCGAAATAGCCCATGATCTTCTTAAACGAATTGGTACGCTCGGGCAGCTTGCGCGAGGCGTTGGAGTGCGCAAAGAGCGCGGCATAGCCACCACGCGGTTTGCCACCATGCTCTCCCACAAAGATGCCATCGATTGCCTGCGCTTCGCGCACCAGGCGGCGCCGTTCGTCATCGCGCTGGACGGGCTTGGGAGCACGGGGCGCGAGCTCGGGGCCGGCGGTTGCGGTGGGTTCGATGCTCGACGTACTCGAGCGCAGGTGTCCGCATCCGTCCACATATTGTGCAGTACCGCTGGCATCAAGCCTGCGTATGTCGGCGCGCTCGCTCGCGTAGCCCACAAAGAGCGAGATGCTGTCGCAGACCACGTGCTTATCGATCAAGTCCAACACGGCGTTGTCGACCATCTCGCGCAAGACGGTGTAGGCCTGCTCGTAGGCATAGCCCTTCGAGAGCACCTGTCCTGTGGTGGTCGAAGTTGCTTGCGGGCGATAGGCTTGGATATCGGCGATGGTTGTCGGCTCGCGTCCGAAGGCGTGGTCGATGAGATACTCGGCATTGACGCCGAGCTCGTCGTAAAGCAGGTTTTCGTCGAGCACCGCGACGCCCATCAGATCGTAGACGCCGTATTTTTCGAGTCGTGCTGCCACGCCGGGGCCGATGCCCCAGATGTCGGTGATGGGACGGTGGGGCCAGATCTCTTTGCGAAAGGTTTCGTCGTCGAGTTTGCCGATGCGACTGGGCACGTGCTTGGCGGTGATGTCGAGTGCCACCTTGGCCTGGAATAGGTTGGGGCCGATCCCGACCGTTGCCGTGATGCCCGTGCGCCCCAAGACCTCGTCGCGCAGCGTGCAGGCGAACCCTTCCGCACCGGTGTGATAAAGGTCCAGATAGGGCGTCACGTCGATAAAGCACTCATCGATGGAGTAGACGTGCACGTCCTGGGGGCTGACGTATTCCAGATAGATACCGTAGATTTTCGCCGACACCTCCATGTAATGCTGCATGCGCGGTACGGCCGTGATGTAGTCGATGCCATCGGGAATTTCGAACAGACGGCAGCGATTGTGTATCCCGAGGTTCTTCATGGCCTGTGTGATGGCGAGGCAGATGGTCGTGCGTCCGCGTGATTCGTCGGCAACGACCAGGTTGGTGGTGAGTGGATCGAGCCCGCGGTCCACGCACTCGACGCTGGCATAAAACGTCTTGAGGTCGATGCAGATGTAGGTGTGCTGCTCGTGCGCCACGCGTCCTCCCATCAAACACATGTTCTTATCGAATACCTGTTCGATAATACCCGCTCGACCAGACACCGTCAAAACCTGTCCCTTTTTGGCGGGTATGGTCGTGCGGCTGCATCGGGTTTTTAACGCAGCCCTAAAGAGCGCGAAACAGCTCGGAAAAGCTCGCTTCGTAGCATGAGCCTAACGATCGATACCGCCTATACGCACGGAAGGGTTGTGGAAAAGATGGTCAATTATGGGTTTGGTATGCCGACGCGCCTTGTTGCGGATGGAGACGTGGCTCGCTGGTGCGGACGATTGGTCGCTCACTACGGTGGCACCAAG
>JAGZWV010000120.1 GCA_018378775.1 Collinsella sp. | reverse complement strand
TACTTCTTTTCGCAGCGGCACCCCGCCGCCTGCCCGCCCCTGACACTTCCTGACACCTGCCAAAAAGGGACAGGTTTATTTTGGTCGGTTTTATCTGGGAAAACGCTGACGATAGGCAGCCGGCGTGCAGCCATAGCGCTCGGCAAACTTTTTGTAGAAGAAGCTCATGTTGGCATAGCCCGCCTCGCGCGCAGCCGCCTCTGCCGTGGCACCGGCGTCGAGCAGTGCCGCTGCGCGCGCCAGGCGGCCCTCCTGCACGAGCTGCATGAATGTGCGGCCTGTCTGACGCTTGAGTAGGGCGCTTGCGTAGTTGGGGCTCAGGTGCAGATGGCGGGCGAGGTCGTCGAGGGTGCAGTCGCAGGCGTTGCGCTCGATGAAGCCCATGGCAGCCGCGACCTGCGCCGACGGCAGCGCGGGCACGTCTGCTTGCAACAGCGTCGCCTCGTAGCTTTGCATGAGCTCGACCAGCAGCAGCTCGAACAGTCTCGAGACGATCTGGGGGCTCGCCGCCGTCGGCTCCAGGCGCTCACAGAGCATCTCCTGCATGTAGCGGCGCACGCGACGGCTGCCGCCCGTGTGGAAATGAACGTGACCGCGGTGGTCGGTTTCATCGTTGAGGGCATTGAGCAGGAAGCGCGACACCGCGCTTGTGGGCGAAAGGCTTTGCTCCAGGCTGCGGCTGAGCATTGGCCGCGAGATGATGACGCTCAGCATAATGTCGTGCTCGCCGAGCTCGCCTACAGCATGCGGGCAGGCGGCATCGAGCAAGAGGACCTCGTTTTGAGCAAGCGTGAGCGGCGCGCCGTTGACGATCTGCGGCGCTCGTCCTCGATAGACATAGCTGATTTCGACATAATCGTGCACGTGTTCCGGCACAGGATTAAAGCGCGAGTTGCGAACAATCGATAGACCCTCGGGCATGCCTTCTTGGTGCAGAGAGAGCGTTGGGTTGCCGATTTTACGGATATGCCGACTATCGACATCTGCTTGACTACCTTGACCGAGTGCATCGCTCCAGTCGTAATGGGCGCCCGCGCGATAGGCTCGCTCACTGTCGGTCAGCTCAAGCAGCAGGTTATCCAGATGCGCGAGCTCCATAGTGCTCCTATCGTTGATTCGGTCATATTCTGCCGTGGTTTTGATATTAGCAGGGCGGCGCGCTCGGCGTACTCTAACTTCAATGGATTTGAAAGGCTGGTTTTGGAGGAGCGTATATGGCGGCGTATTTTGAGCAGGTGCTTGGCGGCGCCTACGACAACCATGTGCTTCCGTTCTTGTGGCTCAAGGGCGAAGCGCACGAGACAATCACCGAGTATTTGGAGCAGATCGCCGGGGCGGACATCCGCGAGGTTTGCCTGGAATCGCGCACGCATCCCGATTACTGTCGCGACGGCTGGTGGTCTGACCTGCACTTTATCATCGGCGAGTGCAAGCGTCTGGGGCTGAAGATTTGGCTGCTCGACGATGCGCACTTCCCCACAGGCTATGCCAACGGCGCGCTTGCGGGCGATGGCGCCGACCCCGCGCTCAAGAAGACCGTGCTCAAGCATCGCGCGGTTACGTTCGTTGGGCCTCAGCCGTCCACGACTATCAAGCTCGGCAATCTCATGGATCCCACGGAGCGCTTTGTGGGCGCAGCGGCTTTTGATGCCGCCGGTACGCCGCTCGATCTTGCGCTTGCTGTTGAGCATGGTGACGATGGCGCACCCGCCCGCCTGCGTTTTGACGCCCCCGCTGGTGTCACCACGATCGAGCTGTACGTCACCAGCCAAAAGACCGGCTTTCGCGATGAGTACATCAACATGGCCGATGGTGCCTCATGCCGCATGCTGATCGATGCCGTCTACGAGCCCACGTTTGAGCATCTGGGCGACGAGTTTGGCAAAACGATCTTGGGCTTCTTTACCGACGAGCCCGGCTTTATGAACGAGAAGGGCACCACGCTCGACGATGCCTCTACCAGCAGCTTTATCGGGCGAAGCGACCTGGCGCTGCCGTGGTCGGACGAGCTTGCCCGCCGCCTACACGATGCGCTTGGCGAGAATTGGCTTACCAAGTTGCACGGCCTTTGGACGCGCGAGGCAGACGGTGCCCAGGTCCGTCACGCCTACATGGATATTGCCACGCAGCTCTACCGCGCGTGCTTTGACGAGCAGATCGGCGACTGGTGCCGTACGCACGGCGTTATGCACATTGGCCACGTGATCGAGGACAAGAGTTGCCACACGCGCCTGGGCCAGGGCGCGGGACATTACTTCCGCGCGGTCGCGGGGCAGGACATGGCCGGCGTCGACGTCGTCATCAACCAGCTTGCCCCCGGAATTGACCGCGGGCGCTACAGCTATTTCCACGGCGCATGGAACATGGAGTTCTTTACGTACGCGCTTGCCAAGCTG
>JAGZWV010000119.1 GCA_018378775.1 Collinsella sp. | reverse complement strand
TACTTCTTTTCGCAGCGGCACCCCGCCGCCTGCCCGCCCCTGACACTTCCTGACACCTGCCAAAAAGGGACAGGTTTATTTTGGTCGGTTTTATCTGGGCAAACGCTGACGATAGGCAGCCGGCGTGCAGCCATAGCGCTCGGCAAACTTTTTGTAGAAGAAGCTCATGTTGGCATAGCCCGCCTCGTGCGCTGCGACCTCCGCGATGGCGCCGGCATCGAGCAGCGTCGCCGCGCGCGCTAGGCGGCTCTCTTGCACCAGCTGCATAAACGTGCGGCCTGTCTGACGCTTGAGCAGGGCGCTTGCGTAGTTGGGGCTCAGGTGCAGGTGGCGGGCTAGGTCCTCGAGGGTACAGTCGCGAGCGTGACGCTCGATGTAGCCCATGGCAGCCGCGACCTGCGCCGATGGCAGCGCGGGCGCGTCCGCTTGCAACAGCGCGGCCTCGTAACTTTGCATGAGCTCAACCAGCAGCAGCTCGAACAGCCTCGAGACAATCTGGGGGCTCGCTGGCGTGGGGTCCAGACGCTCGCACAGCATCTCCTGCATGTAGCGGCGCACGCGACGGCTGCCGCCCGTATGGAAATGCACGTGTCCGCGGTGGTCGGTTTCGTCCGTGAGGGCGTTGAGCAGGAACCGCGAGACCGCGCTTGCGGGCGAAAGGCTTTGCTCCAGGCTGCGGCCGAGCATTGGCCGCGAAATGATGACGCTCAGCATAATGTCGTGTTCGCCGAGCTCGCCTACGGCATGCGGGCAGGCGGCATCGAGCAGGAGCACCTCGTTTTGAGCGAGCATGAGCGGCGCGCCGTTGACGATCTGCGGCGCTCGCCCTCGATAGACATAGCTGATTTCGACATAATCGTGGACATGTTCCGGCACGGGATTGAAGCGCGAGTTACGAACAATCGATAGACCATCGGGCATGCCTTCTTGTCGTAGGGCGAGCGTTGGGTTGCCAATTTTACGAATGTATCGGCCATCAATATCTGCCTGATTACCTTGACCGAGCGCATCGCTCCAGTCGTAATGGGCACCCGCACGATAGGCGCGTTCACTGTCGGTCAGCTCGAGTAGCAGGTTATCTAGACGCGCGAGCTCCATAGTGCTCCTATCGTTGATTTGGTCATATTCTGCCGTGGTTTTGATATTAGCAGGGCGGCGCGCTCGGCGTACTCTAACTTCAATGGATTAGAAAGGCTGGTTTTGGAGGAGCGTATATGACGGCGTATTTTGAGCAGGTGCTTGGCGGCACCTACGACAACCACGTGCTTCCGTTCTTGTGGCTCAAGGGCGAGGCGCGCGAGACGATCACCGAGTATCTGGAGCAGATCGCTGGGGCGGACATCCACGAGGTTTGCCTGGAATCGCGCACGCATCCCGATTTCTGTCGCGACGGCTGGTGGTCTGACCTGCGCTTTATCATCGGCGAGTGCAAGCGCCTGGGGTTAAAGATCTGGTTGCTCGACGACGCCCACTTCCCCACAGGCTATGCCAACGGCGCGCTCGAAGGCGATGACGTCGACCCCGCGCTCAAGAAGACCGTGCTCAAGCATCGCACGATTACGGTCGTTGGTCCCCAGCCGTCCACGACCATCAAGCTCGGTAATCTCATGGACCCCACCGAGCGCTTTGTGGGCGCGGCGGCTTTTGATGCCGCTGGTGCGCCGCTCGACCTTGCGCTCGCTGTTGAGCAAGGAGACGATGGCACACCCGCCCGCTTGCGTTTTGACGCCCCCGCCGGTGTCACCACGATCGAGCTGTACGTCACCAGTCAAAAGACCGGCTTTCGCGATGAGTACATCAACATGGTCGACGCCGCCTCGTGCCACGCGCTCATCGACGCCGTCTACGAGCCCACGTTTGAGCATCTGAGCGACGAGTTTGGCAAAACGATCTTGGGCTTTTTCACCGATGAGCCCGGCTTTATGAACGAGAAGGGCACCACGCTCGACGATGCTTCTACCAGCAGTTTTATCGGGCGAGGCGACCTAGCGCTGCCGTGGTCGAACGAGCTTGCCCACCGCCTGCGCGATGCGCTTGGCGAGAATTGGCTTGCTAAGTTGCACGGCCTTTGGACGCGCGAGGCAAACGACGCCCAGGTTCGCCACGCCTATATGGACCTTGCTACGCAGCTCTACCGCAGCTGCTTGTCATCAACCAGCTTGCCCCCGGAATTGACCGCGGGCGCTACAGCTATTTCCACGGCGCATGGAACATGGAGTTCTTTACGTACGCGCTTGCCAAGCTGGGCTCTTCGGCCGCGCGCCTCGATCCCAAAAAGCAGGGGCGCTGCATGGCCGAGGTCTTTGGCGCCTTTGGCTGGCACGAGGGCCTGCGCGAGATGAAATGGATTGCCGACCATATGCTCGTCCGCGGTATTAACTGGTTTACGCCGCACGCGTTTAGCATGGCGCCCTTCCCCGATTGGGACTGCCCGCCGCACTTTTACGCGCACGGCAACAACCCGCAATGGCCGCACTTTGGCCAGCTCATGCGCTATATGAATCGCACGGCGACGCTCCTTTCGGAAGGCGCTGCCGCTCGCCCCGTCGCCATTCTGTACCATGCCGACGCCGAATGGGCCGGCAACGCCATGCCCGTCGAGCGCGTGGCGGCCGAGCTCACGCGCGCGCAGATCGATTTTGACTTTGTGCCTGCCGAGGCTTTTGAGGATGAGGGGCGTTACGAGGTTTCGATTGCCGATGGAATGCTGGCTGTTAACGGCTGTCGCTACCAGGCGTTTGTCATGCCAGGCGCCTCGTTTATTGGCGCGGCTACAGCGGAAGAGGTGAGGCGCATGATGGCCGCGGGTGTCACGGTGCTCGCTGCTGACGAAGTGCCCGGCGCTCTTTATGACGCGGATGGCGCAGCCGATCTGGACGGGCTTACGGCAACGCCACTTGCCGATGTGGCGGACGCGCTGGCAGACGCGGGGCTGCACGAGAGCTGCGTTGTTGTTCTGGAGGCAAGCGGCGCAATCGAGCCCGCGGACTGCACCGACACGAGCACACGTGCAACGCTCGCCCTCGACATCAGCCACCCCTGGACCGTTGCCCTCTCCCCTGCCGGCAGCGATGGAACCTTTGGCGAGCCGCAAAAGCTCAAGCAACTGTGCGCCCTCACGGCCGAGCAGTTCGCCGGCATCTGCGGCACGTTCCACTATCGCACGTCGTTCGAGCTGACCGACGACCTCGCCCACACCGCCATTGACCTGGGGGATGTCTACGAAGTCGCAACACTCACGCTCGACGGACAAACGCTCGGCACGCGCATCTGCCCGCCCTATCGCTTTGCGACAGGCGCGCTTGCCGCCGGCACGCACGAGCTCACCATCGATGTCATCAACACACTCGACCATGCGATTCCCGACATCTTCGCCCTCACCGAGCCCGTCGCGCCCAGCGGTGTCCTCGGCCCCGTTACCCTTCTCGGGCAAAACCTGCCAAAATAAACCCGTCCCTTTTTGGCAGGTTTGGCGAGTGCGGGAGTTCGAATGGATATCAAACGCAAGATTACCGAGGCGCAGGGCCTAACCCCTACCGAGCAGCAGCTCGGCATCTCGGCCCTCGCCATGGGCGAAGACATCCGCGGACTCTCCATTAAGGAGTTTGCCGCCCGCGCCAATGTTTCGGTCGCAAGCGTGCACCGTTTTTGCAAAAAGCTCGGCCTCGAGGGCTTTAAGGATCTCAAGGTCGAGCTCATCCGTCTGGCGACCGAAGCAGGCAACCGCCGCGACGTAGATATCAACTTTCCCTTCGATGCCACGTCCACGCCTGCGCAGGTTATGGAGCGCATGGAAGGGCTCTACCAGACCACGCTGGCCGAGACGCAGGAGCTGCTCGGCCCCGCACAGCTCGACCACGCCGCCAAACTGATCGCGAAGGCACGGCAGGTCGACATCTACACCGGCTCGCACAACCTCTATCCAGCGGGGATGTTCCGCGACCGCTTGCTTTCGTCCGGCAAGAGCGCCACATGCTACAGCAGCACCGAGGCCCAGGTGCGCACGGCGCTCGCCTCGGATTCCGGCAATGTGGCGATCGTAATCTCCTACAGCGGCCTTGCGCCCAACCTCAAGGAAATCTTGCCGATCCTCAGTTCGCCAGCCACATCGCCGTGCAATACGTGCTCGATTCGCTCTACAGCAGCTACTTCGCCAAAGACTACGCCCGCTGCGCCGAGTTCCTAGAGCGCTCATTCCCCTACACCCGCCTCCCCGGCCTCAAGTAAACGAGTGTGGATTTTCGGACACTTATCAAATGAGCGTGGATAATCTCCCACTTTGAGCCCCCACACAGGCCAAAAACGGGAGATTATCCACGCTCATCTCTGACTAGTCATTGGGGACGTTCTTAAACGACTAGTCAAACAAGAACGTCCCCAATGACTAGTCGTTTAAGAACGTCCCCAATGACTACCCCAACAACGGCAACGCCGATGTCATCTTCCCGTGTTATCACTGGCTGGAGGTGGACACCACGCGTGTCAGTCAGGGCGCGGGAGGATTCTTCGGCTGCGGGTGCGCCGCTGTCGAGGCGCCGGGAGAGTGCATCTACGATCCCGACTGGAACGTGGGCATGTACAAGGCCATGGGCGTGCCGTGGAACACGAAGGACGAGTCGGCCGAGCCGTCCGAGATCCTCAACTTCGGCGAGAAGACCGACTACCGTTGGCCGAACCGCA
>JAGZWV010000118.1 GCA_018378775.1 Collinsella sp. | reverse complement strand
TCGCCAGCGCCCATAGCCTTGAGCTCCTTGACGTTGGCGCACAGGGTGCCAGCGGTGTCGATCATGTCGTCGTTGATGATGCAGGTCTTGCCCTTGATGTCACCGATGATGCCCATGACCTCGGCGGCGTTGTGGCGCGGACGGCCCTTGTGGGCGATGGCCAGGTCGCAGCCGAGCATGTCGGACAGCTTCTTGGCGGCCTTGGCGCGACCCACGTCGGGGGAGACGACAACCAGGTTGTCGGTGTCGAAGTGCATGTCGTTGTAGTACTGGCCAAACAGCGGCAGTGCGGACAGGTGGTTAACCGGGATATCGAAGAAGCCCTGGATCTGGCCCTGGTGCAGGTCGAGGGTGATGATGCGGTTGACGCCGGCACGCTCGAGCAGGTTGGCGACGAGGCGGGCGGTGATGGGCTCGCGCGGGCCGGCCTTGCGGTCCTGGCGGGCATAGCCGTAGTGGGTGATAACGGCGGTGATGGAGCGGGCGGATGCGCGCTTGGCAGCGTCGGTGGCGATGAGCAGCTCCATGAGCATGTCGTTGACGTTGCCGCCGGCCACGGACTGAATCAGGAAGACGTCGGCGCCGCGGACGGTCTCGTCGTAGCGGGCGTAAATCTCACCATTGGCGAACTGCTTTAGCGTAAGGCCCGAAAGCTCGACCCCAAGGTACTCAGCAATCTTCTGAGCGAGGGGACGGTTGGAGGAACCGGAATACACGCGGATGGACTTGCGCATATTCTCCGACTTCTCGGGATCATTAATCGGCATTACCCTTCTCCTTTATACATCGAATGCCATATAGATGCCTTGTTGCATTGTAACCGCGCGGCGGGGTTTATCGGGTCCTGATAACGTCTTTACCGCCAACGGACACGAACCGACCACTCATCCGGTTGCGCAGGTCACGATAGAAAAAGGAGCCGCCCCCATGGAGCAGCTCCTTTTGTGCTTGGTAAAACGTTATACCTCGTCGTCCTCGTGCAGGCGGCGGCGGTAATCGGCGGCCCAGCCCTCAATGTTTACCTGACGGGCGCGGCCCAGGCCGAGCGCGTCTGCCGGGACCGGCTCGGTGATGACGGAGCCGGCGGCCACGAGTGCACCGTCGCCGATCTGGGCGGGCGCGACCATCATGGTGTCGGAGCCAATGAAGGCATCCTTGCCGATGACGGTCTTGTGCTTGTGGACGCCGTCGTAGTTGCAGGTGATGGAGCCCGCGCCCACGTTGACGCCGGAGCCCATGGTGGTGTCGCCGATGTAGGACAGGTGCGGCACCTTGGAGCCCTCGCCGATCGTGGACTTCTTGATCTCCACGTGCGTGCCGGCCTTGGAGCCGTCGAGCATGTGGGTACCCGGGCGCAGGTAGGCGCGCGGGCCGCAGTCGACGCCGTTCTCGATGACGGCTTCGATGGCGATAGTCTCATCGATGGTGCAGCCGCTGCCGACGGTAGTGTCGGTGAGGCGGCTGTTGGGGCCGAGCTGGCACTCCTCGCCCACGGTGACGTGACCGATCAGATGCGTCTGCGGCCACACGACGGTGTCGCGGCCGATAACGGCGTCGGGGCCGATCCAGGCCTGCGTGGGATCGATGAACGTGACGCCCTCGGCCATCCAGTGCTCGTTGATGCGGTCGCGCGCGATAGCGGTGAGCTGCGCGAGCTGGATACGGCTGTTGACGCCCAGGCCATCGCGGTAGTCATCGCAGTGGAAGATGGAGACAGCCTGGCCGTGGCTTTTGAGAATCTCGAGCATGTCGGGCAGGTAGTACTCGGATTGCGCGTTGTCGTTGCCGATCTCGTTAATGTGGGCGGCGAGCTGCGCGCCGTCGAAGGCGTAGCAGCCGGCGTTGCACTCCAGCAGCGTGGCGGCCTGCTCGGGCGTGCAGTCCTTCTGCTCGATGATGCGCTCGATCTGGCCGCCGGCGCCCAGCTTGATGCGGCCGTAGCCGAAGGGGTCGGGCGGGGTCATGGTCATGACGGTGCAGGCGAGCTCGCCGGTAGCGACGGTCTGCGCGAACTTGGCGACGGTGTCGGCGGTGATGAGCGGCAGGTCGCCGTTGAGCACGACGACGGGGCCTTGCGTGATGCCGCAGGCCTCGAGCGCGACCTTTACGGCGTGGCCGGTGCCCAGGCGCTCGGTCTGCTCGACGCACTCGACCTTGGTGGCGCTGTTGGCATAGGCGCCGTCGATGAGGGCGCGCATCTCGTCGGCGTGGCTGCCGATGACGACCACGACGCGGCTGCAGCCGGCCTTGATGGTGGCGTCGACGATCCACTGCGAGGATAATTGCGGTTGCGTCCATGTGATCTCCTGTTACGTTATAGAGACGTGTGTTTGGAAACGATACACGGCGCAATATGATACCGCAGGCATATGATGAGCGCGTAACGATTGGTTTGCGGCGGTTGAGGCTTGCGTCGCTGGTGTGGCGTTTGCGCTGCTTGCGTGCGGCGTTGGCGGTGCTACGGAGCCGTCGTTTGAGCTAGGGGACGGGGGTGCCCGTGGACAACATACGAGAAGAGTTTGGCGGCGAGCCCGTCGCGGCATTCTCGATGTCGCATCCGGCGGTGCCGGCCCTCTACATGGTACTGACGCTGGGGCTCACCATGTTCTCGATGCAACCGGTGCTGATCGCGCTGTCGCTTGCGGGCGGGCTGGCGTACGGGCTTGCGACGCGCGGTGCTGCGCGCACGTTGGGGGCGCTTCGCTGGCAGCTGCCGGTGATTTTGATTATTGCGGTGCTCAATCCGCTGTTTAGTGCCTCGGGCTCGACGGAGCTGTTCCGTATTGGCATGCGTGCGGTGTATCTGGAGAGTATGGTATACGGCCTGTGCATGGGCGGGTTGTTTGTGGCGAGCGTGCTGTGGTTTGAGGCTGCGGCGTCGATGCTTGGCTACGACAAGGTGCTTGCGCTTCTGGGTAACGCCGCACCGGTGATCGCGCTCATGATTTCGATGTGCATGCGGCTTATCCCACAGTTTTTGCGCCGCGGTCGTACGGTACTGGCGGTGCAGGATGCGATTGATGTGCCGGGTCGCGCGCCGGCCGATCCCGTGCGTTCGCGCCTACGGGCATCGAGCGTGTTGATGGGCTGGGGCATGGAAGATTCGCTGGAGCGCGCGGACACGATGCGCTCGCGCGGGTGGAGTGCCGCGACGCGTCGTACGACGTATGCGCGGTATCGACTGGGGCACAGCGACGTTGCTGCGCTGGTTGGGCTTGCGCTGTTTGGCGTGGCCACGGCGGCAGTGGCGTGGACCGCGACGATGCAGTATTCGTTTTATCCGCAGCTCTCGGTGCCGGCGCCGTGGCCGGGCTATGTTGTGTACGCTGCCTGGATGGTGCTGCCTTGCGCGTTGCACGCGAGTGATGAGAAGAGGTTTGGCTGATGGCTCGGTTGGATAGCTGCTCGGTAACGGGCGAGGCGTGCGGCTCCGATGTGCCTGCGATTGAGGTACGGGGCCTGAGCTTTACCTACCCCGGGGCTGATGCTGCGGTGCTCGAGGGGCTCGACTGGTCTGTTTCCCAAGGTGCATTTGCGCTGCTTGTTGGCGGTACCGGATCGGGTAAGTCGACGCTGCTGTCGCTGCTCAAACCCGAGATCGCTCCGGCGGGCGAGCGCACTGGCGAACTGCGCGTGCTGGGCGAGAACGTCGCCGACATGGATGTGCGGGCATCGGCGGAGCGCGTGGGCTATGTGTTCCAGGATCCCGAGAACCAGATCGTGTGCGAAACCGTGTGGCACGAGATGGCGTTTGGCCTGGAAAACTTGGGGCTAGCGCGTGATGAGATGCGCCGTCGCGTAGCTGAGACCAGCTATTTCTTTGGGCTGGAAGATTGGCTTCACCGCGATACTGACACGCTTTCGGGCGGTCGCAAACAGTTGCTGTCGTTGGCGGCCGTTCTGACGCTGCGCCCGCGCGTGCTGCTGCTCGACGAGCCCACGTCTCAGCTTGATCCGGTTGCGGAGAAGAATTTCCTGCACGCGCTGTTTCGTGTGAATCGCGAGCTGGGCTGCACGGTTGTTGTGGCGACGCA
Organism: Collinsella sp.; assembly: GCA_018378775.1. Lineage (GTDB taxonomy): Bacteria > Actinomycetota > Coriobacteriia > Coriobacteriales > Coriobacteriaceae > Collinsella. Next base: position 919 of record JAGZWV010000118.1, on the reverse strand, counting down.
TCAGCCGCGCCCAATGCTCGAATACGCGACGTGTGCGTACCGGATTGAGAACGGTCGCGTGCGCGAGGTGGCGGATATGGCTTCTTTGGGACGCCGAGAATCGCTGTTTTCCGATGACATGTTGGGGTGGGGTGCCATCCGATGTGCAAATAAAGGAGTATTCAGCAGGCGTGAGGACAATTTGGGCTCTCTGGAGCCGCCCGGGGACGTATCGAGCGCGAAAAAAAGTTCGGAATTGGACAAATCGTCCGAATTTGTGGCGCAAACGTCGCTCGAGAACGGCTCGGAAGCCTTCTCGCGCACGGATGGAAGCAGAATACTCCAAAAAATGCACGGCGGGTCGGCTACCACCCTGTCGGAAGGCTGGTTTCGCTACGATCGAGCGTCCGGCTGGGTGCTGCGCGGGCTCGATGCGTCGTTTTCGGCTGGCGCGGTGCATGCGGTTGTGGGCGGTAACGGCTGCGTCGGCTGCGCTGCTGCCGCAGAACCCCAAGGCCCTGCTGGTTGCCGAGACGGTGCGCGACGAGCTGATGGAATGGGCCTCGACCTGCGGATATGACGAGAACTTGGCGCGGGAGCGTGCGGCGAGCTTGGGGTTGTCGGGTCTGGATGGACGCCATCCGTACGATCTTTCGGGCGGGCAGCGTCAACTGCTTGCATTGGCAAAACTGCTGCTAATCGGCCCCGAACTGCTATTGCTCGATGAGCCCACCAAGGGTCTAGACCTGTTCAGCCGCCGCATTATCGCCCGCGCCCTGCGTGGCCATGCGAAGGCTGGCGGCACCGTCATCACGGCTACGCACGATTTGGACTTTGCCGAGCAGGTAGCCGACGACGTCGCCATGATGTTTGACGGCGAGATTGCCTGCATGGAGTCCCCGGCCGACTTCTTTGCCGACAACGTGTTCTATAGGGCGTG
>JAGZWV010000117.1 GCA_018378775.1 Collinsella sp. | reverse complement strand
ATCTGGTTGGTGGTCATGCCTGCGGCGATATGCTCGCCCACATAATCGAGCACGCCCACGTTGATGGCTGCCGAGCGCTTGATGCCCTCGATATCGGCGGGAGTCTTGTAGAGCGTGCGAGGCAGAACCTCCCAGCCTTCTTCCCACAAGCGCTCGAGGCGCTCATCAAAGGCGCTATGGCATTTCTTGTATTTCTTGCCGCTGCCGCACCAGCAAGCGTCGTTGCGGCCGGGTACGGGTCCTTTGTCATACATGGCTAACTTCCTTTCATTCGCAGCTAGTATAGCCCACCCACGCGGCCATAAAAGTTGCGGTGACATAGTTCCGATTTAAGCGGTTTAACAGCACAAATAGGAACTATATCACCGCAACTGATGGGGCGGGATGGCGGGCACTAGCTGCTGCGTGGTTTTGCTAGTAGCTCACCTGGCAGGGAATACCGAGGGCGCGCACGCGCGCGGCAATGGCGTCGAGTACCTCGGGCACTGCTTTGGCAAGGCCGGCGATCGGTGTTTCGCGCGCCACCGTGTAGATGGTCGCCTCCTGCGGGCGAATGCGCTCAAGCGCCGCGAGCCAGGGGGCAACGTACTCCTCGCCGGTGTTGTCGATGGGCTTGCCCCGGTACTCACCGCTCAAAAACATCGTCTGGATAATAACGTGACCGTTAAAGCTTGCGAACGTCTCGATCTGGTGCTTGACGTCGTAGGGGCCAACGGGCTGGTCGAGCAGCTGGATAAACGCCGGGTCGACGGTATCGAGCTTAAGAATGTTGTCGTCGACCATCATGAGCGCGTCGTGCACCTCGGGGCGGTCGGCGCGCGTGCCGTTGGAGAGCACGGCGATCTTGGAGTTTGGGGCAAGCTCGTCGCGCAGCGCGACGGCGCCGGCAATGGCCTGCGGAAACTCCGGTGCGGCGGTGGGCTCGCCGTTGCCTGCGAAGGTGATCACATCGGGGAGCTCGCCCTCGGCTGCCATCTCGCGCAGCTTTGCCTCGAGTGCATCGAGCACCACGGCAGCCGTGTTATACGGCTCGTGGCAGGGGCGCTCGGCGTTGAGGCCGTTTTCGCAGTAAATGCAGTCGAACGTGCAGATTTTGCTGCTGGCCGGCATCATGTTGACGCCGAGCGAGAGACCAAGGCGACGGCTGCGAACGGGTCCAAAGATGGGGCTGGCATTCAAAAATGTAGACATAGGCATATGCTCCTCAAGACTATTGCGCCTAAGCATAGCATCGGCTCCAAAGCGAGGTGCGGGCTCTTGCTTTACAAGTTTCGTTTTTTCACGTCGCTCATGATGCCGTGCCATGAAAAGCCTCGGGTCGGGTACAGTTAATCTGTTAACAAGGCGTAAAGCAATGCGGGTCCATCCAACCGTGCTGACGTGCAACTGGATGAGCATTGATGATGGGGGCACAACATGGATTTTACGGTCGAGAATGCGGGCACCACGATTGCCTGTCGCGAATATGCCGACCCGGATGTGTCGCCTGATGCTCCTGCCTTGGTGTGCGTGCACGGCGCTTGTGTCGACGGCACATTTTTCGACGGCATCGCTTGTGAGCTCAGTCGCAACTACCGCGTAATTGCCTACGACCGCCGCGGCTGTGGTGGCAGCAGCGATGCGGCAGACGGCAGCTATGATCTTGCCGCTCAGGCCGCCGATCTGCAAGCCGTGATCGAACACGTTGGCGCTCCGACAAATGTGCTTGCGCACAGCGCCGGTACGTTGGTGGCGCTGGAGCTTCTTCGTACCGAACCCCATCTCGTCGACCGTGCGATTCTGCATGAGCCGGCTGTGTCGGCCGAAGGCGTCGGCATGGGCGCAGCTCCGGTTTTGCTCGATATGATTGCGGCTGGAAAGGTTTCAAGGGCGCTCCGGCTTTTCTTGGGAGCCCTCGGCGACTTGGACCCCGAGGCTCCTGGAACGACCGAAGCGGAAGCCAAGCATGCCCTGCGCAACGGCCGCAGTTTCATGGCAAACGAATACGGGATTACTATGACCTGCGTTCCCGATTGGGATAGCGTTCGCGCGTCAAAAACGGTGGCCGCCGTGCTCCTGGGCGAGCTCTCGATTGGCACGCCCCGCGAGGCTGGCACGCGAGCGGCTGCCGAATATCTCGATTGCCCTCTCGTGACGATCCCGGGCGCGCACAACGGCCTGCGCGATCGCCCGGCAGCGGCTGCCCGGGCTGTCTGTGGCATCCTGGGGCTCTAACACCCGCAATGGCCAAAGCAGGCTTCACCCGCAAACGTTTCGGCCGTGTTAACAAATGTGCTCAAAACCTCACGTCTGCGACTTCAATCGCGCCGCCTGCCAACTCATAAAAATGTAACAGCATTCACGTACTTACCTGCATCGACAAGGTGTTACCCTTGTAGCATTTGGAACCCACCGCTACCATGCGAAACTATCGAAAGGGCCCCATATGCTCAATAATCACGAGGTCAATCTAACCGAC
>JAGZWV010000116.1 GCA_018378775.1 Collinsella sp. | reverse complement strand
GCTATACTACTCTCAGTAGTTAAGGGTCGCGGATCCGCCGCGTCACCGCTCTCAACAGGAGGTCTTTGTTTATGGCAGATCAAAAGCCGGTTGTCGGGATCATCATGGGTTCCAAGTCCGATCTGGGCGTTATGGAAGGCTGCACCGCCGAGCTCGAGGCGCTGGGCGTGCCCTATGAGCTCGTCATTGCGAGCGCACACCGCACGCCGGCGAAGGTCCACGAGTGGGCTTCGACTGCTGCCGATCGCGGTATCAAAGTGATTATCGCCGCCGCCGGCAAGGCCGCTCACCTGGGTGGTGTCGTGGCTGCCTTTACGCCGCTGCCGGTCATCGGCGTGCCTATGAAGACGAGTGACCTGGGCGGTATGGATTCGCTGCTGTCGATGGTGCAGATGCCTTCGGGCGTGCCCGTGGCCTGCGTTGCCATCAACGGCGCCAAGAACGCCGCCATCTACGCCACGCAGATTCTAGGCGCTTGCGACCCCGAGTACCGCAAGGTTATCGAGAAGATGAAGCAGGAGATGGCCGACGCCTAGGCGTTCTGCCGTTTCACCGCAGTATAAGGAGAGCCATGTCCGACTATCAGGGAAAACGATTCAAGGCTTCTCAGATTCCCGATCCATCGAAGCCGGGTGCTGCCCATGCGGCGCAGCAGGGTCGGGCATCCTCTCCTCAGCAGCCGCGCGCGCCGCGCCCCGTGACACCGGCGACGCATCGTCGACAGGACGCGCCAGCCGCATATCGACCTTCATCTTATAGCAACGCTAAGAAGCCGCCCCGGTCTTCATCGCATGCCGCGCCGTCGGATTACACCGAGCCGCCGCGCAAAAAGCGCCGCTCCATTATTCCCATTCTGCTCATCATCATCGGCATCGGTCTGATTGTCGCCGCCGCCGCTATCTTTATTAATGCTCAGATTGGCTATAAGCAGGCGAGCGAGTCGTATCAGAAAATCGAGAAGCAATATGTAAGCGATAAGGACGCCAGCGGCGTGCCGATTATCGACTTCGATGCGCTTGCTCAGACAAACCCCGAGATTGTGGGTTGGATTTACGCGCCGGGAACCAACATCAACTATCCCGTGGTGCAGTCCAATAACAACTCCAAATACCTCAACACGCTGTTTGACGGTACGTCCAATGCATCGGGTGCGATTTTCTTGGACAGTGACGATACCGCGCCGGGAATGGTTGACCAGCAGACCACGATCTACGGCCACCACATGAACGACGGATCGATGTTCAATGTGATCTCGGATACGACCGATCAGGCGACGTTCGACAGCATAGAGTACGTGTATTACATCACGCGCGACGCCACCTATAAACTGCGACCACTGGCGACCAAAGTTGTCGAGGACACGTATGCCAAGGCGCGCACGCCCAATTTTGAGGGCGACGACGGGCTCAAGAACTACCTGTCCGAGATGCTCGACGGTGCCTCTGCCGTGGCGAGCGATGCCATCGATCGTGCCGCTTCGGCAACCAAGGTGGCAACGCTTGTGACCTGTCGTTCGTTATCGCTGAGCAACACGCGTGCCGTCATGGTGCTCACGCCGGTCGAGGAATAAGTTGTTCGAGAGTAGCTAAAAAAGCCCCGTTCCAAATTGGCTACTCGATGACGGTAAGGGAGAAATGATGCTTGAGAATGGCAAAACGATGCCTTCGGTTGATGCTTGGCTGCGCGAGGCCAAGGCCGATTCGTCGGCACCTGCGTGCGGTATGTATCTGACACATAACGGTGTGGTGCGCGCGACGCCCAAGTCCGAGGTCCGCGGGATCGAAACCGATGGCGTAGCTCCCGGGCGCAGGGTGGGCGGCATGGTGTTCGGCTTCGATGCTCAGAAAGTGCAGGCTGCTATCGAGGCCACGCGCGCGATGCCGGGTATCGGCTATGTGCGCGTGTGGCTGGCAAGCGGCGAGCTTGCCGTAGGTGACGACATCATGCTCGTGCTCATTGGCGGGGACATTCGCCCGCATGTGGTCGATGCGCTGCAGTCGCTCGTCGGCACCATCAAGAACGAGTGCGTGAGCGAGGTCGAGCGCGAGGCGTAAGGCCTCGTCGGCAATCCGAGTCTGTCTATAGCGAAAGCCCGCCGGCAGTTCATGTAGATCTGCCAGCGGGCTTTGATGTGTTGGAGCTATTTTGCTCTGGCGTTTGCTACACGCGTGTGGCGTCCTTGGGGCTCATGGTCATACTCTGAAAACGGTTCTCCATATATTCGTTATCGAAATGCTTGTCATAGAACTGTGCGACGGGAATATTTCGAACGGTTCCGTTGACGCGCTGATACCAATAGTCGAGCGATTGCAACGTCATGACGCGGTCGATCAACATGACGGCGGTCAGGATGACGGTAGCAGAGTAGCGGCGTTTCCATGGAATCATATTGATGAGCTTAAGCAGGCGCGGCAGCAAGACCTTGATCCAGATGAGGCCACCCAGGCCCCACATGCAGGCAAACGGCGTGCATGTGCGTCCC
>JAGZWV010000115.1 GCA_018378775.1 Collinsella sp. | reverse complement strand
TGTCTTTCGTCAAATAAATCTGCGTGTCGTCACCAGTTAATCTGAACACCATCGGCGTTCAAAATGGACACCGTCACCGGCGGCCGGGTTGGTTCCGCTCTTTTCGTTTATTTCATCAGGGAGTGGCTGTTGCGGTATGACTCGCCACGGAACCTGACGATCCTTCCGTGGTGCACGATGCGGTCGATGACCGCGGCGGCCATGTCGCCGTCTCCGAACACCTCGCCCCACCGTCCGAACTCCAGGTTCGTGGTGAACACCACGCTCCGCTTCTCGTAGGAATCCGCGACGACCTGGAACAGGAGCCTGGCCCCGTCGATGTCGATCGGCAGGTAGCCCAGCTCGTCGATGACCAGCAGCCTGGCGCGGCCTATCGCGCGCAGTTCCGCGTCGAGCCGGTTCTCGTCCCTCGCCCGCCGCAAACGCATCACCAGCGACGACGCGGTGAAGAACCTCACCGGCATGCCCCTCTCGCACGCCAGCATGCCCGTGGCGATCGCCATGTGCGTCTTGCCGCATCCCACGTCGCCGTAGAGCACGAGGTCCTCGGCCCGGTCCACGAAACCGAGGTCCATGAGCTGCTCGCGCCCCCAGTCGGCGGGGAACGACGCCATGCCCCAGTCGTATCCGTCGAAGCCCTTGACGCACGGGAATCCCGCGTTCCTGATCAGCCTGGCGCGCCTGGATTCCGTCCGGCTGGCGTTCTCGGCCCTGAACAGGTCGGCCAGCACGCCGAGCTGGCCGGGCGTGGCGTCCGCGACCACGGAACGCAGCACGCTCCTGGTCAACGGCAGCCCGCATGCGAGTCCCATGACCTCGTCCGGGGTGGATTTGCTCACGGTCCGGCCGCCCCTGCGCCCGCCTGCCGCGGTGTCCGTCGTCTCACTCATCACGGTCCTCCCTCATGAACCTGCTGTATGCGTCGAGCCTGGCCCTCGATTCGGGACCGTCGCCCTGCGCGATCCGTCTGGCGGTCTGGTCGATCGCGGCCCTGTCGGGCCTTCTGCCCGCGGCGATGATCTCGGCGACGGCCATGGCGGCCGCGTGGAAGCCGCTCGCCACGGCCGCGTGGCGGATGTCGTCGACCAGCAGGCCGCGTTCGCGCGGCTCCATCCGGTCGAGCAGCGCGCGCGTCTCCTCCGGGAAGTCGGAGCGTATCGGGCTCTCGCCCCACGAACGCGGCTTGCGTGCGATGATGGCGAGCAGCGACAGCGGGTCCATCGCGGTGTCGGGGCTGCGCCCCCACCTGCGCTCCAACGTGACGATCGGCTCGCCGTCCATGGAACGCAGCTCGACCCGCAGGGCCCGCACGCCGGCCATGAGACGCATGGAATGCCATTTCGGGCCCGCGAGGTAGCGGTTCGAGTCGATCGTGACCGTTCCGGTCCTGTCGGCCTTCACCCCGCGCCAGTCGCACGCGTCGAACATGGACGGCGGCAGCGGGAGCATGTGGTCGAGGTCCGTCTCGAACAGGTCCCGGATCGGCACGTCCTCGCGGTAGTGGACGCCGCGCGCGATCTCGTCGCAGCGTTCCAACCACGCGTCCGTGAGCCGGTCCCATCCCTCCGCGGACGGCGTCGGCACCATCAGGTTGCGGCGCAGGAAACCGACCGCGTTCTCCGTGCTTCCCTTCTCCCAGCCGGAATAGGGGTTGCAGAACCTCGTCTCGAAGCCGTAGTGCGCGCAGAACAGCGAGAACAGCCTCGTCTGGGTGACGGTCCCGTCGGCCCTGCGGTGGCCGACCCCGGTGGCGTTGTCGAACACTAGCACGCGGGGGACCATGCCGGCATGGGAGAACACCTTGTTCAGACCATGGCACACGCATTCCGCGGTCTCTCCCGGCAGCGCGGCCACGTATCTCATGTTCGAGTACGGGAACGAGACCACCAGGAAATGCACGGTCCGTTCCACGCCGGCGACCACGGCCAGGGCCTGGCCGAAATCGACCTGCGCGCTGCCCGGCGCCCATTCCAGCTCACTGAACCCCTCGGCCTCGCCGCGGTGGCGTTGGCGCCAGCGCTTGACCCATCGCTGCACCGACGAATAACTGCCCTCGAAGCCGCATTCCTCCACGAGCCGCTCGTGTACGCGCCGGGCGGTGTGCCGCTGTTTGCGTGGCATGCGCCGGTCGGCCTCGAGCCATTCGTCGGCCTTGCGCGCGTACTCGCCGACGACCAATGACCGGCTTCCCTCCCTCCCCGCCGTGGGCGTCGGCGAATAGTCGCGGGTCGCGTACTTGACCACGGTCGTCCGCGAAACGCCCAGTTCCCTAGCTATCTGCGTATGCGTCAGGCCTTTCGTCTCGAGCTGCCTGATACTCTGTTGAACACGCACCGGTGTCGGCCGATGCCATTTCCGTCCGCCGTCCGTGTCCAATATGAACGCTTATGCCGTTCAGATTTGGTGGTGACGCCGTACACGTTTATTTGACCATAAACACATGCGATAGCCGGCAGATCATCTCCCGCCTATCCGTCCTCCGCACAGCGGACAGAACACGGGCACCGTCTCGCACCCGTCCCATATGGCATATCCCGCGCCGTCCGTGTCGAATGTCCGCACCTGGAACACGGTGGAACAGTGCGGGCATTCGACCGCGTCCACCGGATTGCAGTCCTTCATGTCACTTCCCCTTTCCCACAGGCAGACCGTCCGTGTCGAACATGCCGGCCTTGTTGTCGTCTTTCACGACGAGCGTGGCCTTGTACATACGCTTGTCTTTCTGTGATTGTTGTCATTTCAACGAGCCCACATGACTGGCATCCGTTATCGCGGAACGCGGGTGACGGGGAAGCGTGGTAGATAAGCCGTCCAAGCCCGATTCAAGGTCATTCCTCGAATCGGAAGACGGGCCATGTCACTGCGCATGGAATGCCTGGCATCCACGTCCTGTCGGAGGTGGGGGTTCGGCGCCTTGAGGTTCCCAGAGCTCAGGTAGAGAAGCCCGAGAACGGCCGAGAGCGAGAACAATGCGACCGCGGGCATCAGGCCCCGGTCCTCCAATATTGCGAACAATCCGTCGATCGATGTCATCGACGGCCTCCCACCATTATGACGATTGCGCCCATGAGCCACAGTGCGAAGATGTAGACAAGCATCCGGCCGTCGCCATCGAGCCCCGCCCACATGGCCTCCAGTGTGTGTTCCAGGTCGGTGGCACGTGCGAGCATCCACGACCGTAATTCGGGGATGACGCAGAGAAGCCCCCATGCGATCATGAGCACGTCGCCCGCAATGGACGACGGACGTTTCCCGGCCAGCTTTCCCACGATCAGGAGGATTCCCGCCATCACGAACAGCAGTCCCATGCAGAGAATGATGAAGTTCAACGTCTCCACGGTCATATCTTTCATTTTTCTCCGTTCCCCCGCAGCCCCCGGCCGCGGTCCTTCAGCTAGTTCACGGGCCGGCGGGCCGTTATCGCCGGGCGCGGGCCGGCGGCGGACGCGGCCAGCGGACGGTCCAGTCCCCGTCCGACGCCCTTCCGGGAATGGGACGCCGCGCCGGCGGGACGCGCCCTGGATGCGGGGTGCGCGCATCCGACGGGACGGGCGTCATGGACAGGAAGGCCAGCAGGTCTAGCGGACGCAGAAGCGCCCGCATCCATCGATCGTCCATGTCGACCGTCCCGATCAGATGCCGAGGGGAAGGATGGTCGTCAACGCGGCACGCTGCTGGCCCTTCATCGGGTTGAGTTTCATATGCCAGTTCTTGGCCTTGTTCTGCATGTCGCGGTCGAACACGTCGAGTTCCGGCAGACTGGACGCGAACAGGGTGACGTATCCCTGGTGGTCGGTGTCGGGCCAGTTGGCCTCCTGTTCCAGTTCACGCAGCCGCTGCTCCTTCTCCTCACGGCGTTCGTCGCGGCTTTTCTCACGCTGGTCCTGGAGTTTGGCGCGTTGGCGCATACTGCTCTTGCGGTTGCGCAGTTCCGCTTCGGACTGTTCCATCGTCAATGGACGCCAGATATGGCAGAACGCCATCATGCGCCGGTCGGTGACCAGGTCGCGTATCCATCCGGCCTGCACGTCGAAGTCGGGCCACTGGTAGATCCAGTAGGTGCGCGCCACGCACGAGTCCAACGTGATGTAGTCGTGTTCCTTGGCTTCCTCGCACCAGGTCACGGTCGGATCGTCCCTGTTGACCGGTGGACGGTCGTTCGCATGTTCCGGGTCCGCGATGGTGCGGATCAGATACCGCAGGTCGTCCACTGAACACCAGTGGATGGTGTTCCGGCGGGCGCCGCAGTCCAGCAGGGACGGGGCGACGGTCATGCGGATCAGGTCGCCCATGGCGATGCCGACCGCGGCCCGTTCCGTCCGGTCCTTCCTGACGACGTGCGGCAGA
>JAGZWV010000114.1 GCA_018378775.1 Collinsella sp. | reverse complement strand
CGAGGGGGCGGCTTTGTAAAGCCGTTTGGCCCCACCCGCATAGCGGGTGGTTTCTGATGCGGCGCGCTGCGCGCCCCGCACAGGCTAAAGCCCGTAAAAAGGCCCCGAGCTCGTGTGAGCTCGGGGTTCTTTGTGCCGCACATCTATGAGAGGGAATCGATGCGCACGGGCGCTACTCCATGTAGCCGCCCTGGGATGGCGGAAACCTCGTCAATGGGGCCAGGTTTACATGCGCCAAGTTGGTGCAAAGTAACCTGCCCCCACGCAACAAGGGGTTGACTAGAGCTCGCAGGCAACCTTGTAGCCATCGCCGATGGCATCGCGGATGTTGCCGCACTTCTGGGCGTCGCCCAGCACGTGGGTGGCAACACCGGCAGCGGCCAGGTCGTCGGCCAGCTTGGTGTTGGGACGATAGCCCATGGCAAGCACCAGCGTATCGGCATCGGCGATAGTGTGGATCTCGCCATCTTTTTCGTAGCTGATGGTGTCCTCGGTAATCTCGGTTACCTTGGCCTCGGTCAGCACGTGAACGCCCTTGGAAAGCATGCGCGTGATGAGCACCGCGCGGCCGGCGCCGCCCTCGTTGGCAGCGAGCGTCTTGGTCATCTCGATGACGGTGACATCGCGATTGGCCGGCGACAGGTCGTTGACCAGCGGAGCCAGATAGTCGGCAGTCTCGCAGCCGACGGTACCGCCGCCGACGATGACGATCTTCTTGCCCGGGAAGGCGTTGCCGCCCAGCAGGTCGTCAGCCGTCATGACCTGCTTAAAGCCCTGCATAAAGGCCGGAGCGATAGGCTCGGCACCGTAGGCCAAAACGACCTCGTAGCCGGCATAGTCGCGCTGAATATCCTCAGCAGATAGCTCGGTACCAAAGACGCACGTTACGCCCGCTTCGGCCAGGCGGCGATACTGATACTTGATCACGCGCGTAAGCTCCTGCTTTGCCGGCGGAACAGCCGCGATGCGCATCTCGCCGCCCGGTTCGTCCTGCTTGTCCACAAGCACCACGTGGTGCCCGCGCTTGGCAGCAATGTAGGCCGCCTCCATACCTGCGGGACCAGCGCCCACGACCAGCACGTTCTTGGGCGTAGCGGCAGGCTCGTAGCCGGCCTCGTCGCGCTCCACGTCCGGATTGACGGTGCAGGAGATGCGCTTGCCAAACATAATGCCGTTCAGGCAGCGCAGACAGCCAATGCAGGGGCGGATGTCATCGGCGTTGCCGGCAGCGGCCTTGTTGCAGAACTCGGCATCGCACAGATTGGCGCGGCCCATCATGCAGATGTCGGCGGCGCCGTCCTCGATCAGCTCCTCGGCAATCCATGCCTCGTTAATGCGGCCGACCGTGGCAACAGGAATGTTCACGTGCTTTTTGATCTCGCGCGAGCAGGCAGCGTGCGAGGCCTGCTGGGTACCGGCGGCGGGAATCGCGGAGCCGCGCTTAATGGTGGTGCCGCCTGACACATGAATCATGTCGACGCCGGCCTTCTCCAGGCGACGCGAGACGTAGATCATGTCGTTGAGGGTCAGACCGCCATCGGTGTACTCATCGCCCGAGATGCGAACGTCGATGATAAAGTCCTTGCCGCAGCGCTCGCGAATCTCGGCGATAACCTCGAGCAAGAAGCGCATACGGGCGTCGAGCGAGCCGCCGTACTCATCGGTACGCTTGTTATAGAGCGGGGTCAAAAAGCCGCCGAGCATGCCGTGGGCGTGTGCCGCATGGACCTCGACGCCATCGACACCGGCCTTCTGCATACGCACGGCAGCGTCACCGAACTGATGCGTGAGCTCGTGGATCTCATCCACCGTAATGGGGCGCGGCGCCTCGCGGGCATAGGACGGACCCACAAAGGACGGAGCGATCAGGCGCGGCGTGCCCGGAATGTTAAAGGCCATGTAGGCGGGGTGGAAGAGCTGCGGCATGATCTTGCAGCCATACTCGTGGACGGCCGCGGCGAGCTTTTCCCAGCCGGGGATAAACGTGTCGTCGTAGCAGCACATATCACCCGGCAGATAGGTATAGGTGGGCTCGACCGTCACGACCTCGGTGACGATGAGGCCCACGCCGCCCTTGGCGCGGGCACGGTAATGATCGACCAAGTCATCGGTCACATAGCCATGATCGGCCAGGTTGGTGGATACCGGCGGCATAAAGACGCGGTTCTTGACCTCGGTCGTACCGACCTTGATCGGGCTAAAGAGCATCGGATAGGCAGAGGACTCCATACAGGCTTCCTTTCGTTTGAGCCGCTCGGCGGCAGTTGCTAACGTACTTATCCTATCAGCAACTGCCGTATTCGCAGTCAAACATGCCCAAACGCCGGTCGACTAATGAATACCGCGGCCCAAGTCTTCGGCGATTTTGTCTACGCCCTTAAGTGCGGCGCACGTCTTTTTGTTGGAGCAATGCCCCGTGCAAACGCCACCCTGAGCGCAGTCGGCGCAGGTGCCCTTGCGGTAGATGCGCACGCATACCGCGACAAACGCA
>JAGZWV010000113.1 GCA_018378775.1 Collinsella sp. | reverse complement strand
GGCGCTGGAGCCGTCGTTCTTCACAACCAGAATCTGGTCGCCCTGATGGATGGTGCCGGAGTACACGCGACCGATGCCGATGCGGCCAACGAAGTTGGAGTGGTCGATGGTCACGCACTGCATAGCCAGCGGGGCGTTCTCGTCAACCTCGGGCGCGGGCATGTCGTCGATGATCATATCGAGCAGCGGGTACATGTCCATATTGCCGTCGTTGGGGTCAAGGCGGGCAAAGCCATTCATGGCGCTGGCGTAGACCACGTGCTCCATGGCGAACTCAAGCTGGTCGTCGGTGGCGCCCAGGTCGGCCATGAGGTCCAGGCAGTCGTTGTAGGCCTTCTCGGGGTTAGCACCCGGACGGTCGATCTTGTTGATGACGATCATGATCTTAAGGCCGGTGTCGATAGCGTGGCGCAGCACGAAGCGGGTCTGGGGCATGGGGCCCTCAAAGGCGTCCACCAGCAGCAGGGCGCCGTCGGCCATACGCAGCACGCGCTCGACCTCGCCGCCGAAGTCGGCGTGGCCCGGGGTGTCGATGACGTTGATCTTGACGTCCTTGTACTCGATAGAGATGTTCTTGGCGAGAATCGTAATGCCGCGCTCGCGCTCCTGGTCGTTGGAATCCAGGACGCGGTCCTCGACCTGCTGGTTGGCACGGAAGGCGTCCGTGGCACGCAGGAGCTTGTCGACCATCGTCGTCTTGCCGTGGTCGACGTGAGCGATGATGGCGATGTTCCTCAGATTGTCTACGCGCATGTAGTTCCCCTATCTTCTATCTATATACAACCGGCACGCGTATGCGACCCACCCAGCAATGCAACGCTCGGCGGGAATATTGAGCCTTTTACCGAAAACTCGTTTATTTTAGCGATTTTAGATGAGAGGGGTTTCCTCACCTGCAGGTTCAGGGTCGCTCCACATAAAACCATCGCCGGCGCCCATGCCCTCATACAGCACATATGCCGAAAAACCGCTCTCGAGCGTGGTTTCGAAGAAGCTCACGAGCAGAGCATCGTGATAGCCGCCGTCAACCTCGACGCAGCCGGTGTAGCCGATGGCATATCGGGCGATACGGCCCAGGCCCTCGTCCTTAAGACCCATCTTGTGTTCGGAGATAAAGTTGGTGGCCGCCTCGAGGCACGCCTCTTCGCCGTCCTCGTCGAGCGCCGCCAGATATCGGTTGGAAGCAGCGTCCTCAATCGCCACAACTACGCCCGGATTCTCGCCGGCGGCAAGGTCGTCCAAGAACGCACCAATCAGGTCACACACCATGGCGTCGAGCTCGGCGGAGACGTTACCGGCGTCCTGCATATCCTGTGCCATCTTTAGACCTTCCCATCGAGTCCGGCGTCGTTACAGTTCCTGTGCCTCGGCGGCGATCTTGGCGGCAGCGTCGCGGGCGCGCATCATATCCATCGCGCGCTTGTCGAGCACCTTGATCTGACTGGTCAGCATTACCGCGTCGACCACACCCCAGATCACCAGGCCCGTAGAGATCGAAAACCCAAGCGCACCAACTGTACCACGAAGGCGCGAACAGATTGCCGCGACAAGGGCGGAGATGACAACCATCTTGATAAACGAGCCGCGGCGTTCGCGAAGCGTGCGGGCCTGCGTCACATAGGCAATGCGTGCCGCCTCGGACGCCTCAGAGCGCATCTGGGCCTCGCGGGCGATCGCAGCCGCCTCAGCAGAAACTCCGACGCTCATGAGCGCGCACTCCGTCGCGTGTTTGTCGAGCATTTAAAAATCATCGGGCGAGAGCGTGTGGACGAACTCATCGAACTTTTCGAACTCTTGCTCGTCGTCGACTTCCTCGGCGTGCGGCGAGACGGTGCCCAAGCGATTCATGATGTCGTCTTCAACGAACATGGGGGCATTGCTGCGTACGGCGAGGGCGATGGCGTCGCTCGGGCGCGCGTCGATCCTATGCTCGCTGCCATCGGCCAACACGACAACCGTCGCGTAAAACACGGGCGGCTCGGCGCGGACGATTTCGACGCGTTCGAGCTTGGCACCCAGGGCGTCGACGGTGTCGAGCAGCAGGTCGTGCGTGATTGGGCGCTCGGCGCGGCCGCTATCGATGCCACGGCTAATGGCAGCAGCTTCAAACGAACCAGTCTGGATGGAGAGGGAGCGCAGCGGCGCGGGGGAATCCGACTTGCTGCAGCGTTCGCGAAGCACGATAAGCGATGGCACGGGACCGGCGGCCATGACGATAGTCTCTATGTCGACACGAACCATGGAACACCTCCGGTACGTAGCGGTTAACATGCGGCGGCCCGCCGCATTGAATAGCTATACTACCCAAACTTTCGCGCAGCACACAAAATCAAAGTAGTTAATTTGAGACAGAGCTTTTTTGACTACCTTCTGTGGGTAAGAAAAAAGCCCCGAGGCAACGCCCCAGGGCTCTTCACAGTTTTGATGGTGGACCTGACAAGATTCGAACTTGTGACCTCCCGGTTATCAGCCGGACGCTCTAACCAACTGAGCTACAGG
>JAGZWV010000112.1 GCA_018378775.1 Collinsella sp. | reverse complement strand
GCCCTCGGCGTTGGCGACCGCAAGCGTTTCGCGCATGGCGGAAACAAAGCAGCGACGCTGCTCGGAGCCCGGCTCCGTGGCGCTTCCGTAGGTCCCGCCGTACGCCATACAGGTCTGGTTGATGCCATCGTTGAGCATGAGTTTGGCCCACATGCGGTGCGCAATGTCGCTCTCGACGGTATGGGCGATGCCGCAGCGTGTGTAGAGCTCGTCGATGGCGGTGACGGTAGCGGGCTCGGTGTCTGCTGCCGCGCCAAAGCGAATCTCGCCCGTATTGGTAAAGGTGAGCGCGCCGTCGAGGAACACGGCGTCCATGCCCTGGCAAATACCAAGAACGGTATGCTTCCAGCCAAAGCGCTCGGCAATCTTTTGCTCACTCGTAATGCCGTTGCACAGCGAGGCGATGAGCGTGTTGGGTCCCACGACGCGCTCCATAGTCTTGAGTGCTTGGTCGAGTCCCGTCGTCTTGACCGTGAGAATGACCAGATCGGCGGACGTTGCCTCGCTGGCGCGCACTGACTTGAGTGCGCAGGGCTCGCCGTTGACCGTAAGGGCGTCGCCTGCGTGACGCTCAAAACGGGCGTCATCCATAACGTATTCGACGGCGTCGTTGCCGAGGGCCTTGGCAATCATGCTGCCGTAGAGTAGGCCGACGCCGCCCTTGCCGACAAAGGTGACCTTGTTGATCTGCATGTGAATCATCTCTTCATATAAAAGGCGCCCGCGTAAGGGGCGCCTGATGGATTGTATGCTGCCAGGGTGATCGGTGGATGCGCGGGGCTGCTGTTATGAAAAAGAAACTATTGCACTGTGCGCTTATGCCGTGGAACAGGCCGCGAAAACGCGTGCGGGATATCCAACGCCATCGCGCATCTTGGGGAAGGTGCAGAAGATGACGGCGCCTGTGGCGGGAAGCTCGTCCAGATGGTCCATGACCTCGATCTGATAGCGGTCGACCGAGAGGATGTATTGCTCGCCGGGATAGGGGTGGGCATCCTCACGTGTGGTCACGCTCGCCTCCCTTCATCGGGCTTTTTGCTGATGTTAAAGCGGTGCCGTGACAGCTCGATTTCTGCTGCGTTACGATACGTTCTCGATTGCGATTCCACGATGTTTCGGCCGCGTGACCATTGTGTTTCGCCTTGCCGAGCGCTGATGGCGAAGGGAGGGTCCGTGCAATACCGCGTTGACGCCAAAAGTGGTAACCGAATATCTGCTCTGGGTCTGGGCTGCATGAGGTTTCCCGGTGCGCCGGGACATCCCGATGCGAAGACGGCCGATGCCATCATTTCCCGTGCGGTGGAGCAGGGGATTAATTATCTGGATACCGCGTATCTCTATCCCGGCAACGAGGTGTGCGTGGGCGCCTCGCTTGAGCGCTTGGGACTGCGCGACCGGGTGTTGCTGGCGACTAAGTTGCCGCACGCTTCGTGTACTTGCGCAGAGGATTTCGACCGTTTCTTTGACGAACAGCTGCGTCGGCTACGGACCGACCGTATCGACTATTACCTCATGCACAACATCACCTCGCCCGCCCAGTGGGAACGTGTGGTGGCGTTGGGCATCGAGGGCTGGATCGTGCGTCAAAAGGCGGCGGGGCGCATTCTCCAGATTGGCTTTTCGTATCACGGCAGCGCGGCGGATTTCCTGACAATGCTTGACGCGTATGACTGGGATTTTTGCCAGATACAGTACAACTATGCCGGTGAGCGCTATCAAGCGGGAACGGCAGGACTCATGGCGGCTGCGGAGCGCAGGCTCGCGGTGTTTGTGATGGAGCCACTGTTGGGCGGGCGTCTGGCGGGCAAGCTGCCGCCGCGGGCCCGCGCCGCGCTCGATAGCGCCCGTGACCAGCATTTGCGCACTCCTGCCGCCTGGGGGCTTTCGTGGGTGTGGAATCATCCTCAGGTGACGATGCTGCTATCGGGTATGACCGATACCGCGCAAGTGGATGAGAACGTGGCACTGGCTGATCGCGCACTGCCGGATTCGATGACGACGGAGCAGCTCGATACCATCGCGCGTGTGCTGGGAGAGTTTGAGAAATCGAATCGCGTGCCCTGTACGGGATGTGGCTATTGCATGCCGTGCCCTAAAGGCATCAATATCCCTGGGTGTTTTGCCGCCTACAACGCAAGCTATGCGCACAGCTGGTTTACGGGTCTATCGCAGTACTTTACGGCGAGCGCGGTGCGCACGGGCGAGCCCAAGTTGGTGAGCAATTGCGTCAAATTCGGCAAATGCGCACGTCACTGCCCGCAGCACATCGATATTCCCGGGCGCTTGGACGACGTACGCCGCCGTTTTCAGCCTGGCCCCGTGACGGCGGTGCTTAAGGCCTTCGGCAAAACGCGCTCCTCATGACCCTTTTATAACTTGCGGTGGAATAGTTCCTGTTTGCGGCAGAAGGGGGTGCGGACAGAAAGTTGGACCGTGAAGCGGTCCGGACTGGAGGTTCGCATGTACAGCAGGGAGAAGGTCGAGCTCTTCCTCCTGGCGACGGAGG
>JAGZWV010000111.1 GCA_018378775.1 Collinsella sp. | reverse complement strand
TGAGTATTTGCTCGCTTGAGCACTGTTGAATATCGCGAAACAGCACCGCCGATATCGCGCTTGGGCACCGGGGCCGACACTGGCCCCGGTGCTTTTTTATTGCTACCGGTCTATCCGCGGCGCTGCCGCATGTTGGCCTCGCCCATGTCGACCCAGACCGCGTTGTGCACGATCCTGTCCATGATGGCGTCGGCATGCACCCCGCCGCCGAGCCTCGGGTGCCAGTCCTTCTTCTTGAACTGGGTGCAGAATACGGTCGAGGCCGTGCCGTACCTCAGCTCCATCAGCTCCAGCAGCATCGACCTGAACTCGGTGTCCGGCCTGTCGAGCAGCCACTCGTCTATCACGAGCAGGCCGAACGCCCCGTACTTGCGGACGAGCTTGCGCTCGCCGCCGGGCCGGTCACGGCTCTCGCGCCAGAGGTCCACGAGGTCGGGCTGGCGGACGTAGCACGACCTCACCCTCCTGGCGCAGGCGGCCTTCGCGAGCGCGCAGGCCAGGTAGGTCTTGCCCGTGCCGGTGAGGCCCTGGAGAACCATCTTCTCGCCGCGCCCGACGAACCCGCAGGTCGCGAGCTCGGCCACCGCCACCCTGTCGAGGCCGCGGCCCTCGAAGAAGTCGACCGAGCGGACGTCGGCCTCGGGGTACCTGAGGCCGGCCCTCCTCGTCAGGTTGCGGACCTTCTGCGTGATGAAGTCGGAGTGCGCCTCGTCCACCGCCATCTGGACGCGCTCGGCGACCGCCATCCCGGCGCACACGGCCTCGTCCTGGGCGGAGAGGGCGGCGAGCAGCTCGGCCGCCCCCATCTCCCTGAGCTTGCGGGCGGTCTCCGCGTTGACGTCCATGCTCACTCCTCCCCGTAGAAGCCGGAGCCGCGCACGTAGCCGCAGTCCCCGGACGCCTCGCCGGCTGGCGCCCTGTCCTGCCCCGACCTCAGCACGGGCTCGACGTCGCGGTAGCGCGGCGACCTCTTCCCGGTCGCGAGCGCCATCCCGCACGCCCGCTCGAGCCTCGCCGGGGTGTAGCGCCTGGACAGCCTGAGCACGGCGAGCGCGGCGTTGAAGCCCTGCTCGTCGAACTCGTAGCAGGCGAACACCCTGTCCACCAGCTCGGAGCAGGAGGGCCCGACCCTCGAGGCCCAGGCGCGGATGCGCGGCGCGTCCCAGTCCGACCACGCCCTGCCCTCGGGCATGTCCGAGCCGCGCGTGGAGTAGCGGTTCCTCGCGTAGGACGGGAACCTGGGGTGCGTGGCCACGCGCTCGCCGCCGGAGAAGACCTCCACCTTGCCCTCGGTGACGCGCAGGTCGACCGTCGAGCCGACGAGCAGGTGGCTCACCGAGTAGTAGTTGCGGGCGCACGCGACGTGGCAGTTGGCCTGGACCTTGCGGCCGTAGACCCACTCGCACACCTCGAAGGGCTCGGCCGGTAGGGGCCTCAGCAGCGGGCGCTCGACCTCCTCGAACACCTCGCGCCTCGAGCCCTCGCGCTTGGCGAACGGCGCGTCGTTGTGCTCCGCGACCCTCCGGGCGACGGCGGCGCGGAGGGCCGCCATGTCGGTGAACACCTCGTCGCGAAGCGCCGCTATCACGTAGGTCGCGGCGGCCCAGACCTCGTTCTCGGCGCTCGGCTTGTCGCGGGGCCTCCTGACCCTCGCCGGGATCACGGCGGAGCCGTAGTGCGCGGCGAGCTCCTCGTAGGCCGCGTTCAGTACCGGCTCCCCGGCCCTGGGGTGGGCGGTGACGCCGGTCCTCAGGTTGTCGGGGACGATGCAGGGCGTCGCGCCTCCCAGGAAGGAGAAGGCGTGCACGTGGCACAGCAGCCATGTATCCTGCTTCATGTCGAGCGTCGGCTCGACGTAGCTGTACCGGCTGAACGGGAGGCAGGCCACGAACAGGTACACCTTCCTGACCTCGCCGGTCGCGGGGTCCACGAGCCGCATCGTGGGCCCCGACCAGTCGACCTCCATGTTCCTGCCCGCCTTGTGCCCGACGCGGCTCACCACGTTGCGCGACACCGTGTACTGGCGGTAGCGCTTGCAGAACCTGTCGTAGGACATCGACGGCGCGCCGGCCTCCGCGCACCCGTCGGCATACTCCGCGTGCAGGAGCTTGAGCGTGACGCCGGTCCTCGCGAGCTCGCGGTGGACGCGTGCCCAGTCGGGGTCGGCGTGCACCGACCCGGCGTCGCCCCTGCCGGGGAACAGCAGCGCGTAGGCGGCCTCCTCGGACATCCCCTCGACGTCCTCCCAGGAGACGCCCCGCTCCCTCGCGGCTTCCAGCACGTCCTGGACGCTGTGCTTCGAGACGTGGGCGGTGCGGGCGATCGCGTTCTGCGAAAGCCCGTTCACCGACCTCAGCCTCAGGACCTCCCTGGCCCTGATCCTTCTCGCCATGTGGAACCTCCTCGTTCTCTGGACTGCATGGCAGCCCGAGCGTAACGGGGATGCGCGGGAAGGCATTTAATGGCGGTGCCGAACGGCAATATTCGGTCGGGTGGGCGGCGGTGCTGATTCGCAATATAGGTGGTGTCGAAAGGGCCTAGGACTCAT
>JAGZWV010000018.1 GCA_018378775.1 Collinsella sp. | reverse complement strand
ACCAAACGAACCGGCAAGAGCAGCCTGGTCGCGCTTGTTCGCGCGCCAGTTCTCGATCACGATAAACAGCACGCCGTACACAATGAGCGCCAACGCCACGACGGGAGCATTGTAGAAATGCTCCTCCATCCAGTCGTTAAGCGGCAGACCGATCGCCGCGGCGGGAATGCAGCCGAGCACAATCTTGCCCCATAGCACCCAGGTGTCGCGACGGCCCTCCTTGCCCTTGCTGGGAGAAAACGGGTTGAGGTCGTAGAAAAACAAAACGCAGACGGCCAAAATGGCGCCAAGCTGAATCACGACCAGGAACATATTCCAGAACGTCTCGCTCACGTTCATCTTGACGAACTCGTCCACCAAGATCATGTGACCGGTCGACGAAACAGGCAGCCATTCGGTGATGCCCTCGACCAGGCCCATGAAGGCAGATTTTAGAAGCTCAATGATATCCAAAGGGACCCCCTCGTTAGACACCCGCCGATATTGTTCTGCGGACGGTGCGGGCGATGTCCCATTATCAACCGTTCGGCCGCGGCCGCGCCCACCCTTACCAAAAAACTCGCCCGTTCACAGAATTGCGAGCGGTCAAACCCAAATCCTTGGGTATAACTGCAACAAGATAAAGTGTCCGGCGGCCACGCATCCGCGCCCGCCCGATGCACGAGCCCCACGCCCGTGCGATAGACCAAGGAGGAAACCATGAACGAGGGCTACACCAAGGTATTTGTTTCACTCGACGGTACTGAGCAGCAGGATTTTGTGCTCGCACGCGCCATCAAGGTCGCCGCGAACAACGGCGCCAAGCTGATAATCGGCCACGTTATCGATTCAACGGCGCTCGAGAGCGCCGGTTCCTATCCGGTCGATCTGGTCAACGGCCTAGAGGAGGCATTTAAGAACTCCATTGCCAAGCAACTCGAAGAGGCCAAGGCCAATCCCGACATTCCCGAGGTCGAGGTCATGATTCGCGCCGGCCGTATTCGCGAGACGCTCAAGGACGAGATGCTCGACGTGGTCAAGCCCGACCTGGTGCTCTGCGGCGCACGCGGCCTGTCCTCGATCAAGTATGCGCTCCTGGGCTCGATTTCGACGTTCCTGCTGCGCAACACCGACTGCGACATCTTGGTCGTGAAGTAGGTTCCTTCCCGCCGGCGCAAGGCCTGCGGGGTTATCACGCCGACGTCCTCGCCGCTTCGCGGCTGCGGGATGTCGGCTTAGATAACCCCTCCCGGCCTTGCGCCTTCGTCACCGTACTTCAGCGAGTTATCTGATAGAAAAATGGCGTGCCGCCCCGTTTGGGGCGGCACGTTTTGTTTGGGATGGCACGTTTTTACTATAAGGCGATCCTGCTTAGACGAGCTTGCACTTCTGGAATGATCTTCTCGAACATTACCTCCGCTTCGGGAAAACCCTCTTCTTTGAGACCGCGCGCGGCGTCTCTTAGCGCGTCTGGAACCTCATTGCAGGTATCAGCAATCATTCCGGCGACAATTCCCCCGGGCAAACCCGCCCCAATCATTTGGCTCATCACCGACCCGCGCGTTACTTCGTCAATCTTGCGGCTCCCACCAAACGAGACGCCCATCTCACGAACGAGACTGGGGTAAACCGTTGTGCACAGCACGTCATAGAGCGGCGCCAACCTCACCTGCTTCCAACTTTCGTCCCATACGAGCGACCAGTTCTTTAGATGGTTATCACAGTTACCTACGGCATAGTCGAACAGCTGGTTATAGCCGACAAGGAACCTGTCCTCCATTTGATTCGTCGACGCCCTTCGCACCGCATCGACGATAAGCCCCAGGTAATTGACGCCCGTCGGCTCATATTTAAGCTCACGCGAGACGCCCTTGGCCTGACAAACATCTTCCTGATGCAAACGGTATGGAATTGGCAATCCGTCAACCGAGCGTCCGGCATCAGACGTTACTCGGTCAAATCGCTTCACGGCGATAATTGGCTCGGCATCCTCAACTCGGATAAGAAAACACTCTTCGGCCGATAGGTCCATCAGAGAGGCGGCTCTCACGCACATCGCTTCGCACACTGTCTCGCCCGGGAACGTTTTCGACCCCGCCTTGAGAATGTGCGTGGATGGAGCCGCTCCATGAGGCAGGTACCATCCACCACATGGGTCATCGCCCGTATGGTAGAGACCGATCTTCGCCTGAGCACCTGCAAGGGAGATTCGACTCTCTAGCGCTAAATCAAAAGCAACCTCCGCCGGTGCGTATGCCAGCCCGCTTAGCTGTTCCGCACCTATCTCTTCATAGTCCATTTCGAGGCTGTCGCCCGAAGGCTCTCGCGTCAGAACCAGGGCGCCGACGGGTTCATCGCGGACCAAATCGAGTACCTTGAAGTAATCTCCGCGTTCCGCTCGCGCCCTTTTCTCAAGGTCCCTGTTGAGCTGCCCCTCCGGAATGATGCCGGAGAAAAAGGAACCCGTTGCGTCCGGACTAAATGTCTCGGCCGTCAACGGCAGCGAGATCGAAATCGGCGCCGCATCACCGCTCTCGAGATATTTGGGGCTATAGGTGAATATCGGAAACCCCGCATTTTCCTCCAATATGCCGACCAGCTGGTAAGACCCATTAAACTCACGGTGAACGAACAGCGTGCCATCCATTACTTCCCCCTCACCTTCAGAATAAAATCAATATCCACGATGGAGGCGTAATCGAAAATGACACCAATTTCGACCGTTGTCCGCCCCCGTTCGATATCACCAATCACACGAAGGCTGCGACCCGTCATAGTCGCGACGTCACGTTGAGTCAAGCCGAGCTCACGCCTTCTGAGCCTAAGGGCCTTCCCTATCTCAGAGGGATCGAAAACCGTGCGCTCCGAGAAAGCGGCTTCCGACGGTTTGAGCTTGACGCGCCCATCCAGCTTTTTAATCGTTGTCACCGTTCTCATAACGCCTCCAGCTATATTCCTGCCCGTGAACATAGTATAAAACTGTAGCACTATGTTCATGTACGGGAATATAGTGTTGACTACATTAGCAATGTTCCCGTTCGGGAATATAGCTGCCGAAAAGCCTGATTTCTTCTTAAATGGGAAGATCCTGAACGTCTACGCTATACGGGCTGACTACTCAAAGTATTGGAACTTGTTGGTTGAGAAGGCAAACGTGACAACAAAGCCTTCGCCGGAATCGGATGCCGCGGTGACGTCGATGCCCATCTTGGAGCACAGGCGTGCCACCAGATAGAGGCCGATGCCCGTTGCGCGCTTGGTGGTGCGGCCGTTGTCGCCGGTAAAGCCCTTCTCGAACACGCGTGGCAGGTCTGCCGCACTCACGCCGCAGCCGTTATCGGCAACAGTGAGCTCAATGCGCTCACTCGCCAGACCCTCGTCCAGCAACGCGCCCGAAAACACGATCTTCGCGCCGTCCTCGCACGCGTATTTAATGCTGTTCTGGATGAGCTGCCCCAAGATAAACTCGAGCCACTTCTCGTCGGTAAAGACCTCAAAGTCGAGGTTCTCGCACACCGGGGCCACGTGCGCCGCGATGAGCTCGCGCGCGTTGGCTTTAATCGCGCCCGTCACCAAGGTCTTGAGATCCCAGCGGCGAATCAGGTAGTCCCGCTCCACGACTTCCGAGCGCGCGTAGTACAGTGCCTGGTCGATATAGCGCTCCACGCGAGCCAGCTCACGGCCCAGGTCATCCACGCGCGACAGGTCGTCTTCGCTGCCGTCCAGGTTTTCCAAAATCAGGTGGGCCGCCGCCAGGGGCAGCTTGGCCTCGTGGACCCAGCTCTCGATATAGTCGCGATAGTCATCGGTCTGACGCCGGCCTTCGGCAACCTCGTCGCAAGCAGCTTTGCCCACGCGACGCAAGACCTCGTACTCGAGCTCGCCCTCGGCATAGGTCGGGCATTGCACCATCTCCTGCACCCATGCGGGGCTCTCGAGCTCCTCGGCCGCGCGCTCCAGCTGACGCAGAAAACGGCGGCGACGCGCGTACTCGACCACGATGCCGAGCATACCAAAGATAAAGGACACGCCGACCGCCACGACCACAATAGAAACGGGTGCACCGGCGACCGTCAGCACAAAGCAGCTCAGCAGCACGCCGCACGTCCACACGGCGACGGGAAGCAGCGCATCTTTAAAGAATTTGCCAAACGACATAGCCGGCCCCTAGACCGAATAGCCTTGGCCGCGATGCGTCGTCAAATACCCCTTGATGCCGATTTTTTCGAGCGTGGTGCGCAGGCGGTTGATGTTGACGGTGAGCGTATTGTCGTCCACGAAGGCGTCGGAGTCCCACAGGTCCTGCATGATGGCCGAGCGCGAAACAATCTTGCCCGCGCGACTCAGAAGCAGTGAGAGGATACGCAGTTCGTTTTTGGTGAGCTCGGTGCTAGTGCCGGTTTGCGTGTTGGTGACCATTGAGCGGGCGAGGTCGAGCTCCAGCCCCTTGTGGACAAGTGTACTGCGCTCGCCTGCCGCCGCGGTGCGACGCAGCAGTGCGTTGATGCGCGCCACAAGCACGCGCGCGCTGTAGGGCTTGGGAACAAAGTCGTCCGCGCCGAGCGTCATGGCCATGACCTCGTCGATCTCGGTCGTGCGCGACGTGAGAACGATGATGGGGACCTCGGATTCGCGACGGACCTCATGGCAGATGTGCTGGCCGTCTTTGACGGGAAGCGTGAGGTCGAGCAGCACCAGGTCGGGTGCGGCGGCGAGAATATCGCGCGAGACATGCTCAAACGATTCGCAGGCCTCGATTTCAAACCCAGCGCGGGCAAGGATGTCGACAAGCTCACGACGGATGGGCTCGTCGTCCTCAACGATATAGATCAGCGCCATGGATTCCGCTCCCCTCTTGGTTGTCTTGCCACCATTATGGCTGCGAAACTGCAGGTGTGCACCGCGCGCGGTGCCAAGGTGACAGAACTGTTCGCGAACGAAAGCGTTTAGCTTGCCCTTCGCTCGCAGCGGTGGCGGGGACCAAAATGATTCTTTAATCCCCGTCCCAGAAAAATCATTTAGCGGCGGGCACGGAGCTTTTCGTAGCCTTCGGCGAAGAAGGCGACCGTGGCGGCGTCGGCCTCGGCGGCATCTGTCTCGGTCGCGGGGACCACGCCGTGCTCGTCGCTCACTAGGAACAGCGCGCCCTTAAGCTGCGCGGGAATGTCTACGCGCGTGACCGGGATGCCCTTGGTCTGGGCCAGCTGCTCGATGAGCGTCGCCGTGCCGCACAGGCACTCGTCCGCCGGCGCCACAAAGGCAAGCTCGCCGTTGTTGACGGCGGCGAGCAGCTCGGGCGCCACGCCGGTTTCGTCGGCCTCGGAGCGGGCCTCTGCGGAGCGGGCGCGCAGCGCCTTGGCCGACGTATCGGCGAGCGGCTCGTACTCCCCCACCGTCATGGCGGCGTTGCCGTTGACGTCGATCACCAGCATGAGCACGCCGTCATGTGCGGTGTAATCGCCCTCGGCAAGCGACCACTCAACGTGCTGTTTGGCCCAGCTGAGCATGTTATGGGTAAGCGGCTCGCCCTGCACCAAGCGCTCGGACAGCGCACGAATGTGGCGGTTGAGCATGGGCACCTTTTTGTTGGACATGCGCCAGCGGCAGATAAGCGCGGGCTTGTCGAGCGTAAGCTTCTCGACCGCCTCCTGATTGGCGCAAAAGTCCTCGTACGCACGCTGATCCTCGGCATTGCCAAACAGCTCGGCATCATCAATCTGGGGCATGGTCATACCTTTCGTGTTAGTCATTCCGTCCTCTTATACCAAAAAGACGGCCCTCCAAACGGAGCGACCGTCTTTTGCAGAGATTATTTTGTTTCGGGGCGAAACTTAGTGCCTAAAATGCCTGGCCCCCGTGAAGACCATCGCAATACCATGCTCGTTGCAGGCCTGGACGCTCTCGTCGTCGCGCTTGGAGCCGCCAGGCTGGATGATGCAGGTCACGCCGTGCGCGGCAAGCACGTCGACGTTGTCGCGGAACGGGAAGAACGCGTCGCTTGCACAGGCAAAGCCGCCCTTCTCCACGCCCTCGCGCTCGCAGAAGTCCTCGGCGCGCTCGCAGGCAAGCAGTGCAGAGTCAACGCGGTTGGGCTGACCCGGGCCCATGCCAATGCCGGCCTTACCCTTGGAGACCAGGATGGCGTTGGACTTGACGCCCTTGCAGACCTTCCAGGCAAACTCGAGCTCGGCCATCTCGGCGTCGGTGGGCTTGCGGTCGGTGGGGAACGTAAAGGTCGCAGGATCCTCGGTCACGTGGTCGACCTCCTGCACCAGCATGCCGCCGTCGACGGAGCGCAGCTCCACCTGGGCGCCGTGGTCCACGCCGCCGGTGGCCAGCACGCGCAAGTTGGGGCGCTTGGCCATGCGCTCGAGCGCCTCGGCAGTGTAGCTCGGAGCGATGATAACCTCGACGAACTGCTTGTTCTGATCGGCAAAGTGCTCAACCAGCTCATAGGGAACCTCGCGGTTGCAGGCGATGATGCCGCCGAAGGCGCTCTTGGGATCGCAGGCGAAGGCGCGGTCGTAGGCGGCCGTGATGTCCTCGGCCACGGCGGAGCCGCAGGGGTTCTGATGCTTGAGGATCACGCAGGCCGGCTCGTCGAACTCGCGGACCAGGTTCCAAGCGGCGTCGGCATCCAGATAGTTGTTGTAGCTGAGCGGCTTGCCCTGGATCTGCTCGGAGCCCACGAGCGGGAACTGCGAGCTCGCGGTATTCTCGCAGCCCTCGGCAAAGCGATAGACCGTGGCCTTTTGCTGCGGGTTCTCGCCATAGCGCAGGTCGTCGACCTTCTCCAGCGAGATCTCGAGCTTGGCAGAGGTGTCCGCCACGTCGCTTGCCTGGGCGGCAAGCCAACGGGAGATAGCCGTGTCGTAGGCGGCGGTGGTCTGGTAGACCTTCACCTGCAGGCGACGACGGGTGGAAAGCGTGGTGCAGCCACCGGTCTCGCGCATCTCGGCCAGGACGGCATCATAGTCGGCCGGGTCGGAGATGACGGTAACGCTCGCGGCGTTCTTGGCGGCAGAGCGCAGCATGGAGGGGCCACCGATGTCGATGTGCTCGATGGCGTCCGCGAAGGTGACCTCGGGGTTGGCGACGGTCTTCTCGAACTCGTACAGGTTGACGACGACCAGGTCGATCAGCTTAATGCCGTGCTGAGCAGCCTCCTGCATGTGCTGCTCGGAATCGCGGCGGGCCAGCAGCGCGCCGTGAACCTTGGGGTGCAGGGTCTTAACGCGGCCGTCCATCATCTCGGGATAGCCCGTGAACTCCTCGATGGGGGTTACGGGGACGCCCGCGTCCTCGATGGCACGAGCCGTGCCGCCCGTAGAGATGATCTCGACGCCAAAGTCATCGACCAGCGTCCGTGCGAAATCGACGACGCCCGTCTTATCGGTAACCGAGATCAACGCGCGTGCGATCTTCACATCAGATCCCATGCAGTCCTCCTGTCTGGTACGCCGCCGTGCTCTGTGAGCCGGTGATACGTCGATCTGCAGCGCTCGCGCAGCGGCATTGAAAATACTGATTCAATGTAGCGCATCGAGCGCATCGATGCACCCCGCAACGGGCGCATATGCAGAAAAAGTTTGCGAGCGGAGGGGATGGGCACGGCACCGGGCACGGTGAGTTCATGGAACACAGGGGCACCATAATTAGATGCCAATAGCGTGGTAGAACTGTGCTCGATATGCATCCGCAAAAGAAAGAGGCACCATGGTCTCGCGGGTTCTCTACCGACCGTTTGATACCGAAGACTTCGACGCCATCGCGCTGATTCTGCAGCAGCTTTGGCATAACAATTCGGATAACGATGAGTACAACCGCCTCGAGGCCGCGTGCGACCTCGCCTACTGCCTTTCGTCGTCGACGTTTTCACAGGTTGCGGTGATTGACGGCGAGGCGCGCGGCATTGCACTTGCACGTGCAGGACAGAACTCCGGCGTCACTATCAACGAGCATTGGATGGATACCGAACGCGCACTGCTATCGCAGATGCGTGAGCTGGAGCCTGATGCCTGCGCCGAGTATCTCTCGTTTGTGCGCGCAACCATCCGAACCAACAACCGCCTGCTCGAGAGCAGCCCGTTGCCGCACGACAACGAGGTCACGCTGCTTGCCGTGGATCGCGATGTCCATGGCCTGGGCGTTGGCACGGTTCTGCTCGATGCCGCCGTCTCGCACCTGTCCTCGCTTGGAGCGACGAGGGCGCACCTGTACACCGACTCCAACTGCTCGTGGAAGTTCTACGAGATGCACGGCTTTAAGCGCACGGCCACGCACCGCGCCAACCGCGAAGAGCGCCGTCACGACATGCCGCGCGAAAGCTTCCTCTACGAACTCGATCTAACAGCCTAAACCCGGCAGCCATACCTAGTCATTTTGGAACGTTCCCAGTGACTAGTCGTTGGGGACAGTCTTCGTAGGTAGCGCATAAAAATGGGATGGATCCGTCGGCAGTCGCCGGAGAAGATCCATCCCAAAAATCAGAACTCGCTAGAACGTTCCGCCGCCGCCTCCGCCGACGCCGCCTCCGCCGCCGCCCGAGAAGCCGCCACCACCGCCGCCGTTCGAGCTATCGGAACTCGACGCCAGCTCACGGATGCTCTCGTGATACACGTCATCGAACGAATCGAGCGGAGACTCGATACCGTAATGATGGTAGTACCACCAGTAGCAGGGATAATTGTCATAGAAGCCGTCGGCCTCGCGCACCTCGGGCGGCACGGCCTCGGCAAGCTGACGCAGCACTTCCTTGGAAACACCCAGCGCCACGCCCATCACCAGCAGCTTGTTCCACAGCACCAGATCGCCGGGGACGGCTTCCTTTAGACGAGTGAAGTCCTCGAGCCAATGCTTAAGTGCCTTGCAGCGAGCCGCCACCTCGGCGCCCTCCGGCGTAAAGCGGCGGAACGTAAGGCCCACGCCGATACCCACCAGCACAATCGGCACCGAGATAACCGCGGCGGTAATGTTCGCCTGCGCGCCATCGGTAAAGAAGATGGATCCCACGGGAACAAAGGCAATCAGGATACCAAGAACCAGGCAAAACACCATTGCAACAATGCCGTCCGAGGCAACGTACTCGCTATCGGCCAGCTTGCCCTTAACGG
This sequence comes from Collinsella sp., assembly GCA_018378775.1. Lineage (GTDB taxonomy): Bacteria > Actinomycetota > Coriobacteriia > Coriobacteriales > Coriobacteriaceae > Collinsella. Next base: position 22,996 of record JAGZWV010000018.1, on the reverse strand, counting down.
TGTTCTGATAGTCCTCGAGCTTGTCGCCCACGGGCGTAGCGTGCTGCTTGACGTAGTGCTGCAGCTCGTCGAACGTGCGCGAGCGATCGCCGTTCTCGTCAGGCTTAGCACCGGCAAAGAAGACCTTGAGCACCATGTGGTCAATGCCCTTGGCCGACTTCCAGCCCGCATCACTCACCGTCACGCGATACGTCTGCTCTTCTTTTTCACGCCCCAACAGACCCTTCTTGGCCTTGGTCACGGTCGCCTGCTCCAGCTTGATCACACGGTCGTCAGTGAGCTTCATGAGCGTGGCGATATATGCCTGATCGGGCACCTCATTCCAGCTCATGAGGGCCGAAAGCACGGCGGGATGGTCGGCCGAAGGCACATCGCGGAAATATTCGTCCTGGAAAAACGGCTTGGGCTTGCGCTTGCGCAGCTTGAGCATAACGATTGTGCCGGTAAAGGCCACCGCCGCAACAACACTTAGCACGGCAAGTGCATTGGCAATCATGCGAGCGTGAGCGCGGCGGGCGTTAGCTTCGTCGGCCCATTCCTTCTCTTCGCTCAGGATCGTTGACATGCGCTCTTCGCCCGAGGCGGCAAGCTGCGGCACCCAGTCGCTGGGGAAGGCGATGCGTGCCTCGGCGAATTCGCCCTGATGCACGCAGGGAATGGTATAGGTGACCATGGGCTCGTCCTCATCGAGCGACACGTCGCCCGCCAGCGGACCGTGGCCCCATGCGCGGAAGTTATCGCCTTTGACGGCCGCCGTCCCGGCAGCGGCATTTGCGAAGCGCACTTCCATCTCGACATCGTCGGAATCCGCAGACCAGCCGTCGCCCACGAACTTCCAGTAGAGCTCGGCGGTATCGGCCCAGTTCATGACCGCACCGGTCATGGTGTAGCTCACGTAATAGATCGCGCTGTCGCCGCTCTCGTGGGGGCTGAACACCTTAATCCTTACGCCGTCACCGGTCTGCTCGACCGTGTAGACGCCAGAATCGCCCTTGTTCGCGCTATCGACTTTGTTAAACGCGGTGTCCTCTTCCTCGACACTCAGCACGTCAACGCCCGCCGTGCCGCCCTGCTGGTTGGTGCCCGTATTGATCTCCCAAAACACGCCGTTGATGTCGTCGTCGAAATCAAACTGGCGTCCCTCGACAACGGTCAGCGATCCATCGGCCTCAACCGTGGCACTGATGTAGGTTTGGGTCATGGAGTAGCCGTCGGCGTGCGCGGCGGCAGGCAGCAGCAACAACGCAAGTGCAACGAGCGCGCAGACGGAAGCGAATCGCGCAAACAGGCGGCGCTGCCGACAGGTTTTGGCAACGGGGGCGTTCATAGGCACATCCTTTGTCTGTGATACCAGCAACGCCATTGTCCCACGTTTACGGGCGCACATGACGAACATCTAGGCCAGCGGAGTATCAAACGGGACGAAAGTCACGCCCGCGGCCGGCACCTGGGGACGTTCCTTATCTGCCGGCAATCTGGGACACTCCTTGGCATAGCCCGCTCCGGCAATAGATACCACTTCATAGCTCCGTCACAGGTGTAGCGGCTTTGTGTTGCCGCATGCGCACTGATTGAGTCCGCGGGCAAGGGGCATAAAGCAGTTGAGCGAAAACGGTTTGCCCCTTTGCCGTTCGCTTGAGGATCATGTCCCCCTTTTCCGCGGAAACCCCGGCAGTTGCGAAGAGCTGCCGGGGTTTCTGTCGTTTGAGGGGTTGGGCTGGCGGGCGGCGATCGAGCTATCGAGCCGGTGGTCCGGCACGCGCAACGCGCGGCCTCGGCAACTTGCAGGCCACGGCAGCGTCTCCCCCACCGCGCCCCGCGCTATACTCGTCCGCATGGATATCAACGCATGCAACATAGCAACACACGCCGCGGACGCACCAGCAACGGCAGCGCCCACCCCCGTCGTGGGCCGCTTTGCCCCGTCGCCCTCGGGCCGCATGCACCTGGGCAACGTGTTCAGTTGCCTGTGTGCGTGGCTTTCGGCCCGCAGCCAGGGCGGCAGCATCGTGTTGCGCATCGAGGACCTGGACGATCGCTGCAAGCGCCCGGAACTTGCCGCCCAATTGATTGACGACCTAGCTTGGCTGGGGCTCGAGTGGGACGAAGGCCCCTACTACCAGCACGATCGCCTTGATCTGTACGAGGACGCCCTGCACCTGCTGCAGGGTGCCGGCCTCACCTATCCCTGCTTTTGCACGCGTGTCGAGCTCCACGCCGCGAGCGCGCCGCACACCAGCGACGGCACGCCCATCTACCGCGGCGCCTGCCGAGGCCTTTCTGCCGAGGAGGTTGCCCGCCGCAGCGCCCTGCGCGCCCCGGCCACACGCCTGCGCGTGCCCACCGTCGACGACCTCGCAGACGACGTGATCGAATTCGTTGACCGCACGTACGGAGCCCAATGCGAGGCACTCGCCACCGAGTGCGGCGACTTTTTGGTGCGCCGCAGCGACGGCGTTTTTGCCTACCAGCTAGCCGTGGTAGTCGACGACGCTGCCATGGGCGTCACCGAGGTCGTGCGCGGATGCGACCTGCTGGGCTCCACGCCGCGCCAGATCTACCTGCAGCATCTGCTGGGACTGCCCACACCGCACTACGCACATATTCCGCTGCTCATGTCACCGGACGGCCGCCGCCTTTCCAAGCGCGACCGCGACCTAGACCTGGGCGAGCTCCGTACCCGCTTTGGCACACCCGAGGCACTGCTGGGCTGGCTCGCCGGGCAAACGGGCATCGCACCGGACACCACGCCGCGTTCTGCCGAGCAGCTGGTCGAGCACTTTAGCTGGGATGTCATCCGCGCGCATCGCGAGAACATCACTGTAACGGTCGAGTAGCCAGTCTCCCCGCCTCTACGCAATATCCCAGGATTGGAGTTCGTCGCCCAGGCGAACGATGCAGTCGTAGAGCACGGTATGGCGCTCGGCCGGGTTGACATCCCGATGAAAATGCCCGTAGTACCAGCGCTTGTAGTCCAGACGGTCCTCCAGCTCGTCAAAAAACGTGGTGAGTCGATCGACATCGGGATAATTCCAGCCGGGCGCCGGATAGAGCGTGGGCGACAACATGCGCGTGGAGCAGGTGTGGGTGATCACGTAGTCGACCTTCCAGCCCACGCTGTCGAGCTTTGTCCGCGCCTCCTCAAAGTTGCGCTCGTCCGGCAGCTCCTGCGGCCACCAGCTGGAATAGGGAATGCGGTATTCCTTATCCACGCTCGTGGCACCGCCCATGGTAAAGATCGTTGAGCCGTCGAGCTCAAAAATCTCGCCGCGCGTCAGGCGTCGGATGGGCGAAGTGTCCGACAGGCGCTGCGTCAGTCCGCCGTGCCACAACTCCATGGGGCGCTCCGCCCAATGGTCGAAGCGTTCGTGGTTGCCGTCGACGAACAGCACGGTATAGGGGCGCGACTCGAGCCACGCGATATCAGCGCACTCCTCGGCAGAGAAATCCCACGGAAAACCAAAGTCGCCCGCGACGATTAGATAGTCGTCGCCCGTCAGACCATCCCCAAGGTCCCAATCGCGCAGCTTTTGCATGTCGGCACCGCCGTGAATATCACCCGTCACATAGACCGTCATCGGATTACCACTTCCCTGTAAGTCGCTAGCCCACATTCTGCACGATCACTAAGCCAACCGTTCCAGCCCTTCCATCCCTTAGGGCTTACCCCTCGTTCTTCCATCCAAACGGGTCGAGCACCCAAAAGATCAAATCGAGCGCGCCACCGGTCATCATGGCGCCGGCAAGGGCCATGCAAACGTGCAGAGAGCTAGCACTTCGGAGCACGTCGAATGGCCCCAGAACAGCCAACAGCGCGACCGCTGCACCGGCTACGCACAGCGCAAGGCACGGCCCCGCGTCCTTGACGCACTTCTTTGCGAGATGCTTTGCGTTGTCACTCATTGGTATCGAGCTCCTTAGAGAGTCGTTGCTTGAATTCGCGCCGCCGCGGCAGAGCAGGACGGCAGGTTAAGTGTCACATGCCGTGCGGACATCCATGGGGAAACCGCCTGCTCGACCAACCCTTGACGCCGTTTTGCACCGGCACTCCATCCCCCGCTATCGAGGTCTAATGTTTTTCCCGAGAAGTGAACGGCTGTTTTTGGACCCCTGAAACAGCCGCATTTTTCGGCGGCAAAATCGTGGGATTTCAGCATTGAAACCGCGGGAAACGGCACCTTTAAAGTGTCGATGCTTCGGGGGTCCGTTTTAGCTCGTTCACTTCTCGGGAAAAGTATTAGACCTCGCTGCTAGCCATCCAAAAAGACACCTCTCCCTTCCCCACCGCCGCGCAAAAACTCATCCAACATTAATCTTGGCTCAAGAATCGCTTAATCTATAACCTGCACTATAGAGTTCGACCAAGGGCGGGGCGGCGCCGCGCAACGCAGGCCGCCGAACGCAACGCTCGCGCCCGGGCAAATCGCCCGGCGTCGCGCCCATCGAACGAAAGGACAGGTCATGGACGACCTCGAAAAAGTTGAAACCATCCGCACCAAGTGCAACGTGAGCTACACCGATGCCAAAGCCGCGCTCGACGCCGCCGACGGCAACGTTCTGGATGCCATCATTTGGCTCGAGTCGCAGGGCAAGACACAGACCACGTCGGCACACGCCGCCACCGAGTCCGCGCCGGTCGACGAGCCCTCGGCCGAGATGGTCGCCGCGCAAGCCGCCTACGAAAAGTCGAGCGAAAAGACCGACTTCTCCAAGAAGATGGACAGCGTGTGGGAGTACCTCAAAAAGCTCTTCCGCCTGAGTCTGGACACCAAGTTTATCGCCACGCGGCGCGATGCGATCATCCTCAACATTCCCATCCTGATCCCCATCGTCGCGCTGTTTGCCTGGGGCGCCACGATATGGCTGATGCTGATTGGCCTGTTCTTTGGCATGCGCTACCGCATCGACAGCGACGGCGACGTGCCCGGCAGCATCAACAACCTTATGAATCACGCCGCCGACGCCGCGGACGACATCAAGCAAAATCTGAACGACGACAAGTAATCGCAGAGGGGGGCACGCATGGCACGGATCCTGATCGTAGAGGACGAGGAGAAAATCGCCCGCTTTGTGACGCTCGAGCTGGAGCACGAGGGCTACCAGGTGGAGCACGCCGCCGACGGCCGCACCGCCGTGGACCTGGCGCTGGAGCGCGACTACGATCTGATTCTGCTCGATGTGCTGTTGCCGCAGCTCAACGGCATGGAGGTCCTGCGGCGTGTCCGCAAGCACAAGGATGTGCCGGTGATTATGGTCACCGCGCGCGATGCCGTGATGGACAAGGTTGCCGGGCTCGATGCCGGCGCCGACGACTACTTGACCAAGCCGTTTGCGATCGAGGAGCTGTTCGCACGGATCCGTGTGGCGCTGAAGCGCTCGGAGGCTGTGCGGGCGGCTTCGGTCGTTGGTGGCGCCGGGGCGGGCATGGCGAGCGGCGCGGATGCCGGCGCCGTCGCGATGCCCCCGGTCAGCGGCTCGACCCAGGCATCCGCCTCGCCCTCCCCTGCCACGCTCACCGTGGGCTCGGTTGCGCTCGACCCCGACCGTCGCGAAGTCACGGTCGGCGGCTCGCCCATCGCGCTCACGGCCCGCGAGTTCGATGTCCTCGCTTTGCTTATGGCGCATGCCGAGACCGTGCTCACGCGCGAGCGCATCGCGCACGAGGCGCTGGGCTACGAATACGTGGGCGACACCAACAACGTCGACGTGCACATCGCGCACCTGCGTGCCAAGATCGAAGACGCCGGCGGCGCCCGAATCATCCAAACCGTGCGCGGGGTGGGCTATGTCTGCCGTGCGTAACGCCGAGGCCAAGCGCGTCACATCCATCGCCCGCGCCATCAACTGGAGCTATATGTGGCGCCGCCTGATGAGCTACGTTTGGCTCGACCTGCTGCTAGTAGTGATTGTGGCGGCGATCCTTGTCTATGGATACAACCAGACGCTGCCCAACGGCGCGTTTACCGCAGGATGGATCCCCAGCGCCACCGTTCGCGGCATGTCGCTGAAGCCCGCGCGCGGCTGGGACCTGACAACGCTCACTTATACCGTCGAGTTTGCGCGTACCACCAAGACTTTCCCCCTCGCACAGGACCTCGTCACGTTATGGCCTCTCTACCTTGTCGTTGTGGGTTGGCAGGTCATCAGCGTACTCAACATGCTCGGCGGCGCGAGGCGCGTACGCCGCACCATGGCGCCTCTCAACGATCTGGCCTTGCGCGTGGACGAGCTCGGCCGCATGCAGCTCTCCGGCGGCAAGATGGAAACGCTGGAGCAGGCCATCGTGCGCGCAAGCGTCGACTCACCAAGCGTCACTACCGGCGATGCCGACCTGGCAAGCATCGAGGTCGCACTCAACCGCCTGCTGCGCCAGATGCAAGAGGCCAAGCTGCAGCAGATGCGCTTTGTCAACGATGCAAGCCACGAGCTGCGCACGCCCATCGCGGTGATTCAGGGCTACGTAAACATGCTCGACCGCTGGGGCAAAGACGACCCGGACGTGCTGGCAGAATCCATCGCGTCCCTCAAGGCCGAAAGCGAGCACATGCAGGAGCTCGTGGAGCAGCTGCTGTTTTTGGCGCGCGGCGATGCCGGACGCACGGTCCTGCGGCGTGCGGATACCAACCTGGCCGCACTGGTCGGCGAGGTATGCGAGGAATCGCAGATGATCGATACCGCGCACACGTATCAGCTGGCATACGACGCCGCGCTTGTCAGCGACCCGCGCTGCGATGCGCCCGTCGACGTGGCGCTCGTGAAGCAAGCCCTGCGTGTGATCGTGCAAAACGCCGCCAAGTACTCGGATGCGGGAACGGCCGTCACATTTGGCATAACGCCGGATGCGGGCGCGGGCACGATCGACATAAGTGTTGAGGACGAGGGCATCGGCATGAACCAGGAATCCGCAGCTCACGCATTTGAACGGTTCTACCGCGCCGACAACGCACGCGATGCCGGCGCGCAGGGCTCGGGTCTGGGGCTTGCCATTGCCAAGTGGATCGTCGATAGCCATGGCGGCGTCATCGGCGTGACCTCGGTCGAGGGCGTCGGCAGCCGCTTTACGATTCGCCTGCCGCGGTAGGAAGCCCCTCGGCATAAATAAAGGGATAGGGCCACGCGGCCCTATCCCTTTTTGCTAGCTATGGCAGCTTGTGCGCTACTCGCGGCACAGATGCACGGCGAAGCCGGCGAACTCGCGCTTAAAGTACACGAGCTTGGTGCCGCCGTCGGGCAGCAGCACGCGCGACTCCTCGTTGACCTCGAGCCCGCGCTCGGCAAACCACTTCTCGGCCGCATCGATGTCGTTGACGGCAAAGCCAATGTGGCCCTTGGCGCCACGACCGTTCTGCTTCATGATCTCGACCAGCGAATCGTTAAAGTACGAAACCGGGGTCTCAATAACGGGCAGGCCCATCATCGTCGAGAACAGCTCCGCGATCTCCAAGGCGTCTGCCGGGTCGGCAGCGTTAATGCCCACATGGGCAACGCGCATGCCAAAGAGCTCGACCGGATTGGCGTTCTGCTCATTCATACAGGCAGCGCCTACTGAGCCATGACGTCGAGGACGGCCTTCTCGGCAGCGACGCGGTTCATGCCGGTCATGAAGGGCACGCCGCTCACGTACGGGCAGGTGAGGCCCTCGGGGGCAACGGTGGTGGCGATCAGCAGGTCGGCGCCCTCGTCGCAAACGTCCTTGGCCTCGGAGATGGCGCACTGCACGATCTCGTACTTGTCGGCGTAACCGTTGGCGTCGAGCAGGGTAGCGACCTTCTGGGCAACGAGCGTGGAAGTAGCAGCGCCAGCACCGCAAGCCAAAACGATCTTCTTCATAGGTAATGTCTCCCTTCGTGGTTTACTTTAGGTAAGTGTACCGCAGCGAGCGATGGCACTCAGCCTCGATGAGCTTTTATGCCAGTTTGCTTGCGCGCTGCGTATAATACATCTAGTACGTGTTGTCATACCGCTCGCTTTATGAGCGACTAAGGACCCCAATATGCCCGATTCCCGCACCCTCTGGACCGCCGTCGTCATCATCTGTATCGCCGTGTCGGTGTTCTTTAGCGTCAAAAAACGCACCACGTTTAAGCGCCTGCAGCAGCTTATGGCTGCCAAGCAGTGGGACGAGTTCGATCGTTTGCTCGACGGCAAACTCACTAGCATGCTGTACCCACGCTACAACCGCGACTACCTGCGTCTGAACTCCTATCTGCTGCGCGAGGACCACGAGCGCGCCAGCGAGATGTTCGATTTGCTGCTGGGGCTCAATCTGCCCAAGATGCAGCGCGTCGACCTGGTGATCAAGGCCTTTAACTACTACGTTGGCCAGGAGGACCGCAAAAAGTCCAAGGAACTCCTGCACGAGATCAAGGGCTTTGAGGGCGGTCAGGCCGAGGCAGTCGCGCACGAATGCCAACTGATGTACGACACGATGATCCTCAAGCGCCACAACGACATTCCCGAGCTGGAGCGCATGCTCAAGGATGCCGGTGACGACAAGGTCAAGAGCTGCCGCCTGGAATACCTGCTGGCCCTGCAGTACAAGAACAAAGGCGACGAAGCCAAGTTCCAGGAGTTCCTGGAGAAGTCGGGCCAACACTCGATGGCCGTCAACGCGTAACGGACGGCTTGTGCTAGACTTCTAGTCTCACGGGGGCGTGGCGGAATTGGCATACGCAGGAGACTTAAAATCTCTCGCCGCAAGGATTGTGGGTTCGAGTCCCACCGCCCCTACCATTTGGCTTTTACGAGCTCGTGTCCCCCGGGGATGCGGGCTCGTTTCTTTTGGACGCCGGTGGGGCTCTAAGTTGGTACTCCCACATTTTTCGATGGAAAAACGTGGTTGTCTTACACATTTTTCGATGGAAAGACGTGGTTGTCTCGCACATTTTTCAAGGGAAATGCGCATATGGCCTTATACTATCCGAAAAGGTTGGGAGGCAATATGCAGCGACAGCTTATGAGTGAACTTATCGCTTGGAAATCAAGGGCGAATCGCAAACCTCTCTTGCTTAAGGGGGCCCGCCAGACAGGTAAGACTTGGCTTCTTAACGAATTCGCAAGCCAGCAATATCAAAACGTCATTCGTTTTGACTTTATGCTCGAGCCGAGCGCACGCTCGCTGTTCGATGGGGACCTCGACCCCAAGCGTATCATCTCTCAGATAGAACTCTTGCGCGGCCAAACCGTAACGCCGGCGGACACGCTCATCGTTTTCGACGAGATCCAGGAGGCGCCACGCGGCATCACCTCGCTCAAGTACTTCAACGAGCTTGCACCCGAATACCACATCGTGGCTGCCGGTTCCTATATGGGCCTCGCGCTCCGACGCGAAAACGAGTCATTTCCCGTCGGTAAAATCGACCAGCTCACCATGCGTCCCATGGGGTTTGCCGAGTTCGTTCGTGCCGTCGACGGCAACCCGCTCGCCGACGCTATCCTTGCCGCAGACATGAACCTTCTAGCAAACGTTACCGAAAAGCTCGAGCACTTGCTCAAGGAATACTTTGTTGTCGGTGGTATGCCCGAAGTTGTCTCCGCTTTCACCGAGACACGCGACTTCATCGAAGCCCGTAGGCTTCAGCAGCAAATCATCGAGGCTTACGAATCCGATTTTGGCAAACATGCACCCGCCCGCATTGTCGAGCGCATGAGGTTGGTTTGGAAATCCCTGCCCGGCCAGCTTGCAAAGGAAAACAAAAAGTTCGTCTACGGAGCCCTTCGCCCCGGGGCGCGCGCACGCGATTTTGAAGAGAGTCTCCAGTGGCTCATGGATTACGGAATCATTCATAAGGTGCCGCGCGTTTCCGCCCTCAGGGCACCGCTCTCGAGCTACGAGGACCTCTCGGGCTTCAAGCTATTTTGCATTGACACCGGTATCCTCGGAGCGCTCTCCAACCTCCCACCGGCCATCGTCCTTAACGGGCCCGCTGTTTTCACTGAATTTAAGGGCTCGCTCACCAAGCAATACGTCGCGCAGGAACTCTTGCTGCAAGGCAAGAGTCCCGCGTATTGGTCCTCTACCTCTGGCAATGCCGAAACCGACTTTGCCATCGACCATGCGGGAACCGTGCTTCCGCTTGAGGTCAAGGCGGCAGAGAACCTTAAAGCGAAGAGTCTGAAAATAGCCTGCGAAAAATTCAAGCTCGAGCGTTGCGTGAGGAGCTCCCTGGCGGCATATAGAGACGAGGGCATGCTCGTCAATATTCCGCTTTGGGAGATTGGGCAAATCGACAAGCTGGCATAGGCGCTGTGGGGACGCCCCGCAAGGACTGTCCCCAGGTGCCGGCTGTTGAGTTGCGGTGGAATAGGGACTGTTTGGTGCCCGAAAGGGCGATTTTAGTCCGTATTTCACCGCAACTTATTTAGAGGGCGCTGAGGTTGGGGGTCCAGCCGATGGTGGGGGTCGCGCCGTCGAGAACCTCGTTGATGGTGGCGGCCATGCCGGCGAGGAGGCTGTTCTCACTTACGGTGAGCGACTCGTAGCTACCGGCGCGCATGAGCTCGCGAACCACCACGGCGCCGGCCAGAATCACGCCCGCGCGCTTGGGCTGCACGCCCGGCAACGCGGCAATGCCTGCAACATCCAACGCAGACATGCGCTCGATAGCGGCCGAAATCTGCTCCATCGAAAGCTCGCGCAGGTGCACAAAGTTCGAGTCGTACGGCTCCAGTTCGTGGACCAGCGCCACGAGCGTGGTAACGGTACCGCCCACCGCGACGAGGCGCTCGGCGCGCTCAAAGTCGACAGGCAGGCCCTCAAAGTAAGCCCCGAACTGCTCGCCCGCCCATACGCCAGCGGCGGCAAGTTCACTGTCCGTTGGCGGCAGCGCCGAGAAAAACCGCTCCGTCACGCGACGGCAACCGATGTCCAGTGAGCGCGTTCCCTCCAGCGCAAAGACGCCACGCTCCGGCGCATAGACGCCCGTCGCGAGCTCCGTGGATCCGCCGCCCGAATCGGCAACAATGATGCGCTCGCCGGCAAAGTCGTGCGCCACGCCAAAAAACGTCAGGCGTGCCTCGACCTCGCCCGGAATCACCTGTGGCTCAAGCCCCAGATCGCGCAGGCCGTCCAGCAGCAGTGCTGCGTTGGACGCATCACGCGCGGCGCTCGTGCAGGTGGTGCAGATGCACGCGGCCCCAAAGCCACGAGCCTCGTCCACAAACATGCGGCACGCAGCGAGCACGCGCTCAACGGCCGCCTCGCAAAAGCGGCCCGTCGCGTCCACGCCCTCACCCAGATCGGTAATCTCGGTATGCTTGGACGACTCCACGATTGCCCCGCCCTCGACCTGGGCCAACACCAGTCGCGACGACACCGTTCCCAGGTCGATCGCGGCCACCTTATAGCGTTTGCAATTTGTCATTGCGAGCTCCCCTCCGGGCGCTATTTGCCGTTGGACACGACCGTCTGACCCTCGACGCCGTTAAACCCAAACAGCATGTCGAGCGCTTGGATGTACCACGGCGCGTCCTTACCGACTTCTTCGATTTCCTTGGCCACTTCGCTGGCCTTCTTGGCGTTTGAGGACTTTTTGCTCGACGAGGCATCCGAATCGTCGTCCAGGCCCTGCACTTCAATCCTCTTCTCGCCGGGCATCACCAGGCCCAGGTCCTCGGATGCCGCGTCCTTGATACCCTCCTCCGAGAGCAGTTTGTCGACGCTTTTTTGCAGGTCGTCGTTATATTGCTCGCGAATCTCGACCTGCTTGGCCAAGATGTCGCTCGAGCGTTTTGCCACATACAGGTCGCGCACGGGGAAATACAGGCTCACAAGCGCCAGGGCGACGACAATGCCAACAAACAGCCCCCGCTGGGGACCGTGGGTAAAGTCGTAGATTGCCTTGACCACCGCGTTATCGTTGGCGTAATGCATGAAGTCCGAGCCCGAAAGACGGTTCGAGGGCCTACTCGGCTTTTCATGCGTTTGAGCCGAGGAACGCTGAGCATGCTCCGAGTGCGCCGGGCGCACCGAACGTAGCGGGCGGTCCGTCGACGTATTCACTTGAGCACGGGAGTGTGAGGCACTTGTCGGTCGCTGCGTGGAGCAGTCGGCACCGGCGTAATCGGACCCGCCGAGCTGCACCGTGCGCGCACGACGAGGTGACGGCTCACGCGAACCGGCGGAATAGTACCTGTTGTCGTAAATCTGATCCATGTGCGCCTTGTGCGGTTGAGGTTTGTTTGCGCTAAGTCTTTTAGTTATAGCACGAGCGCGCGCAACGCCTTCGGCGGCCCTTGCTCGACATAAAAAAGGCGCTGAGCCATATGGCCCAGCGCCCAATGATGCTCAACAGCGCCCGGCGGGAGCGAGGCGAATCCGAGTCAGCCCCGCCCCGCGCACGCCGTTTGCCTAGCGAATGTTGTAGAACGCGGCCTTGCCGGCGAAGCGCGCGCTGCCCTCGAGCTCGTCCTCGATACGGATGAGTTGGTTGTACTTGGCGATACGGTCGCTGCGGCACGGGGCGCCCGACTTAATCTGACCGGCATTAACACCCACGACCAGGTCGGCGATCGTGGAGTCCTCGGTCTCGCCAGAACGGTGGCTCACGATGCAAGCGTAGCCGGCCTCCTTGGCGGTCTCGATAGCCTCCAGCGACTCGGTGAGCGTGCCGATCTGGTTGACCTTGACCAGAATCGCGTTGGCGGCACCCAGCTCGATGCCCTTCTTGAGGCGCTCGGTGTTGGTGACGAACAGGTCGTCGCCTACGAGCTGCACCTTATTGCCAATGCGGCGGGTAAGCTCGACCCAGCCGTCCCAGTCCTCCTCGGCCATGCCGTCCTCGATGGAGATGATGGGATAAGTGTCGACGAGCTTCTCCCAGTAATCGACCATCTGGGCGCTCGTGTACTCAACGCCCTCGCCCTTGAGCTCGTACATACCGGTCTCAGCGTTGTAGAACTCGGTCGAGGCGGGGTCCATGGCGTACATGAAGTCGACGCCGGGCTTAAAGCCGGCCTTCTCCACGGCCTTGGTGATGTACTCGAACGGCTCGGCATTGGTCTTGAGGTTGGGCGCAAAGCCGCCCTCGTCGCCCACGCCGCCGCCCAGGCCGGCCTCGTGCAGCACGCCCTTGAGGGTGTGGTAGACCTCGGCGCACCAACGCAGGCCCTCGGCAAAGCTCGGGGCGCCCACCGGCATGATCATAAACTCCTGGAAGTCAACGTTATTGTCGGCATGCACGCCGCCGTTGAGGATGTTCATCATGGGCGTGGGCAGCAGATGGGCGTTGACGCCGCCCAGGTACTGGTACAGTGACAGGCCCGCCGACTCGGCAGCGGCGCGGGCGACGGCCAGCGACACGCCCAGGATGGCGTTGGCACCGAGCTTGGTCTTGTTGGGGGTACCGTCCGCGGCAATCAGCGCGGCATCGACGGCGCGCTGATCGAAGGCGTCGAGGCCTACGAGGGCATCGGCGCACTCGTTGTTGACGTGCTCGACGGCCTGCGAAACGCCCTTGCCCAGATAGCGGCCCTTGTCGCCGTCGCGCAGCTCACATGCCTCAAAGGCACCGGTCGAAGCACCCGAAGGCACCATTGCGCGGCCAAAGCTACCGTCCTCGAGCACGACCTCGACCTCGACGGTGGGATTGCCGCGGCTGTCGAGCACCTCGCGACCGTAGACGTCCAAAATATCGCTCATGTTGTCTCCCTCTCACTTGGAAACGTAGTGGATGCAAGCGACCGGCTGACCGTGCACCGTCGGTGCGCCTCCGTAAGTTAGCCATGTCGCACTTTTTGCATTATGCCCTAAGTTAGCCGAGGGATACACTTGATTTTCGAAAAATTTAGCGGGAACGATGAGGCGTGTCAGCCCGTCGTTCCCGCAGTCTTACTCCTCCACCTTTGCGGCATCCCACAGGTCGTTGAGGCCGTGGGTCGAAAGCTCGGCAAGATCCACGTGAGCATCGGCCGCCATCTGCTCCATCGCGGCCCAGCGACGGCGGAACTTTGCCGTGCTGGCACGAAGGGCGCTCTCGGCGTCAATGCCCTCCTTGCGCGCGACGTTGACCAAAGCAAAGAGCAGGTCGCCAAACTCCATTTCGCGCTCGGGCGAGCCAGGGGCCTCGGCCTCAAACTCGGCACGCTCCTCGGCAACCTCGTCCCACACATCCTGGACCGTCTCCCACTCAAAGCCCACGGCAGCCGCCTTGCGCGACACCTTCTGAGCCTGCATCAGCGCCGGCAGATGCGTGGGCACGCCGTCGAGCAGGCCCTCGGGCGCAGCCTCGCCTGCCGCCACGGCCTTGTCCTTGGCAGCCCTCTCGGCAAGCTTAACCTCGTCCCAAATCTTGAGTACCTCGTCGGAGCTGTCGGCATCCACATCGCCGAACACGTGCGGATGACGGCGAATGAGTTTGGCGTCGATATCGCGCGCCACGTCGGCCAGCGTAAACTCGCCGGCATCCGCCGCGATCTGCGCATGCAGCACGACCTGCATGAGCACGTCGCCCAGCTCCTCGCGTAGGTGAACCGCGTCGTCCGCCTCGATGCAGTCGAGTGCCTCGTAGGCCTCCTCGATCATGTTCTTGCCGATGCTGCGGTGTGTCTGTTCGCGGTCCCACGGGCAGCCATCGGGCTGACGCAGACGCCAGATGGTCTGCACCAGATGCTGCAGCTCGGCCGACGCGTCTATCAGCGTGGACAGATCGCGCGAGCCCTCGGCATTTTGCTGAGCCATATGCTGCGCCATGGTTATTCCTCCTCCAGGATCACGTGGCGGAACGCACCGCCCTCGTAGATGCCGTAGCTGTGCGTGCCGTCCTTGGGAATGCTCACACTGCCGGGGTTGAAGAGCCACAGGCCCGGGTGCGCGGCACTTTCCTCGTTGACCTTGATGTGCGTATGACCGTAGACGAGCGCGGAGCCCTCGGGCAGCGCGGGCGCGTGGTCGACGCTGTTGTGCATGCCGGCGCCAAAGACATGGCCGTGCGTCAGGAACAGCTCGCGGCCGGTCTCGTCAAACAGCGTGGCGTAGTCGGCCATGACGGGAAAGTCGAGGACCATCTGGTCGACCTCGGCATCGCAGTTGCCGCGCACCGCGATGATGCGGTCGGCCAGGGCGTTGAGCAGCGGAATCACGCGCTTGGGAGCGTAGTCGCGCGGCAGGTCGTTACGCGGGCCGTGGTAGAGCAGGTCGCCCAGCAGCACAATGCGATCGGGCTGCTCGGACTCGATGGCGGCGCAAAGGCGTTCGGTCCAATATGCCGAGCCGTGGATGTCGGAGGCGATGAGGTATTTCATGGTGGTCCTTTCGGTGAGGTTGATGGGGTGGGTGTGGCGCGTCGCCGACCGTGTCACTCAAATTGCAGAGCCGCGGCTTGTGCTGCCTGCATCACGCGCTGGAGCGGCACACCGTGCTCGCAGGCAAGGCGGGCGCAGTCCTCGTACTCGGGCGCTGCACGCTCGCTGCCGTCGGGCAGGGTGGCCACCTTGACGGACACCTCGCCCCATGGCGTCGTCACCTGCTCAAAGCGGCGTGGCAGGCAAACGCGTTCCATGACCTGGCGACGAATGCCGTTGGTCGTGGTTTCCAAGAAGATGATCGTCTGCAGGCGCTCGATATCCCCGTAGGTGCAGATTACCTGCAGCTGCCAGCCGGGGCGGCCTTTCTTGCAATAAACTGGCAGCCAGTGCACCTCGCGCGCACCGGCCTCGCGCAGGCGGTCGGCGGCGTAGGCGAGTACCTCGGGCGACGCATCGTCGATGTCGCATTCCAGCTTGACGATGGTCTCGGGCGCATCGGTCTCGCGAGACAGCGGAGATTTGCTATCGCATGGCATACGGTCCGGCTCCTTTCCGCACGGGCTCGTTTTGTTCATCCAAACGCTAGCACATCGCGGGCGGCGCAGGGGCGGCGTCATGGGATAGGTGCGACTTTTGCTGGGCGCAAGTGCTGGCGCGCTCCAACGCCGGCCCGCTCCACTCAAACGTGTACGTCAGCCTCCAAACATGTCATTTTTTGCAGCTTTTGGAGGCTAATGTACATGTTTTGAAAGCGCAAGCGAGGCCGCACCACGCGCCGCGCACCCTTTCCAATCGATTTCGGCACCCCGCGCGTACGACGCGCCGAGGCTGCGCCATTACAATGGAGCGGATTCGCCAAATGCAAAGGAGCCGCTATGCCTATGTGCCCGCTGGTCGATTGCCATACCCATACCTCGTTTTCGGACGGCCATGCCCCGTTTGAGGACAACGTCCGCGCTGCTGCCGCCGCCGGCTGCCGCGCCATGGTCTCGACCGACCACCTCACCCTGCCCGCCAGCATGGACGCCAACTGCGAAGTGCAGGTTATCGAGGGCGACTTGCCGGCACATCGTCTGGCCTTTGAGGACGCCCGCAAACTCGCCGCGCAGATCGCGCCGGAGCTCGAGCTTATCTATGGCTTTGAGTGCGATTGGTACGAAGGCTGCGAACCTTTGGTTGAGCGCTGGTCCGAAGGCGCCGTGGTACGCCTGGGTAGCGTGCACTGGATCGGCAACCCCGGCGATATCATGGCCGGCGCTGCGGGCACGGCGGGGACAGAGGACGTCGTTCGTCCCGATACGCCCGATTCGTGCTGCGGTTGGATTGATGATGACACCAACCTGCACATTTGGGAAAACCTGGGCGTGCGCGGCGTGTGGGAGCGCTACGTCGACGACTGGTGTCGCGCCTGCGAAAGCTCGCTTAACTTTGATGTGATGGCTCATCCCGACCTGGTCATGCGCTTTTCGAAGGAAGGCTTTGCGCCCGATTTTGACCCGGCGCCGTTTTGGGAGCAGATGGCCGAATGCGCCCACGATACGAGTCGCCGCGTTGAGGTCTCGACCGCCGCACCGCGCAAGGGACTCGACGACTTCTATCCCGCGACCGGCCTCTTGCGCTGCTTTGCCCATGCCGAGGTACCCATCACCTTTGGCTCGGACGCCCACCGCGCCTGCGACATTTGCTGGAACATCCGCGAGGCTCAGGCCCACGCCTACGACTGCGGTTATCGAACCTTCGACATCCCCCACCTCGCCGGAGAATGGGAATCCACGCCCCTCGCCTAAGACTAGTGGCGGCGAGCGTTGAGCTCGCCGGCCAGTTCGTCGAGGGTGATACCGTAGCGTTCGAGCGTTACGAGCAGATGGTAAATCAGGTCGCCGGCCTCGTAGCGGATGTGGTCGTGATCGTTATCCTTGCAGGCCATGATGACCTCGCTCGCCTCCTCGGCAAGCTTCTTGAGCAGCTCGTCCTCGACGTCGGTCAACAGACGAGCGGTGTAGCTCTCCTGTGGCGATGCGTCGCGACGGCCGTGAATCACCTCGGCCAGACCCGTCAGCGTCTCGCCGATATTTCCATCCTGAACATTTGCGGTGCGCACACCCATAGTTCAATCCTTTCCGTTTTACCGAGCGCCCAACAGGGCGCCCGTCTTAGGCGAGTTTCTTAAAGAAGCAGGTACGGTTGCCGGTATGGCAGGCCGGACCTGGCGAGTCGACCTTGACCAGCAGCGTATCGCTATCGCAGTCGGTCCAGAGCTCCTTGACCTCCTGCATGTTGCCGCTCGTCGCGCCCTTGTTCCAGAGCTCCTGGCGGCTGCGGCTCCAAAACCACGTGGTACCGGTCTTGAGCGTCAGCCCCACCGATTCCTCGTTCATCCAAGCAACCATAAGCACCTCACCGGTGTCATACTGCTGAACCACACAGGGAATCAGCCCGCGGGCGTCGTACGTAAGCTTTGAAGGATCGGTTATCTCTTCCATTTCTCTCCCCAATTTAAACCCCACAGGTCGGCGAGGGTTGTCCAGGTGCCCGAGATTCCGAGCGACAAGCCCGACGACGCGTACTTAAGTACGCGAGGAGGGTTGGAGCCGGAAGGTCGGGTGCCTGGGCAAGCCGCAGCACTAGAAGTCCAACCTCACAGGAATGCCCTGCGACGCCATATACTCTTTGACTTGGCGAATGCTGAAGGTTCCAAAGTGAAAGACGCTGGCCGCCAGCACGGCGTCGGCTTCGCCCTCGATCACGCCCTCGGCAAAATGCTCGAGCGTGCCCACGCCGCCGCTCGCGATGACGGGGATTGGCACCGCGCGCGCCACGGCGCGGGTGAGCGCCAAATCGAAGCCGACCTTGGTGCCGTCGCGATCCATACTGGTGAGCAAGATCTCACCGGCGCCGCGACGAGCTGCTTCCTCGGCCCACGCCACTGCATCGATACCCGTGGCGTTGCGGCCGCCCGCCGTAAAGACCTCCCACTTGTCGGCACCGGATGCGCCAGGCAAACCGACGCGCTTAGCATCGATCGCCACGACCACGGCCTGGCTGCCAAACGCCGCGGCGGCCTGGCTGATCAACGACGGGTCGCGCACTGCGGCAGAGTTGAGCGACACCTTGTCGGCACCGGCGGCAACCATGGTGCGCATGCCCGCCAGGTCGCGAAATCCGCCGCCAACGGTATAGGGAATGGCGAGCTCCTCGGCCGCGCGCGCCGCCATCTCGATGGTCGTCGCGCGGTTGTCGCTCGTCGCGGTAATGTCCAAAAATACGACCTCGTCCGCACCCTCGCGGTCGTAGGCGCGAGCCAGCTCCACCGGGTCGCCCGCATCGCGCAGACTCACAAAGTTGACGCCCTTGACCACACGGCCGTCCTTAACATCCAGACAGGGAATTACGCGCTTGGTAAGCATGGGCTACTCCTCCCCTCGGGCAGCGGCCAGCGCCTGGGCCAGCGTAAAATTGCCCTCGTAGAGCGCACGACCGGTAATGGCACCCTCGATGGCATCCTTGCCCACCGCGGCCAGTGCGCGGATATCGTCGAGCGTCGAGATACCGCCCGACGCCACGACGGGAAAGCCTACGACCTGCGCCACATGGCGATATGCTGCCACGTCGATGCCCGTCTGCATGCCGTCGCGCGCGATGTCGGTATAGACCAGGTGTTTAAAGCCCAGCTCGGTGAGCTGGGCCACGGCATCGTCGAGCGCCACGCCCGCGCCGTCGCGCCAACCATTCACCTTGACCTGGCCGTCACGGGCGGCGATATCTGCCACTAGCAGCTCGCCAAAGCCGCGAGCCGCCACCTCGGCAAATCCCGGCTCGGTCACGAGCACCGTGCCCAGCGCAATGCGGCGAGCACCATAGCCGGCCAGCTCGTCGATGCGCGCAAGCGAGCGAACGCCGCCGCCCACGTCCACGGACAGGCCGTCGACGCCGCAGATGGCCTCGATCGCTGCCGAGTTAGCAGCGCACGCGTCCCCGTCCTCGCCAAAGGCAGCGGACAGGTCGACGACGTGCACCCAGCTCGCGCCCTGCTCGGCAAAGGAGCGGGCAACGGCCATGGGGTCGTCGGAATATACCTTGCAGCGGCTCCGGTCGCCGCGCTCCAGGCGCACGACCTTGCCGCCGATCAAATCGATTGCGGGAAACAGAATCATCGGCTGGCCCCCTCGACGATGCTCACGAAGTTCTTAAGAATGCGCTGACCCAGCGCAGAGGATTTCTCGGGATGGAACTGGCAGCCCCACACGTTGCCGTGGCGCACGATGCACGGGAAGCTCCGCGTATAGTGCGTGCGCGCCAGAACATCGGCGGCATCGGCGTCGTCGGCCACTGCATAGCTGTGGGTGAAGTACATGTTGGCGCCCTCGGCAAAACCGGCAAGCAGTGGATCGGCCGCACCGGCGGGCGTCATGTGCACCTGGTCCCACCCCACGTGCGGCACCTTCAGACGGCTCGACTCCAGGCGCGTACACGAACCGCGCATAATGCCCAGGCCATCGACCCAGGGGCCACCGGCCTGCTCGGGGGTGTTGCCGTCGGCGACCACGCCCTCGTCCGCCGGCACCCCCTCGTTGCCGCGCTTAAAAAACAGCTGAAGGCCCAGGCAGATGCCGAGCAGCGGAGTTCCAGCGGCAACGGCGTCGAGCACCGCGTCCGCCTCGCCGCTCTGGCGCATAAAAGTGATCGCGTCATAGAACGCGCCCACGCCCGGGATGACCAGGCCGTCGGCGTTGCGGATCTGCTCCGAATCGTCCGACGTGCAGGCGACGGCGCCGGCGCGCGCAAGCCCGCGCACAACGCTCGACAAGTTGCCCTTGTGGTAGTCGACCACCACGATCTTCGGTTCGCCCACGCGACCCTCCTCTTCCCATCATCCAAAACCACCACAAAGGGGACAGGCACCTTTGTGGTGGTTTTTGCCTTTGTGGCGGTTACAGTGAGCCCTTGGTGCTGGGGATGCCCTGCACGCGGGGATCGAGCTCGCAGGCGCGGCGCATCGTGCGGCCCACGGCCTTAAAGGCAGCCTCGATAATGTGATGCGAGTTACCGCCCGCCAGCTCGCGCACGTGCAGCGTGAGTTTGGCGTCGCGCGCGAAGGCGTAGAAGAACTCGACAGCCAGCTCGGTATCAAAGGTGCCCACGCGCTCGGTCGGCACGGGCAGCTCGCAGTAAGCCTGCCCGCGGCCCGAGATATCCACGGCGGCCATCACGAGCGTCTCGTCCATGGCGATCGCCGCGTCGGCAAAGCGCGTAATGCCCACCTTGTCACTCAGCGCTTGGCAAAACGCCTCACCCAGCACAATGCCCGTGTCCTCGACGGTGTGGTGTGCGTCGACCTCCACGTCGCCCACCGCGCGCACCGTCAAATCAAACAGGCCATGGCGGCCAAAGGCGTTGAGCATGTGGTCGAAAAACGGCACGCCGGTCGAGATATCGCACGTACCGGTTCCATCCAAATCGAGCTTGACGACAATATCGGTCTCCCCTGTCTTGCGGGTTACCTCGGCATAACGGCCCATCTACATCTCCTCCTTCACCAGCGCGGCAAACGCGGCCAGCACCTCGTCATTTTCCTGCGGGGTGCCCACGGTAATGCGCAGGCAGTCCGCGAGCCCCGGCGCGTAGCTAAAGTCGCGCACCAAAATCGAATACTCATCGCGCAGACGCTCGCGCACGCGCGTGGCATGCGGCGTACGCACGAGCACAAAGTTCGCCGCGCTCGGCCACGCCTCCACGGGCAGACCCTCGGCAGCCATTGCGCGCAGGGTGCACAACTCGCGCTCGCGCTCGGATGTAACTTGCGCCACCACGGGTGCATACGCATCGCGGGCACGCACGCAGGCAAGCGCCGCCGCCTGGCTCAGCACATTGACCGAATAGATCTGGCGAATCGCCGCGAACACATCGATGACCTCGGGCGCCGCGATCACATAGCCCAGACGCGTGCCGGCGGCGCCGAACGCCTTGGACAGCGTGTGCAGAATCACCAGGTTGGGATGCTCGGCGATAAGGCCTTGCGCCGTGGTTGCCGCGCCAAACGAATCGTCGGCAAACTCAACATAGGCCTCGTCGACCATCACCATGCCGGGGCATGCATCGCACAGGGCCGCGACAAAGTCGAGCGGTGCCACGTCACCCGTGGGGTTATTGGGCGAGGTCACGATGGCCAGGTTGCACTTCGGCGCCGCCGCGAGCACAGCCGCCTGGTCGAGCTCAAAGGTCGCCGGGTCGCGCCACACGTCGCGCACCTCGGTCTGACAGAGCGACGCAAAGAATGCGTACTCGCTAAAGCACGGCGGGCAGTTGAGCAGAGTCCTCCCCGCGCCGCCAAACGCCAGCAGATAGTTATAGAGCAGCTCGTCGCCGCCGTTTCCCACGCAGATGTTCTCGCGCGTCACGCCATGCCAGGCAGCGAGCTCGTCGCGCAGGTCGTTCGACATGGGATCGGGATAGCGGTTGAGCGGCGTGGCAGCCAAGGCCGCGTCGATCGCCTCGTGCACGCCGGCCGGCACGGGATAGGTGTTCTCGTTGGCCGAAAGGTTGATGCGCGTAGGCGTAAAGTTGGGATCGTAGGGCTCAATACCGGCCAGGTAAGGCTGGACGAGCTCCTTCATGCGCGGCGTGAGTTCGGCCATATTAGGCCTCCTCGACGACCGCGCCAGCGGCACCGCCTGCAGCCGTCGCCAGGTCCACGCCCTCGGCAACCGTCGCCACGGCGTCGCCCGGCCAGGCGACCTCGGTCAGGTCGGCCGCGGCCAGAGACTCGGCGCTCACGGCATCCTCGCCCTGCTCCAATACGCGGCGGCGCAGTGCGGCGGAAAGCGCGTGTGCCCACAGGCCCTCGGCCTCGGCCAGGCGCTGCGTAGCGGGAGCATCGGAGAGCAGGCCCTCGGGCGTGTAGCAGATAACGCTCGAGCGCTTGACGAACTCCTCCACCGACAGCGGGTTGGAGAACATGGCCGTGCCGCCGGTCGGCAGCGTGTGGTTGGGGCCGGCGACGTAATCGCCGAGCGGCTCAGAGCTCCAAGCTCCCACAAAGATGGCGCCGGCGTTGCGAATGCCGCCGAGCAGGCCCATCGCATCCTTGCAGTGCAGCTCAAGGTGCTCGGGCGCCACGGTGTTCACGGCCTCGACGGCGGCAGCCATGTCGGCGGCAACCACGATCGTGCCCTCGTTGTCGAGCGAGGCGCGCGTGATCTCGGCACGCGGGGACTGCGCGACCAGAATATCGATACCCGCCTCGACCTCGCGCGCAAACTGCTCGTCGCAGGTCACCAGATAGCAGGCCGCCAGCGGATCGTGCTCGGCCTGGGCCATCAGGTCGGCCGCGACCACCATGGGCTTGGCCGTGGCGTCGGCAAGCACACAGACCTCGGAGGGGCCGGCGACCATGTCGATGCCCACGTCGCCCGAGACAATCTGCTTGGCCGCGGCGACAAAGGCGTTGCCCGGGCCGGTGATCTTGTCGACACGCGGAATGGTCTCGGTGCCGTACGCCAGCGCGGCCACGGCCTGGGCGCCGCCCACCATATAGATCTCGTCCACGCCGCCGAGCTTGGCAGCCGCAAGCGTATACGGGCTGATCAAGCCATCTTTTTGCGGCGGAGTCACCATGACCACGCGCTTGACGCCGGCCACCTTGGCGGGAATGGCGTTCATGAGCACGGTGGAGGGATACTGCGCGCGACCGCCCGGTACGTAGATGCCGGCCGCAGCAAGCGGGGTCACTTTAACGCCGAGCATTGTGCCGTCC
>JAGZWV010000110.1 GCA_018378775.1 Collinsella sp. | reverse complement strand
AGCGTAGTGGCGGCGGGGAGGCACGGTGGCCATTATTCGGTGACCGGGATTGGTCAAAATAGTTTGACTATTAGCGGCTAAAATCGCCCGGCGCTAACACCTGATGAAGGAGACTCAGGCGAGGAGCGGCTTTCTGCAGTGCTCGAGGACGGTCCCGGTGAGGGAGTTGAATCTCCTGCCGCAGCAGCGGCAGCGCCACCTCGGTACTCCTGCTGCGGTGGACCTGTCCCTTCAGGCGCCCTCGGCGCCGCACTCCGGGCACCCCGGGTCCGGCCAGTATGCCGCGGCGGCCACGGCGAGCGTGCCGACCCCGACCTCGTTGCGGCAGTGCCTCTCGCCGACGGCTTCTCTGAACAGCAGGAACTCGTCGGCGGTGAGGCCCGCCACGAGCGCCCTGAAGGGGTTCGCTCTTTCCATATGGATCTTTCCCATCCGCCCGAGCGCCCACCCGGAGGGATTGTCGCCAAACAAAGATCCGGGTGGGCGCTCGGGCGGATTCTTTGTTTGGCTGGGAAGAGCATAACATTCGGGAACCTTCCGGTCCCCGAATCATCACCTGTTATCTAAACTGTTAGAGACGAAAAAAAGCTTGCTGAGTACGCCTGCTACTTTTTATAAGGGCAGGTGTCCATCTGCTTTTAGAACAATTCCCATGCTTTGAATAACTGGACTTCCGATGCGGGGGAGATTGTAAGATAATCTACCCTTAGTATCATTATTTGTGATGGGGGATACGATATGAAAAAGGCATTGCGTGCCTCAACAGCGTTTTCTTTAGCTGCTCTTTTAACGATTTCACCCTTGATGAGTCCTGTAGCCGCTGCTTATGCTGCGAATAGCGTGCAAGCTGAGGATATTTCATCAGATGCTGTGTCCGCAGACGATGGTGTAGCTTCACGCGACGAGGGCGTTGCCGACGGAGACATGGATGTCGAGCAGTCGTTGCCGACGGACGTTGACGAGTCAGCTGATGAGGATTTCGGTGTAGATGCTTCTTCGACTGAGCCGCAAACCGAATCGGCTGATTCTCCTTTTCAATATATATATCTTGCCTACCCGAACCTTATCAGTGGGACTGACCAAGTCGTCGCGTTTGCGACTCCTAATGACAGCGATACTATCGCTTCCGCGACACTTAACTATGTGAGCGCCAATGGAGTTCAGGGGGCTGTTGACGCTTCCGCACAGGATGCTAATTCTGCTGCATTTACATTTGGCTCGGAGCTAGAACTCAATACATACTTTCTTACTTCAATAACCTATGTTCTGCAGGGCGATGGTACTGAACATGAGATTAATCTCTCTGACAGAGATTATTCTTTTACGGTTGTTGACGGCACTGCTAATTGCGAAGGCACTTCCGTTTACTATGCAGACGGCGATGGCAATGCCGTTGAGGCCCAATCGATCAAGCAGGCGTTGGAGTGTGCCGATTCACCGGACGGCATTTCTACCTATGCTGCGCGCTCGGCGCGAAAAAACGTTCGGATAATTGCCCTCGATGCTGGCCATGGCGGCACCGACCCTGGTGCGCAGGGAAATGGAAAGAGTGAGGCGGATCTAACTTGGAAGATCGTTGCTGCTTGTAAGAATAAGCTTGAGGCGTATGGCTTTAAAGTCGTTCTTGCTCGCGAGCAAAGCGGTGGCTACTCAGGAAATGATTACCTTTATCGTGTCCAACGATGCGTGAGTCAAGGCGCGCAGGCCTTTGTTAGCTTCCATATCAATTCCGGTTCGCCTGTTGCTCACGGCGCCGAGGTATATGCGCCCACTGCCAATGAATATGATTACACGCAAGTTTCTGTGGAGCTTGCGAATAAAGTGATGAACAACCTCGCTTCTATGGGACTCAGCTATCGCGGTGTATTCCAAATGGAAGTTGGAGATGAGTTTGCGGTCATCCGTTGCGCCCGCGAACAAGGTATTCCCGGCATTCTAATTGAGCATGGCTTTATTTCTAATGCGGGGGATGTATTGAATTATTTTAGCGATGAGGGTTGCAGGCGTCTTGGCGAGGGCGATGCCGATGCGATCATTGCGCAATTTCCTAAGTCAACTTGGCTCGATTACTCTTCCGTATTCGATGCTAATTACTATTTGTCGAATAATCCCGATGTTGCCAAAGCTACGGCTGGAAATAGTGAATTAGCTCTAGACCATTTTATTAACTATGGTATGAGTGAAGGTAGGCGCGGCTCTGCTTCTTTTGACGTACAGAGCTACTTTAATGAGTATCCAGATTTAAGGGCTGCCTTTGGCTTTGATTTAGTGAAGTACTACGAGCATTACGTCACAGCTGGAAAAGCAGAAGGAAGGCATGGGACCGGATGCTCAAAGATTGAGGGATACGCTACGACTATCAATGGCGTTGACTATTCTTCCGTCTACGACCCCTCGTTTTATCTATCGAATAACGAAGACATTCGCAACGCTTTTTCTAAACGAAGCCCCGCTGGCGTTGTAATGATTGACGATGCTGCCGTGCTGCGCCATTTCGTCAGCTGCGGCATGGCGGAGGGCCGTCGCGGGAGCGAGTCCTTCGACGTGCTGAGCTATTACAACAGAT
>JAGZWV010000017.1 GCA_018378775.1 Collinsella sp. | reverse complement strand
GCCCGAACCCCGTGAGGGCCGGCGCCTTTAGACGCGTGCCGGAAATCCAAGGGTTATACCCTAAGAGCAAACCACCCCTTTTAGGGGTGGTTTTGATTTGAGAAGGACGCTTTGGAGTCCGTTTTGCAACTGATTCACCCACGAAATAAGGGGTCGTGGGCAAAAAACGTCAAATATGAGTACTGTCACAAGTCCTGTAGCATTATCTTTTTGCAAAATATGCAGTGTTACGCAACATATGTCCAAGTACTTAGCTGATAAACGCTTGCAATTCTTCCGCCGTAGGACCCCTGGCGTCTAAATCGCCTTCTGATGGCATGAAATCGCTGTTACTAAATTGGTAACAGTACTCATATTTGCTATTTTTTGCCCACGGGCCTTGCGATAATGCCGGGGATTCGCACCCTGTCGGGTTCGAATCCCCGGCACATGGATAGCAAAAAGCCCGTCACCGCGAGGGCAACGGGCTTCTCAGCTTAAATGGTGCCCCCAGCGGGATGTCCGCGTGCGGCTGGCGCCGCCCGCCTTCGCTGCGTCGCTTCGCTCCTTGCGTGCTGCGCTGGAAAACGCTTCGCGTTTCCTCAGCTCCGCACCCTGTCGGGTTCGAATCCCGGCGTTGGGGAAGAAAAAAGCCCGTCACCGAATTGGTAACGGGCTTCAGATTTCAAATGGTGCCCCCAGCGGGATTCGAACCCGCGATATCCACCTTGAAAGGGTGGCGTCCTTGGCCGCTAGACGATGGGGACAGCGGGAAAGAGTATAGCAGACTTTTTTGCCGGCGCGTATATCGTTGGCAAACCGGAAAACCACCACAAAGGTGCCTGTCCCTTTGTGGTGGCGGGGTGTTAGGGGAGGAGCTTCATGGCGGCGTCGTGGGCGGTGTGCTCGTAGGTGTCGTCGAGGGGCTTGAGCGGCAGCAGGGCTGTGGCCTGCGCATCGCCGCGGCGCTCGAGGGCGTGGGCGATGAGCCAGTCGGCAAGCTCGGGGTTCTTGGGCAGCGCCGGTCCGTGTAGGTACGTGCCGATGACGCCCTTGTAGATCAGACCCTCGAAGCCGTCGTCGCCGTTGTTGCCGGTACCCGTGACGACGGACGTTCCGAGCGACATGGCATTGGCGTCCAAAAGCGTGCGGCCACCGTGGTTCTCGAATCCCACAAAGGGCTCGGGTGCCAGGTCGGTCTTGACGGCGACGTTGCCGATCAGTCGGTCGGAGCCGCGTACAGTTTCGGCGGCAATGACGCCCAAGCCCTCGATGCGATCGTCGCCCATGTAGTACGAACGGCCGAGCAGCTGATAGCTGCCACAGATGGCAAGCAGTGTGCCGCCGTCCTCAACATAGGCCGCAACCTTGTCTTTTTGAGCGAGCAGCTCGTGCGCCACGGCCAGCTGGTCGCGATCAGAGCCGCCGCCCATCATGACGATATCGGCATCATGCAGATCGAGCGACTCGCCCATGCGGACCTCGTCCACGCGAACGGGGATGCCGCGCCAGGCGCAGCGGCGCTCGAGGGCGATGACATTGCCGCCGTCGCCATAGAGGTTGAGGGCATCGGGATACAGGTAGACGATGCGCAGCGGGCGCGAGAGCTCGACCGGCGCGACGCCGACGGGAACGGCGCTGCCATCGGCGCACGTTGCAGCGTGGGCGGCAACCGTAGCCGCATCGGTGTCTTTGAGCCCATCGAGCTCCTTGACCAGCGGCGGAAAGGCCGTGTAGTTGGCGACGGCATAGAAAGTGTCGCCAGCCTCCTCGTCTGCCACGGCGCCGATCGCCTGCTCGATATTCGAGATGATGGCGGCATCGATGCCGGCGTACTTGAGGCGCACCTGCATGTCGTGCGCGCGCGTGCCGCCGGCAAAGGCGACAAGTCCCGTTGTGTCGGCGATGCGCTCAAAGTCGACGTCGTAGATCCACGATACATCGTGGCCGTCGGCATCGTTGTCGTTGAGGAAGAAGGCGCAGAGCCTGCCGCCTGCCGTTTTAATGGACTGAATCTGGCGATCGAAACCAACGGGATTTTTGGCCAGGTTTGCCTCGACGGTACGGCCGGCGAT
Source organism: Collinsella sp. (assembly GCA_018378775.1). GTDB lineage: Bacteria > Actinomycetota > Coriobacteriia > Coriobacteriales > Coriobacteriaceae > Collinsella. The sequence goes on along the minus strand of JAGZWV010000017.1, from coordinate 30,232 downwards.
ATTCCAACGGCCCATGCGACCGCCTGCTGGCACGTAGGCGTCGAGCGTGGGCTGCAGATGCGCCGCGTCCACGCCCAGCTCGTGGGCGGCGAAGAAGGCTGCGGCTACGTTGTAGACCATATACAGGCCGTTGTAGCGTGTGGCGATGTGTGCGGCAGCCGCGTCGGGCGCAGATCCAAAGACCAGGTCAAAGCCGTAGCCGTCGCAGCCGAGCTTCACGCCCGTCACGCGACGGACAAGCCCAGGGCGGACCCAGCCGCACGAGGGGCAATGGTATGCGCCAAGCTGTCCGTACTGCACATAGTCGTACTCCAACGGCGCGTTGCACTGTGAGCAAAAACGCGAGTCGCTAATGCGGTCGGATTCGGTGTCGGTGGCGCCGTCGATGCCAAAGGCGATGCTTGCATTGGGAACGCGCGCGGCGATTGCGGCACATAGCGGGTCGTCTGCGTTGTAGATGAGCGTCGTTGCCGGTGAAAGCTCCAGCGCGTGGGCGATGACGTCCTGGGTATGGTCGATCTCGCCGTAACGGTCCAGCTGGTCGCGGAACAGGTTGAGCAGCACAAAGTACGTCGGCTTGAGCTTGGGCAGAACGCGTACGGTGTAGAGCTCGTCGCACTCAAAAACGCCCACGCGCTTGCCGCTGCTGGTGTGCTTAAGGCCGCCGCGGGCCTCGAGCAGAGCACCCACCACACCAGGCTCCATATTGTTGCCGGCGCGGTTGCACACCACGGTAGCGCCGCTGGCAGCAACTGCGTCGGCGATGAGGTTGGAGGTCGTGGTCTTGCCGTTGGTGCCGGTGATCACCACGCTGCGGTCGACTAGGCTTGCGAGGTCGCTTAGCAGCTCGGGGTCGATCTTCATGGCGATACGGCCGGGAAGCACGCCACCCTGGCGTTTGAGGACAGAGCGCAGCCCCCAGCGGGCGATATCGCTCGAGGTGCAGGCGAGAGATGAGCGGAGGTTCATGAAGCCGTTCCTAACATAGATGACATGGTCGGGGCGATCGCGTCGCTAAAAGCCGTAGCGGCGCGCAAATTCCTGGGCAAGCTGCGATACGTCTTCGCAGGCGTTGGCCCAGGGGGCAAAGTCGGGGGTGTCCGAGATAATGCCGTCGGCTTCCCAAACCGCCTGGTGCGAGAGGTCCCAGGGGTCGCGCGGCTCGGGTCGGCAGGGAAGATACGGCGTCTGGTACATGGGGTTCAGCAAGAAGAACGCGCCGCCCTCGCAACGGTTGGCGAACTCACGCAGCGCGCGCGTCGCCGGGCGCATCTTGTTTGTTTTGAACAGCAGAATCGTGCGGGCGAGCAGGTACCAGGGGGAGTTCTCGAGTGCGTCTGCCCCCATCTGTTCCTCGAGCTGATGCGCCAGGGCAAAAAAACCGTCCTGGTCTTCCAAGCGGGCGAGGGCAAGCAACACGGTGCCGGCGGCCCGGGTGGGATAGCCCTCCGCCTTAAGGACACGGCGAGAATAGTTTGCGGCGGCGCGGTAACGAGCGCTCGCCATGCACAGCTGCGAGATGGCCTCGAGCGTGTGGAGCCACCCGATAAGCGCCGGCTCGCTCACGGTAAGGTCTGCTGCGGTGACACCGTCGGCCAAAACACTATTAGCCCAGTAGTGCGGGGCCTCCATATCAAACCCGGGCACGCTCTGTTGCAGGTAGTCGGCCGTGCTCGCCTCGAGCTTCATCAGGTCGCCCAGGCAGGCATCGACGGGCGTGTCCGCCAGGATGATGGCGAGCAGCTGCGCATCGACGGCAAGTGCATCGACGCGGACGATCTTGAGCAGCTCATCGCGCATATCGTCGAACAGACGGTTGCGCGTCTGCTCAAACTCCTCGTCGCTGCCCATGTCCTCGATGCGGCGAAGCTCGTCAAGCAAATGACGATGAACGCCGGCATAGGACAGCAGCGCTTGGGCATGCTCGGTCTGCGCATACTTGTGAGGGTTTGCGCTGATGTCGTTATGGACAAGCTCGCGTGCTGCATCGGTGAGTTCGGGGTGCGATGCCAGATAGGTGCGCTCCAGATAGGCGGGGATGTAGACGCTCGAATCCATTAGAGGTCCCCTCCCTTAAATGGAAGCCCCTGCTCGGCCGCGCGCAGGATTCGTTCGTCGATCTGGGAGCGCACGATGTCGTTGGTGGCGACCCAGGCGGCAAAGCTGGCGTTGTCGGGCGCGCCTAGGCCCTCCTGCAGCACCGGCGTCGCCTCGGACAGGGCAAGGACAAGCTCATCGGTGGAGCCCGGACCTACGTTGACGCGAGCATAGACGCCATCGGGAAACTCGGTTTGGAAGTAGAGCGCCTCGGCTGCGTGCGGGCATGAGCGCACCAGGATGCGCAGGTAGTGCTCGGCGCCCTCGTAATCCAGCTCGCGCCAGGCTGCGCTCATCAGTGCGATGAGCGTCCACGGGTCCAGGTCGCGCTCCGCGTCCTTGGGACGGCGGCGCAGCGGCGTGTTGGCAAGATAGGGCACGGAGTGGGCGGAACGAAAACGCTTGAGCTCCTCGGCAGGGTATTCGAGCTTTGCCATGGCAAGCATCGCGGTATGGCGGACGCCAGCGGGGTCGTTGGGCGCAAAGTCCAGGCTGCGATTCGCGGCATCCAGCGACATGCGGTAGCGGCCGCTAATGAGCGCGCGCGATGCCAAGGCGGCAAGCCAGCGCAGGTAGGGACGGCGGGTCAGGTCGCCTGCGGCCTCACGCTCGTAGGGGTCCTGCGCCGAGGCAATCTTGAGCGCCAGATCGTGCTCCACCTCGTCGCACTTGGACACCAGATACTGTACGTATTCCTCGTTGGATTCGGCGGTGAGCGCCGTCAGCATGCGCTGGGCATCCCAGTTTGCCGGATCGAGCGCGGCTGCCTCGCGGAGCATGTTCTCGGCAGCGGCCTCTTCTTGCTCTGCCTGGGCGTCGTCGGGGATAAAGGGAATGCGGTAGTCGACAGCCTCGACCACCTTGGCAATGAGGTGCCCGGCGCGGTCGCGGTCGTGCACGATGAGCGGTGCGGGGTTGCGGGTGAATTGTTCCATCAGACGCTCTACGGCAGCACCGTCGGTGAGCGGGATATTGTCGCGGCGCAAGGCCTCAAGAACGAGGCGATGGCAATCCTCTTGAATGGGATCGAATGCCATGGGGCCTCCTTTGCTGCGGTTAGGGTTCAAATGTTTCTATATAAGGTTCTAGTTTACCCGCATGTGGCACACCGGGGGTGCCGCACTTGGACTTGCACCTTTGCACCACGAAGACGGATGTCGCACAAATGTCGGCACCTTGGACAACCGAGTGGTATCACGGTGCCGCAAACGGTCGATTTTTGGCGGCGAACGGTGCATATTTTGGAGGGGCACCGTCCTGCCCGGGATATGTGGTCAACCTTGATAAAACGTTTGCCCAGCTTGGGAGTATGAATGCCGCACAAGGGTCTTCAGGGATAGAAAAAACGTTTCATCATTGGCGGCTTTAGGTGAATAACTGACCAACCAGAACGGTAAAATAGTGTTTGTCTGAGCGTTGAGACGTTTAGACATCGCGCATTGTCATCGCCGGCAACGCGCAAACCGGTCCTAACGGAGCCAATTGGGTGCTCCGTTATATACGCAAGTCTAAGAGGGGCTTGTTTAGGAGGCACAGTATGGGACGTTTTACCAATCCTCGCGATCTGTACTTTGGTGAGGGCGCTCGCCACGAGGTGAAGAACCTCAAGGGCAAGAAGGCCATCATCGTTTCTGGCGGCAGCTCTATGCGCCGCGGCGGGTTCCTGCAGGACGTCGAGAACGACCTTAAGGAAGGCGGCTTCGAGGTCAAGCTGTTCGAGGGCGTCGAGTCCGACCCGTCCATCGAGACGGTCATGAAGGGCGCCGAGGCCATGCGCGAGTTCGAGCCCGACTGGATTATCGCCATCGGTGGCGGCTCGCCCATCGATGCCGCTAAGGCCATGTGGGTCTTCTACGAGTATCCCGAGGAGTCCTTCGATAACATCATCCAGCCGTTCAGCTTCCCCGAGCTGCGTCAGAAGGCTCATTTCTGCGCCATCTCCTCTACCTCCGGCACCGCTACCGAGGTCACCGCTTTCTCCGTCATTACCGACTACGCCAAGGGCATCAAGTACCCGCTGGCCGACTTCAACATCACCCCTGATGTCGCCATCGTCGACCCCGAGCTCACCTACACCATGCCCGCCAAGCTGTGCGCTCACACCGGCATGGATGCTCTGACCCACTGCATGGAGGCCTACGTTTCCACCTGCGCCTCTATGTTCACCGACGCCAACGCTCTGCACGGCATCCGCGAGATCGTCGAGTGGCTGCCCAAGTCCTATGCTGGCGACCATGAGGCCCGTCAGCACATGCACGAGGCTCAGTGCATCGCCGGTATCGCCTTCTCCTCGGGCCTGCTTGGCATCGTTCACTCCATGGCTCACAAGACCGGTGCTGCCTTTGAGAACGGCCACATCATCCACGGTGCTGCTAACGCCATGTACCTGGGCAAGGTCATCCAGTGGAACTCCAAGGACCCGCGTGCTGCCGAGCGTTACGCTTACGTGGCCAAGGAGATCCTGCACCTTCCCGGCGAGACCAACGAGGAGCTCATCGCCGCACTCGTCCAGAAGATTCGCGACCTCAACGACCAGCTCAACATTCCGCAGTCCATCAAGGATTACGCGAATGGTGGCGTGAAGGTCGACGCCGAGAACCCGCAGATGGTTTCCGAGGAGGAGTTCCTCGCCAAGCTGCCCGAGATCGCCGCGAACGCCGAGCAGGACGCCTGCACGCCCGAGAACCCGCGTGAGACCAAGGCTGCCGACTTCGAGAAGATCCTCAAGGCCTGCTACTACGACACCGACATCGATTTCTAATCGACTCTTGTTATCGTAACGAGGGGCTCCGCACGTATCCGTACGGAGCCCCTTTCTTTTTTAGAGAATGGGATAGTTATGGCTGCAATTTTCAATAGCCCCAGCAAGTACATCCAGGGTCCGGACGAGCTCGCCAAGCTCGGCTCCTATGTCGAGCCGCTCGGCGCTAAGGCCCTCGTCATCGTGACGCCTTCGGGCAAGAAGCGCGTCGGTGCCAAGATCGAGGGCGGCTTTGCCGAGGCCAAGGCCGAGCTGCTGTTTGAGGACTTTAACGGCGAGTGCTCCAAGGGCGAGGTCGATCGCCTGGTTGCGCTCGCTCGCGACAACGGTTGCGACATCATCGTCGGCGTCGGTGGCGGCAAGATCCTCGACACCGCGAAGGCCGTCGCCTATTACCTGGAGTCCCCGGTTATCATTTGCCCCACCATTGCCTCGACCGATGCACCGTGCTCGGCACTTTCGGTGCTTTACACCGATGACGGCCAGTTCGATAAGTACCTCTTCCTTAAGGCAAACCCCAATATCGTCCTGATGGATACGACGGTTATCGCGGCGAGCCCGGTGCGCCTGACGGTTTCCGGTATGGGCGATGCGCTCGCAACCTACTTCGAGGCCCAGGCGACGCACGATGCCGACGGCGGCACCTGCGCTGGCGGCAAGGGCAGCATGGCTGGTCTGGCGCTCGCCAAGCTCTGCTACGAGACGCTTATGGCCGATGGCGTCAAGGCCAAGGTTGCGCTGGAGAAGGGTGCGCTCACGCCTGCCGTCGAGCACATCATCGAGGCCAATACGCTGCTTTCGGGCATTGGCTTTGAGAGCTCGGGCCTTGCTGCCGCTCATGCCATCCACAATGGCCTGACGATGCTGCCCGAGTGCCACAGCATGTATCACGGCGAGAAGGTCGCCTTTGGCACCATCGTCCAGCTGGTACTCGAGGATGCTCCGACTGAGAAACTCGAGGAAGTCTTGGGCTTCTGCATTGAGCTGGGCCTACCGGTCACGATGAAGGAACTTGGCGTTGCCGAGCTTACGCGCGAGAAGGCCATGATTGTTGCCGAGGCCGCGTGCGCGCCCGAGGACACCATGTGCAACATGCCGTTTGAGGTGACGCCCGAGATGGTTGCAAACGCCATTCTGGGTGCCGACGCACTGGGTCACTACTATCTCATGGATGAGTAAACTAAACTAAGGTAAGGAAGGGGCAAAGCCAACAGATGGCTTTGCCCCTTTTTGCTATGGTGCAAAGGGGCAAGGTTACTTTGCACCAATCGTTGTTTGATGAAGGGCGGATTCTCGTATGGCGCTTCCTATGGTTTACGGCGGTCCCGGCCGGTATGTTCAGGGGCCGGGCGAACTGTCGCGTCAAGGCAGGTATTTGTCATGGTTGGGCTGCGCTGCCTATGTCTTGTTTGACCAGGGCACCGAGGATCGGCTGTGCAGGCAGATCGTCGATGGATTTCTGGACGAAGATCTAAGCGAGCCGTTCTTTAAGATTTATGACGGTCCGTGTACGGAAGAGGCCGTTGTCGAAATGGCTAAGGAAGCCCAGGCCGAGTATTGCGACATGGTAGTGGGTATTGGCGGCGGCAAGATGCTCGATATCGCCAAGGCCGTTGCGTTTTATGCCGAGTTGCCGTTGTGCGTATGCCCCATGGCGGCTTCGATGGACGGTCCGTGCAGCGAGATTTCGGTGCTGTATCACGAGGATGGGTCGTTCGACCGCTACCTGATGCTCGAGAAGAATCCAGACTTGGTCGTGGTCGATACCAACGTGGTCGCGGCGGCCCCGCTGCGTATGACGGTCGCTGGTATGGGCGATGCGCTGGCAACGTATTTCGAGGCGCGTTCGTGCGCCGCGGCGCACGGCGCCAACGAGCACGGTGGCGCGCCGGGACACTTGGCCTTGGTTGCGGCTCGTGCCTGCTATGACACACTCATGGAGTGCGGCGTCGCTGCCAAGCGTGATCTCAAAAGGGGCCGTACATCGCCAGCGGTTGAGCACCTGATCGAGTGCAATATTCTGCTCTCGGGTGTTGGCTTTGAGAGTGGTGGCCTAGCGCTTGCCCATGCCATAGCCAACGGCCTGACGATTCTGCCCGAGTGCAAGGCCATGCATGGTGAGGCCGTGGCATTTGGCCTGGTGGTGCAGCTGCGCCTGGAGCGTGCGCCCGAGCTTAATCAGGTGCTCGAGTTTTGCCAGCGCGTCGGTCTGCCGACGACGCTCGAGGAGCTGGGCCTTGACGAGATTTCCGATGCCGACCTGATGAGCGTTGCAGATGCGGCCTTTAGAAACGAACGCAATATGGCTAACGAACAGGCCAAGGTGACCAGACAAAAGCTCGTGCAGCTCATGCGCGAGGCATAGCTAGGCGCTTGATCGACCTTGTGCAATCGAGGCGGCGATAGGCATAGGCTATTTGCCTCAAAGGTGCGCCGCGTGTAATTTGCCCGAGGCGTGGGCCGATAGCGTATCATTATCTCTTGCTTGTTTGCACTGCTCAGGGAGGGGCCGCGCATGGCGCAGGAACACGATCTGTTTGATGACATTATCGAGATCAGCAAGGGTTTCGACTTTCTTAAAAACCCGCTTGGCGGTGTGACCGATGCCCTCGATCCGTCGGCGCCGCAGTGGAATCCTGCCGACTACAAGGAGCGTCCGCGCGGCAACACCATTCCGTGCTTGACCTGCAAAAACGAAAAGAGCGGCTGCACCGCGTGCATGGACGTTTGCCCGGTCGACGCTATCGAGGTCGAGGAAGACGCCATCGAGATCCTCGACTCCTGTCGCAAGTGTGGTCTGTGCGCCGCTGCCTGTCCGACCGAGGCGATCATTTCGCCGCGCCTGGCGCCCAAAAACCTGTATGACGATATCGTCTCTGCTGCTACGAGCCACGAGACCGCCTACGTCACCTGCACGCGCGCCCTCAAGCGCATGCCGCGCGAAAACGAGGTCGTCGTTGCCTGCGTGGGCGATATTACGGCCGAGACCTGGTTCTCGGTACTGGCGGACTATCCCAACGTGAGCGTCTACCTGCCACTGGGCGTGTGCGATAAGTGCCGCAACACCGGTGGCGAGGACATTCTGGGCGAGGCCATTGCTACCGCCGAGGAGTGGGCGGGTACGGGCATGGGCCTGGAGGTCGACCCCAAGAGCCTCAAATGCCATAAGCGCCGCGAGTACGAGCGCAAGGAGTACATGGATAAGATTGCCCGCACCACGGGCCTGACGGTGACCAAGCTCAATCCGGCGACTGCGGCACTGGCCTCGGTGACGCAGAAGTTGAAGGCCCACCGTCACCAGATCACGCAGCTCGAGCGCACACTCAACACCATGTGCGGCACCACGACGACTAAGCGTCGCCGTTCGCTCACCCATGGGCGGCAGCTGGTGCTCTCGACACTGCAGAACCATCCCGAGCTTGCCCAGAACATGCAGGTGGGCACGCCGGAATGCGATTTTGACAAGTGCACGTCGTGCGGCGAGTGCGTCAACGTGTGCCCTACGTTTGCCTGCGATTTGGTGGGAAGCGGTCGCTTTGCGTTGGAGTCCACGTATTGTTTGGGCTGCGGTGCCTGCGTCAAGGTGTGCCCCGAGCATGCGCTCAAGTTGGTTGAGCATGACGCGTCCAATCTGGTCGTCGTCGATTCCGAGGCCGAGGAAAAGGCTGCCCAGAAGGCGAAGGCTCACGAAGAGGCTGAGAAGGTCAAGGCCGAGGCAAAGGCCAAGCTCGACAAGATGCTCGACCAGGTGGAAAAGCTCGCGGACTAGTCAGCGACCCCTATCTCTGCTTCATTTGCGCCGCCGCGGTGTCCGGATTCGCCCGGATGCTGCGGCGGCGCTATACTTATGCAGTTTGAAGTACCTGTATCAAAAGGAGCTGTCGTGTCCCTTTCCATCGGTATCGTGGGCCTGCCCAACGTGGGCAAGTCGACGCTGTTCACCGCGCTTACCAAAAAGACCGGCCTTGCCGCCAACTACCCGTTTGCCACGATCGACCCCAACGTGGGTATCGTCGACGTGCCCGATAGCCGCCTGCAAAAGCTCGCCGACATCGTCAACCCGGGTCGCATTGTGCCGGCGACGGTCGAGTTCGTCGACATCGCAGGTCTGGTGAAGGGCGCTAACGAGGGCGAGGGTCTGGGCAACCAGTTCCTGGCAAACATCCGCGAGACCGATGCCATCTGCGAGGTCGTGCGCTACTTTAAGGACCCCAACGTCATGCGTGAGGTGGGCCGCACGGGCGAGTTCGTCGATCCCGCCGGCGATGCCGACACCATCATGACCGAGCTCATCTTGGCCGACATGGGCACGCTTGAGAAGCAGCTGCCCAAGCTCGAGAAGGAGGCCAAGCGCGACAAGGAGCTCATGCCCAAGTTTGAGGTCGCCAAGCGCCTGCTTGCCTGGCTCAACGAGGGCAAGCGCGCCGCATCCATGGAGATGACCGACGAGGAGCGTGCCGCTGCCAAGGGCCTGTTCCTGCTCACCATGAAGCCCATCCTGTATGTGGCCAACGTGGACGAGGATATGCTCAACGAGGACCTGGCGCCCATCGATGGCGTCAAGCCGTTGCCCATCTGCGCCAAGATTGAGGCCGAGCTTTCCGAGCTCGATCCCGAGGACGCCGCCGACTACCTGGAGAGCTTGGGCCTGGAGCAGCCCGGTCTGGACGTGCTCGCGCAGGCGGCCTATAAGCTGCTCGGTCTGCAGTCGTTCTTTACGGCCGGCGAGATGGAGGTCAAGGCCTGGACGGTTCGTCAGGGCGCGACCGCCCCGCAGGCCGCCGGCGTCATCCACACCGATTTTGAGCGCGGCTTTATTAAGGCCGAGGTCATTGGCTATGACGACTACGTCGAGCTCGGCGGTGAGCAGGGCGCCAAGGCCGCCGGCAAACTGCGTATTGAGGGCAAGGACTATGTTATGGCCGATGGCGACGTCGTGCACTTCCGCTTTAACGTGTAAGGACGACGCGCATGTTTAAATATGGCAAAAAAGCTGGCTACATGGGTATTGCGCTGCTCGTACTTGCGGTGATTCCGCTGGTGGTCGCAGCGTGCGTTATCCCCAACATTGGTCCCGAGGTGGCAACGAAGTTTAATGCCGCCGGCGAGGCGACGCGCTGGGGTAAGAGCTACGAGCTGTTGGCGCTGCCGGTACTCAATCTGCTGCTGAGCGTGGCGACGTACTTTACGGCGGGACGCCAGGCAAAAAATAATGATGACTCCGCCGCCATGGCGCGCATCGTGTGCGAGCGCTACCTGCGCAACGGTTGCATCACGGGTGTGTTCCTCAACGTGATCAACGTTTACTTTATGTACTCGGCGATTACCGGAACGGGCTTTGGCTTTGGTTTCTAGCTTGTCCTTTTAGGCAACGAGCTTGCAAGCATATTCAATGGCTGCTGCGAGGCCGCCGCTCGATCGTGGTTTAAAGACCATGTCGGCGGCGGCCTCGTTTTCGTATCCGGCGCCCCGAAGGGCAAGTGCGATACCGGCTTCTAAAAGGAGCGGCAGGCCGCGTTGGCTGGTTGCGATTACGGCAGCCTGATTGAGCGAGCAGCCGTGCGTTTGGCATTGGATGGCAAGTTCACCTTTCGCCGGGCAAGGGACCAGAACGGCGACGACGCGACTTGATAGCAATGCAAATGCTGTGCGCTCATCGGGCGAAAGGCATGCAGCTTCAACGACGACGAGCTTGGGCGGCGCGCTGTTTGTGCGAAGCGTGGCTCGGTACATGCGGACCGAAGAACCCGACATAGAAAACTCCTGTGTATTCGGCAAAACGTAAACTATAGTTTACGTTTATGTTCGACTCCATTTCAAACTCGGCTGCATGGACGAACGTGCGAAACAGATTCTTGGCAGGCGGGTCGAAGAGACACGCAGGGACCTTGGTATCTCCAAGGTTGATTTTTGTGTGGCGACAGGAATCAGCCGACCCTACCTCGACCGAATCGAAGATGGGACGGCAAACTTCACGCTCAAGGTTCTATTTAAGATTGCGCCCGCACTCGGCCTGACGGTGTCAGAGCTTCTCGAGGGTATCGAATAGGGGATACCCGTCGACAACTGAATTACGCCATCGGGATGCGGTCGTGGTTGACTTGGCTGTAGAACAGGCGCTGAATCTCTGCCGCATCGCGTGACTGGCCGAGTGCCCACATGGTTTTGGCCACGAGCGTCTCGGTTGTCATATCGTCGCCGCGCAAAATACCCGGATGATCAGCGTAGGCGCGGCCGACCTCATAAACACCTAGGTCAAGGCCTTCCTCGGGGACCTGCGTGGTCATAACGACGGTGCGGCCCGAATCGACCCAGCGGAAAATCGCCTCCTGGAATGACTCGCCCGACTCACCAAACTCGGGAATACCGCCAATGCCAAAGGTCTCAAGAATTACAGCATCGTAGCTATCGGCTAGGGCGTCCAGGATACCCGGGTTCACGCCGGGCGTAAGCTTGAGTACAAATACGCGCGGATCGATGCTGTCGTAGAAACGCACCGGGTTTTCGCCCTGATGCGTGCCGTGAAGCCCGTTGCGCACGATGCGGTCGTTGCGGATATAGGCGATGGGCGGATAGTTGACGCTGATGAACGCGTTAAAGCTCATGGTGCGCTGTTTGCGGGCGCGAGTGCCGGCAATGGCTACGCCGCCAAACACGATCGAGACGTCGTGCGAGTGCTCGTCGAGCGCATAGAGCAGGCTCTGGTACAGGTTGAGCTTGGCGTCGGTAAAGGGATTGCCCATGGGCTTTTGCGAGCCGGTGAGCACGATGGGCTTGGGGCTGTCCTGAATCAGGTAGGAAAGCGCTGCCGCGGTGTAGCTCATGGTGTCGGTGCCGTGCAGAATCACGAAGCCGTCGTGGTCGGCATAGCCCTCGACGATGACGTCGCGGATGCGCATCCAGTCGCTCGGGCGCATATTGGTGCTGTCGATGTTCATGGGCTGCACCACGTCGAGCTCGCAGAGGCCCGAGATCTCGGGGACACTCTGGGCGAGCTCCTCACCGGTCAGGGCGGGGGAGAGGCCGTTGCCGCCCTCGGTCGATGCGATGGTGCCGCCCGTGGCGATGAGAAGGATGCGCTTCATGCTGGTATTCCTATCGTATTTGCCGCCGCAGAGGCGGAGTCGTTCGGCAGTATTGTGGCACAGGGCGTCCAATGTTCAAACGTATTACATCATCTGTAACGTTTGGTAACACTTCAATTGCCGTCAAATAGGGACCCAGGTCGTGCGTTTGCCGTGCGCTGATGGCTGCGAGGGACGAGAAACCCCATATAACGTGTACACTATGGAGGTTATTTTCGTTCATTCACGCGGGTGGGCACCGGCTCCCCGCCAACAAGAGGGGGAACCATGGATCAAAAGGCTTCCGCAAAGGTCCTCGTACTCGACTTTGGTGCGCAGTACGGTCAGCTCATTGCCCGTCGCGTCCGCGACCTCAACGTGTATTCCGAGATTGTCCCCTGTGACATCTCGGCCGACGAGATTCGCGAGATGAACGCCTCTGCGCTCATCCTTTCCGGCGGCCCGGCTTCTGTGTATGCCGAGGACGCTCCGTCCATCGATCCTGCCATCTTTGACCTGGGCCTTCCCGTCCTGGGCTTTTGCTACGGTCATCAGATCACGGCCGTGACGCTCGGCGGCAAGGTCGGCCACTCTGAGGTGGGCGAGTATGGCCGCGCCACCATCACGCGCACGGCTGGTGCCAAGCTCTTTAACTCTACGCCCATGGAGCAGACCGTGTGGATGAGCCACCGCGACGCCGTTTCCGAGGTGCCCGAGGGCTTTACCGTTACCGCCAGCACCGACGTGTGCCCGGTTGCCGCCATGGAGTGCGTCGAGCGCAAGATTTTCACCACGCAGTTCCACCCCGAGGTCAAGCACTCCGAGTACGGTCAGCAGCTGCTGAGCAATTTCCTGTTTGAGATTTGCGGCCTGGAGCCCAACTGGAGCATGGACAACCTGGTCGAGACCATGACGGCCGAGTTCCGCGAGAAGGTCGGCGACGACCGCGTGATTCTGGCCCTGTCCGGTGGCGTCGACTCCTCCGTCGTGGCCGCCCTGGGCGCTCGTGCCGTGGGCAAGCAGATGACCTGCGTGTTCATCAACCACGGTCTGCTGCGCAAGGGCGAGCCCGAGCAGGTGGAGGAGGTCTTCACCAAGCAGTTTGACGTCGACTTTATCCACGTCCACGCCGAGGACCGCTATGCCGAGCTTTTGGCCGGCGTGACCGAGCCCGAGGAGAAGCGCCGCATCATCGGTACGCAGTTCTGGAAAGAGTTCTTCGCCGTGGCGCAGCAGCTCGAGACCGACGGCAAGCCGGTCAAGTACCTGGCTCAGGGCACCATCTACCCCGACATCATCGAGTCCGGCGCTCGCAAGACGGGCGGCAAGACGGCCACCATCAAGAGCCACCACAACCTGATCCCGTTCCCCGATGGCGTGCACTTCGACCTCATTGAGCCGCTCGACCATTTCTTTAAGGACGAGGTCCGCGCGCTTGGTCTGGCGCTGGGCCTGCCGGGCCATATCGTGTTCCGCCAGCCTTTCCCGGGCCCGGGTCTGGCCATCCGCATCATCGGTGCGGTCGATAAGGAGAAGCTCGAGATCCTCAAGAACGCCGATGCCATCGTGCGCGAGGAGCTCGACGCCTACAACCAGCGCCTGTTTGAGCAGACCGGCGAGCGCAACTCCGAGCACAGCTGCTGGCAGTATTTCGCGGTTCTGCCCGACATTAAGTCCGTTGGCGTTATGGGCGACGAGCGCACCTATCAGCGCCCGATCATCCTGCGCGCCGTCGAGTCCAGCGACGCCATGACCGCCGACTGGGCCAAGCTGCCCTACGACGTCTTGGCCCGCATCTCCGGCCGCATCGTTGCCGAGGTTCCCGGCGCCAACCGCGTGTGCTACGACATCACGTCCAAGCCGCCCGCGACGATCGAGTGGGAATAGAAAATTTCTTAGTTATGGGGGTATAAATTTGATTCCCTTTAGGATAAACCCCCATGACTATATGAATTGACCTGCTGACTCCAATGAAGATTGGAGGGTAACGGCCAGGGGTGACGGCCCAGCGAGTGTTATTTTGCGAGCTATGCGCATTGAAAGCGACCTTTCGTGGTATAAACTACTTGCCGGAAGCCGCGGCTTTCAGAGTACGGCTTACGTGTACGTTTAACCTCCGTGGGCGACGGGGTGCCGCAAGGCGTAGAATATCGCCCACCTGTAGGGGCCTGCAGCGATGCGGGCCCCGCTTCGTATGAAGGGGGCGCAACCGATGAAGATCGTATCCATCCCCCAGGACTTCTTCGACCTTGTCGATGGCGACCGCGAGCTCATGCTTAAGCGCGACCGCCCCTGCATCGTGGTGGTGAGGCTGCGTTTCCGCGGGAAGCGCAGGGACTTCGCCGTGCCGCTGCGTTCCAACATCGCCCCTGACGTGCCCAAAGACCAGTACTTTGCACTGCCACCCCGCCCCACGACGCGCCCTGGCTGCCGCCACGGCATCCACTACATCAAGATGTTCCCCATAACCAAGGCCTACCAGCGCCGCTTCAGGACCGAGGGCTCGGCCTACTACGAGACGCTCCAGCGCATCATCAATGGCAACGCCAAGCGCATTGTCTCCGAGTGCCAGGCATACCTCGACCGCTACGAGCGCGAGGGAAGGCCTCGCTTTGCCGTCGACATCGACCGCATCGTGGGGCTGCTGGAGGGCGAGAAGTAGGGCACCTCGGCTCAGTCTCGAGCCATGCGGAGTCGCTCCGCATTTTTGAACGCCGCGTATGTGTCCCAAATACTTGAGAAACAAGCTGTGAAGTGCGGTGGCGCGACCGTGCCCGTGCATGGCCGTCACCATTAGCGTCTGCGCGGCGTCGGCTTCAAGTGGAACTGGCGCCGCTGCTGTATATGGTTTGCCTTGCTGCGAATGGCGATCAATGCCCGCGATGCTTCTGCTTGCGCCTTAACTTTCGCTGCTCGAAGCGCGTCTCCGCCTCATCCGCGCGACGCTGACTTCTTGCTTGAGCCGACTCCCGCTTCATCGCTTCCCGCTGTGCCGCGAGCGCCTGTTGTGCCTTGGTGCTCACCGCGGGCCGTTTAAGGGCTTTCGCTGCCTCGCGAGCGCGCCGCTTGGGGTTCTTCGCGGGCTTGCTCGCCTCGGTCGGATCGTGGCCGAAGAACGAGAGCTTCGCCCATTTGTTGACGACGAATCGCAGGATCTCCTCAGTGGACGGTTCTGCGCCGAAGACGATGCGGGCGACGCCGTATCTGCCGTCCTCGACATGCTCCGCCAGCCCGACCCAAAATTGGCCGTCGTGATATGACGATGAGCAGCAAGTCGCTGATAGCCGCCCTGCGAAGCTAGTTGCCTTGTTCGCAGTCGGGCCGCAGGCCGCACCTACGCTCGAGCTCTGCCATGAGGGCATCGTTGTCGGTCACCGAGACGATGGCGTCGCCGTCGTAGGGCGCCTTGATATAGACGCGGTCGAGCGAGTTGGCCGTCCCCGCCCAGAGCGTCCTGGTGCGCCGGACGCCCCGCACGTGGGCGTAGGGTATCACCGAACGCATCCCAGCGTACACGACGACGAGGCGGTCGCCGTAGAGCTCGAGGCGGTTGCTGCGGACGGGAAGGGCGGCCAGGGCCACGAGGGCCGGGACGGGCAGCAGCGCGAGCCAGCCCCATAGGAGCGCGGGACTCGAGCTTAGGAAACACGCGATACACGCCGCGGATAAACCGCCCGCCACAATCACCATGGCCGCTATGAACCACGGGTCTGTCCTGCCGGGAAACACCCGCTCCGGCCGCTCGCTCCTCTCACCCATTACGGCCTCCCTCCCGACGCCCTCCCTGGCGGAGCGTGGGGCCGGAGAGTGCCTTGAACCCGTCGCCGACCATCTCGCTCCCCGTTCCGTGGGCCATCTGTAGTGGTGTGTACCCCCGACTGTTCGACGGATGTCGTACTATTAGACTTTTTTCGAACTTTTTAAAGACGTGCACGGCAAGATCGAGCAGATTGTCCGCGCGAGAGGCTTCCCGCCGCAGCGCCCGGTCTCGGGTTCGATGCATCGACGTCCGTCTCAGGTGGTGTCTCCGCTGCGCGGCATTGCAGGGGGCAAAGTCGAGATGCCATGGGGCGCGCCGAGGCTTTGCCCGCGGGGCGAAGATTCTAGGGGTCCGACGTGGCCCGGAGGGGAGACGGACATGTAAGCGCTTATGACCGAGGAGCTGGCCGAGTGTCTGCCGTCGCTGTACGCGACCGAGGGAGGGACGCTCGCCCTCGACCTCGCAAGCCCGGAAGGCGAGGGCTACCTTGACCTTTGGTGCTCGCTCACCATCAACCTCTCGGGCGGCCCCTTCGCCTCCACGTGGCGCATTCACGCTTGTGCCCGGCATCATGGGCATGGGCGTCGCTAAGTCGCCCACTGTGGCGCAAGCCCCTGTCGGCTCAACGTTCGACGAGATAAACCGCATGTTCTCAAAGCTCGGCTTTATCGATTACAATTCACGCCTCGCGCAAGGGCCGTTCTACTCCCCAAACCTAATCTGCCTGTCGCACGTCTCGAGGCGACGGGGCGGCGCCTTCTCGCGTGAGTCGATTCCCGTTTTACTGATGCGTCCCAACATGCCCTTACGCATGTTGGGACGCCGCTTTCGAAACTTCAAAACCATTCGATTTCCGAAACTGAGTGGGAATAAGTTATCGGTACGCTTTTTTATAAAATGTAAAAAAGCACCCCCATAACTGATGAAATGGACGCTGAGAAAAAGGGGTGCATCTTGCGTATATACCGACGTGAAGATCTACCTCTATCTTGCATCGCGCGGGTACGAGCTTTCTGTGGGCCGTATTGGGAAGCTCGAGTGTGACTTCATCGCTCGTAGGCGCAATGCTTACGCCTACATCCAGGTCTCTATGTCGATTGCCGACAGAGGCGTCGAGGAGCGCGAGTACAGGCCGTTCGGCCACATCAGGGATGGGTATCCGCGCTACTTGTTCACGCTTGATTCTCTATTGCAGGAGAGGGATGGCGTCAGGCACCTTAACATGGCGTCGTTTATGCAAGATGGCGGTGATCTTATTTGAGCGGCGGCCAGATTCTTTTGCTCCCTAGTGCGCAAACAGTGCGGGCATCAAATGGGGACCATTGCCTCACGTAGAATCGATAGATTGAGGACTTGTTTTGATGTTGACAAGCTTTTGGCCAGTGACTCCTATTGCCGAGTGGGAATAGCGGAAATAACAGCCTCTGGACCTTTTGGTTCGGAGACTTTCTTTTTCGTTCTGTTCGGAAGGAGCTCCTTGCCAGAGTCCCATGGATAGCGAACGGCTTTATCGAGCGTGTGCGTTTTCGTAGGCGCCTTTGATTTCTTCCGGCAAATTGTCGGGAATCAGCGTCTCCAGCATATCCTCGCTGCCATCTTGAATCGCTTGCTCGTAGTACCAGCATTTGAACTTCAACATGTCCAGGGCACGGTTCATCTTCGCGATCTCCGACTCCATGTGGGCCTTCCGCTCCTCGAACATGGCCTTGCGCTGGGGGTATGTTGATGGACCCTCTGCACACCATTCCATGAACAGACGGATGTCCTTGATCTCCATTCCCGCCTTCTTCAGGCATTCGATGACCCGAAGCGCCTCGAGTTCCGTATCGCCGAATCGGCGAATGCCGGACATCCGCTCCAGCCCCGGGAACAATCCCTGCTTGTCGTAATACCGCAGCGTTGAGGCGGGCAGACCGAACATCTCCGCCACCTGTCCGATTGTGTACATGGCCCCTCCGAATAAATCTCGAATTCATTCCTTGACCTAAAGTCAGGTTTAGGTATTACCTTCATTCTCGTCAATACAAATCGGTAGCGCAAGGGGTGGTCCGTAATGGGCAAAACGGTTTTCGCCGGTGGCGTGAACGGTGTGGGCGGAATCGCCGGGCACCCCGCCCTTGAGCAGGCGCGACGAATGGGCATGGGGATCTAGGCGGGCAGCTTGACCGCGCGGAAGCAGTTTTGCACTCAAAACCATCGACAGGAGGAATCAAACATGGCAATTAAGCAGACGGCGGGCAGGGATACCCTGGGGGACTTTGCCCCCAAATTTGCACAGCTCAATGACGATGTGCTGTTCGGCGAGGTGTGGAGCCGAGAAGACGGGCTTTCCCTTCGAGATCGCAGCGTGGTGACGGTGGTTGCCTTGATGGCACAGGGGCTGACGGACTCTTCGTTCCAATATCATCTGATGTCCGCAAAGAACAACGGGGTGACCAGGACTGAGATAGCGGAAATCCTTACGCATGCGGCGTTTTATGCGGGATGGCCCAAGGCGTGGGCGGCCTTTCGCATGGCGAAGGAGGTCTGGGCGGACGAGGACGACGGCGCCGACGCAAAGGCCCGACACCAAAACGAGATGGCCTTTCCTATCGGTGCCCCCAACGACGCATTTGCGAAGTACTTTATCGGGCAAAGCTACCTCGCGCCCCTTTCCACCAATCAGGTCGGCATTTACAACGTGACGTTCGAGCCCGGCTGCCGCAACAACTGGCACGTCCATCACGCCAAAAGCGGTGGCGGACAGATCCTCGTCTGCGTGGCCGGTCGAGGGTTTTACCAGGAATGGGGCAAATCGGCACAGGAGCTGCGCCCTGGCGACGTGGTCAACATCGCCCCGGGTGTGAAACATTGGCACGGAGCCGCGCCCGAGAGCTGGTTCTCCCATCTCGCGCTGGAGGTTCCGGGCGAGGAGACCTCCAACGAGTGGTTGGAGCCCGTGGACGACGAGGAATACCTTACAGCGACTGACAAGGAGGCTTAAACTTTGACACCCGAATCAGAGCCATCGCTTCTATGGGCGTGATGTCCGGGCTGATGAAAGCGCAAAAGCCTCGCCACGTTACTCGTTACCTGTCCGCGCCGTCGAGAGCAAGGCGCCCAAGTCTGCCTGGATCGCCTCTGCCTTGCTTCCAAGCTGCAGCGGAGCCGAGTCGCCCGAGATGTTTACGCTCAGCAGGTGCGCATCCGGCAGCTTTGCGGTCATGCTCCAGAATGGGAGCGTGATGATGCCGGGGGGTCATCTCGCCCACGCCGAGCTCCAGCAACAGCACGCGGCTACTACCGCGCTCGCGCACGAAACGCTCGTATCGTTCGAGGCTCTCGCGCCACGCCGCGCCCTGCAGAAATGTGTCGTCGCGCACCCACGGCACGAGCTGCCAGCCGCAGTACGGGCATCGGGGGACGTCCTCGCTTCGGATTTCGAACTCTGCCATGCCCGCAAGCATGCGCTCGACGCAGGGACCCGCGTCGAAGAGCTCGTCGCAGCATGGCTGCTTGCACTGAAGGTGCATGAAGCTTCCCTGATAGTTGCAGACCCTCTCGGCGGGAAATGTCTTTTCGACTTGGGTGTCCACATTGGTGCTCAGGATGAAGTAATCCTTATGGCCGATGAGGGACCGCAGGTCGAGATAGGGTTGCGAGGCCGGCTCGCGCAGCATGAAGTCGATGTATCGCGCATAGTATGCCCATTGCTGCTCGAGGCTGGGGTAGAGGTGGTAGAAGCCGTCGAAAAGGCTCTTGAAGCCAAAGGCTTGCTGCCAGTTCGCCATTCCGGCACGCGTCATGCCCGCGTGGTTGTAATGGTTGAACCCGGCGGCGCTCGACATGCCCGAGCCGATGCCGACGATGATGGCGTCGGCATCGTCGATAAGGTCTCGAAGCCTCATCGCTTCTCTTTCTAGAGGCGGCATCGGGCGATCTCCTCGAAAGCCGTGGCCATATTGCCGTCAACGAGGATCGTCTCGCACGAGGCGTCGGGCGCCATGGCCTGACTGTAGTTGAACACGATGTAGGTGGCGTGCTCGCAGGTGCTCGCGACCTGGGCGAGCATGCGCTTTATGACGCCGTTGCGCACCCCCACGCCAAGTTCGAGGATGGCGACCCTGCCGTTGCGATGGGCTTGCACAAGGCGCTCGAGCTCCTCGAGCTGGGCCGTGGCGAGGGCGTCTGGATGGGCGAGACGCCGCTCGTCGATCGACGTGCGTATGCTCCCCTCCGTCTCGAGCACGCGACCCTCATTGAACCCTGCGCGCGCGAAGTGCCCGTCGATATTGCACGTGATCACGAAGGTGTCGGCGTGCTCCGCAAGATGCCGCAGCTCATTCATGAGCGGGCTGGGCTCATACTCGACATACTCCTTTTGATGAAACCGCTCGGCCCATCGGCGTCGCACATTTGCATTCGGAGAGGCGAGCCCCTGCAGTATGCAGCCGATGTCGTCGGCCAGGGCGAGGTCCCCGTAAGCCTCTCGGAAATGAGCATCGGCGCATAAGAGGTTGAGCCCCTCCGCCATGTCGAGTCCGTTGCTAGCGCCGATGATGACAAGATCCGCCTCGGCTAGCGCCCTGCCTATGCGAACTGCTTTCGCCGTCTCCATGCGCTACCTCCCCAGCGTGTTGCGCACGTCAGCGAGCACGTCGGCGATATCGGCGCGAACGGCGAGCCCCCGATCCTCGATCGCACGGGGGAGAAACTGCGTCTTGTTGTTCACGGCGATGTAGCTAGCCTGCGGCAACTGCGCCGTGAGGGCCCAGAACGGCTCTTGGATAAACGCAGGCGTCATGCGGCCCACGCCCAGCTCGAGGAAAAGGATCCTCTGCCGCGCGTGCGCGTCGAGCCAGTCGGACACCTTGTGGTACTGCTCCTCGTAGAGCGCGCCCTGCAGGAAGTTGCCGTAGCCGCGAACCCAGGGGAATGCCTCTGCCCCGCAGTGCGGGCAGCGCGGCACGAGCTCTGTCGGAACCTCAAGGCCGTCTCCCATGGCCTCTACCATGCGGGAGACCGGCTCGACCGCGTCCCACACCTCGTCGGTGCAACAGTGGGAGCACTGGAAGAAGCGGTGGTCGCCTTGGATCTCTGCCACCTTCTCCCAAGGGTAGATTTTCATGAACTGCGTGTCCTGGTTGGTGGTGAGAACGAAGAAGTCTTTCTCGGTAAGAATGGCGTCGAGATCTTTGTAGGGCTCGCGCAGCGGGGCGTTGAGCGTGGTGTCGAGGAAGGTGGCAAGGTAGCCCCAGCGCGACTCGGCGGTGGGCCAGCGGTAGGACGACCCTTCAAAAGCGCCCCTGAAACCGTAGCGCTCGGCGAATTTGCCGAAATGCCTGCGATAGGTCACGTTGTCCTCGTAGTAGAAGTCGCCGCCGCCCGCCGCGGAGAGCCCGGAGGCCCCGCCCACCAGCACGCAATCGGCTTCCTCGATCATGCGGGCGAAGTCCTTGATTTGCTGGTCGTAGGGCTCGGGCTCGCGGTCACTCAGCTCATAGGGCGTGCCGCTGCTGCGGTAGGCGGCCTGAAGGGAAAACGATCGGTTGGTGAGCTCGACAACGAGCTGCTCGTATAGAGTCACTGGATACCTTCTTTCAGCTATTATGAACAGGTGTTGATAAAAAGTATCCATGTTGATTTGTGCGAGAGCAATGAACAGCTTCGATGCGCTGTCGATAAACAAACGATTGCTGGGCATTGTCAAGCGTTGCAATTGGAGGGGCAATGGAATCGGGGAAGATCGATCGTCGCCGACGCTATACGCTCTCGGTCATACGGGAGGCATTCTTCGCGCTGCTGGCCGAGGTCGGCTTCGCGAAGATGACGGTAGCGGATATCTGCCGCCGCGCCGATATCAATCGCGGCACGTTCTATCTGCACTACGAGGACAAGTTCGCGCTGCTCGACGCACTTATCGACGAGGCCCTGGCGGCGGCGCCGCCGATCGAGGGAACGGAGGCGGGCGCCCTCTGCCAGCGCCCGCCGGCAAACGATGACTATTATCTGCTCTACTCGGATGACGACGCGTACGCCCGGGTGGCGCAGCGCGTCGTCGAGCGCGGCGCCGAGCAGATGGTTCCCTCGATCATGGAGGAAACTGGGCTTTCGCGCGAGGACGCCTATCTGCTCTTCGTCCACAACGTCCAGGGAAATCTCGCGGTAAACCGCCTGCTCGGTTGGAGGCGAGGGCCCGAGTTCGCCCGCGCCCAGGAGCTGCTCAGCGCCTATTCCGAAGGGGGCATGCGGGCGGTATCGGCCCCTTGCACACCGATCGCGAATTAGAACATGATAGCGTCGTCGGCCGTGAAGGCATCAAGGGATCCCTGCTTGACCTGAATGCAGACGTATGTGATGCCCGAGTCGGATGCGGCGCGGAACTGACGGTGTGCGGCGGGGGAAATGCGCAGCCAGTCGCCGGCTGCAAGCTCGATTTCCTCACCGTCGATCGTGACCGAGCCCGCGCCCTCGAGCACGCCATAGATCTCCTCGTTTTCCTTGTGTGTATGGACGAACGGAATGCCAGCGCCGGCGGGAAGGTTGTTGACGCTCACCTCTGCTCCGGTAAGTCCGAGCACCTCGTGCAGCTCGACGCGGTTCTCGTCGCCGATGTGGGTCTTTGCATAATTGGCCATAATGGCTCCTCTCTTTGAGGTTGATGTACCTTGCAGGCATCTCCTGCGTGAGCTATATTCAACGCGAAGGCGCATGCAAATACGAGTACGCACATATTTGTAACTGCGTACTTTTTTGTGAAACCGGTATGGTCAAGGAGGTTGGGTCTCCCGTGATGGCGAAAGAGGAACTTCCGGAGTGTCCGGTCGCAACGGCGGTAGCGCTCATTGGTGGCAAGTGGAAGCTGCTCATTATCCGTAACTTGCGCGTACGCCCCTGGCGTTTCAACGAGTTGCGCCGCAGCCTTGAGGGGATCTCTCAGAAGGTGCTTACCGACAGCCTGCGGCAGATGGAGGATGATGGGCTGGTCTTTCGCCATGACTATGGCGAGAATCCTCCCCGCGTTGAGTATGGCCTTACCGAGCTCGGCCGCCAGATGATGCCCATCATGGACTCGCTCGCAGACTTCGGCGCTTATTACAAGACGGTCGTTTCGTAGCGGACACGCTGCTTAGGGGGCGGAGAACCGCTACGAGTACGGTAGCGGTACTCCTACGGCCGCTGTCGTTCCCGCAGGATTAGAGCGGAAGGAGACTGCAATGGGGTCGTCCGCCCCACAAGAAGGCCCTCCCTTCCCGGTATGGCGCCGACATGCGCACGCCGGCTCAAACTGCTCGATGCGCGAAGTGTTGTTATGGCTTCACTCAGCCTGCGGACGCCCAATCATCCGTGCACCACATTCTGCCCATGTGCATGGGCGGCTGCCCCCACCGCCATATGGTCTCCGACGTGCGCCGTTGCCCCGGTTCAAAGACGGCCTTGACGCCTACGTCCTCGCCAAAACTCGCACCGCCCGCAAGAGCCGCCAATAAAACCTCCGGCCCTGCTTGGCCCTGGGAATAAAAGTCAAACTTGCCCGATCCACGCCTCGCGCAAAGGCCGTTCTACTTCCCAAACCTGATCTGCCTGTCGCACAGCTCGAGGGCGACAAGGGAAGCCTGGGCCACCTCCTTGATATCCTCTGCGAACTGCTGGAGTGCGGCACAGTCGGATGACTGGACTGTTTTCGTTGGACCTTGGTTGTTTGCCTGTGTGAATGGCGTATTTGTTTTAGCTAGCGGTTGCGACGCCTTGTTGCGGAAATACCAACTGCTGCAACTGCGCCACCGGCAACACTCAGGGCGACAGCCATCGCACCGTTGTCGCCCGTCGCGGGTAGGGTGGTCCCGGCTGGTTTAACCGCCGCTACTGCCTTAGTGGAAACGGGATTTGCCGCGGGCTTTTCTGCCTTGGGCTGCGGTGTGGGGTCGGGCTTGGTTTTCGGTTCGGGTTTGACCTCTGGGCTCGGTTTAACACTTGGATCGGGTTTGGAACCGCTCGTATCGGTTGCAATCAAGTGCACGTCGCTGTCGAAGACGTAGCGGATGTAGTAATCGTGCCGCGTCTCGTGCATAATCCCCTGCCCGCTGTCGAAGTCGCGGTCAACGTGTGTGCCAAGGCGGGTTGAGCTGGTGAGGTTCAGTCTGTAAGGGATTTGGTCGTCGGCGTAGCCGCCTGTAAAGACAGCGGTTGCTCTAACGTGATTGTCGATCATGGTCAGGGCAATAGAGACGCTGGCCTCTTTGGGGTTCTCGGTTTTTATAAGGCCTTCGGTATCGGTGTCGATCTTGAAGAGATGGACGGTGTCGTTAAGCCCGTAGATGAAGTCCTCGGGTTTGTCGGGGAAATCGTATACAAACGCCTCATTCTGGACCAACATGAAGGCAGGAGGGAGCTCCAGGTCATAGTTATGGTCGACAACGGTGGTAGCTGTGAGGCTGCCTTCTGCGTTGGCTTCGTCGCAGGTAATGGGTGCTGCGACATCGGTTTCGGGCATTTCTGTCGCCAGTGCTGCGCAGGGTAGCAAAAGCAGTCCTGCCACAAGAATGCTTACTCCGAAGGCGGCGATTCTGGCGTCTGCATGACGCTTGACGTCGCGGATAGACAGGCCAGTCCGTTTGTTATGGGTCTGCGGTGCAACATGCTGTCCATACATAAGACGCTCCTTGTTCGTAGGCCGGTTTCCGCGGATCTATATTGCGCCTGGCCGATGCGGCTAGGCTCTTTCACGCGAACGCTTATGCGAGCAGGGAGAAAGCTCAAGCTAATTTTCTCACAGTCGATACTTTGCGAGCAACGATTTGCTGTTCAATTCTCGGAGAGAGAATCAAGGTGGCCGAGGAGTTATCAGGCAATGAGATTGTGTCTAGAGAACACGAACAAGAGATGTGGTCTGCAGACGACTGAATAGCTCCATCTGTTTTGGTTACAACGAAATGCGTGCCGCGCGCCTGCGGCATGAAGAAGGGAGATTCCTATGAATATCGTTGTATTGAGTGGTAGCCCGCGCAAGGGCGCCAATACCGACACCATGGTCGAGGCGTTTGCCGAGACCGCGCGCGAGGCCGGCCATACAGTCGAGGTCATCCGCGTTGCCAGCAAGAAGATCGCTGGTTGTCTGGGGTGTCAGTATTGCTTCGCCCACGAGGGCACTTGCGTGCAGAAGGATGACATGGCCAACGTGATCGAGTCGCTGAAAGACGCCGACATGGTTGTCTTCGCTTCGCCTATCTACTGGTTTGATATCACTGCGCAGGAGAAGGCCGCCATCGATCGCCTATACGCCTTCGGTGCTACGGGCTTCCCGTTCACCAAGACGGCCCTTTTGCTCGATAGCCACAGCGAGGGCGTCTATGATGCGGCGATTGCTATGTACAAGTCAACCTGCGCGTACTGCAAGTGGGAGGACCAGGGCATTGTCACCATCAGCGGTATGACCGAGCGCGACAGCATGGCCTCCTCGCCCAAGTTGGAAGAGGTGCGAGAGCTCGCTCGCAAACTCGCCTAAGGACAAGAAGAACGCATGGCAATCGGTGTTGGTGGAAATGCTTGCTGTCCTTACCGAGAGGAATGCTGATTGCCATGCGTTGATGTCCTTATGGACAATCTCCGCATGCTAGGAGACTTTCTCGCTCAGGAACTCCCTGAACGCGGGGATGTCAAAGCCAACGAGACCACGCCCGCGCTCTCCGATGACGCCGTCCTCGAGGAGGCGGCGCTTGTATTGGCTTGCATAGTTGCTGGCGACGCCCATACGCTTGGCAATTTCTGAGACTCTGCTGGGGCCAGAATCGGGCAGCATCGCGAGTAAAAACTCAATGTCTTTATCGGAAAGCTCCTGATAGGTCGTTTCGAGAATGCGATCGCGCAGTTCCGTGCGGGCAAGCAGAGAACCCTGTTGGACATCAGATGCGCTGATTTTGGGCGAGCTCTCCGAAACATCCCAAGTGCGATATCCGACGAGCTGCATCATGTAGGGGAATCCGTCGACGGCCTTCACAGCATCCTCGAGCGCTTCTGGTGTGATTGAGCGGCCTCCGGCCTCAACGGTTTTGCGGAATGCGTTTGCAATTTCAACGTCAGTGATTCGTCCTAATTGATGATATTGGGAACGTCTGAGGAACGAGACGGAATCGTTGCGTAGCAGTGCCGATACTTTGTAGGGTAGTCCTGCCATGAGTAGGGCGACTTTTTTACCTTCGCGCACAAAGTGCTGGTAAACAGAGGCAAATTGGAGCATTTCATCAAGATCGACAGTGACTTCATCGATGGTGATGAGAAGTCCGATGTCATGTTTTTCGAGTTGCTTAAAGATGCCATTCATACGTGTGCGCCAGTTGCCCTGGGCCTCTTGAGCATATGTCCAATCGATGCCCACTGGACCAATTTGAACGCCGTTTATGCGCGCATGAGGCTGTGAGAGGAAGCTATCTGCGGCTTCTTTGGTTCGCTCGATAATATCTTCGAGCATGCCTGGCATGGCGGAGACATTTGCTGCGATCCAACCGTGTTCAAGCGCCGTTTCTGAAAGGAGCGAGAGAAGCGCCGTCTTGCCCGTTCCCCTTGCGCCCGTAAAAATGGTCGACAGGTTGGGATCTCCCGGGCCGTTGATAAAGCCACGGTTGATGTCACGCAGAATATGCTCGCGACCCGCTAGAAAGGGAGGGACGCTTCCGAACGTCGGGGTAAAGGGGTTCTTGCTGTACTCCATGGTGACTCCTTTGCAAGTTTTGCTAATTTTTGCAAGTTTTGCTAATTTTTGCAAGTTTTGCTAACAGCTGACCAAAGGGCATCGAAGCAGTGACGCTGACATCTTTTACGCAGAAAAATAAGCAGAAATCAATTTATCTGCGTTAAAAAATAGTTGAGAAGAAAAACGACGAGTCCCGGTCGCAATGCCGTTGCGTTCCGGGCCTCGTCGCTTTGAGAAGTATCTAACGGTCTCGTTGCCGTGGCACCTAGTCAAACAGGCTCGGCATGTCGTTTTCCTTCATGAGGGCACCGGCAGAAGGCAGGCTCTGTGCGGTGAACTTCTCGGCCGAGACGCCGGCGCCAAGAATCTCCTCGGTTGTGCCGACGGTGGTGACCGAGCGGCCCTTCTTGGCCGTAAAGGCTTGGACGCCCTGCGTGTTGGTTGTCGTCTTGGTCTTGAGTAGCGACGTGTTGAAGTTCATCAAGCGATAGTCGCTCGAGACCAGCGCGATGTCGCGATCTTCCTTGAGCACCTGTGCATACAGCAGTTTGCTGCCGCCGTAGATGGCGTTCTTGAGGCGCTTGCGGTTGGTCTTGGTGACGTATCCAGAAAGCGCGACGCGCACCACGCGGCCGTTCTCAAAGACGAACAGCACGTCGGCCTTGTAGTCCTCGGGGTCGATGACCCAGATGACGCTCTCGTCGGGTTCCATCTCAAGATCGGTTGGCAGGTACGAGCCCAGCTGGGCCGACTTGGTATCCTCAAACGCCGCAACCTTGCACTTGTACACCTGGCTCTTGTTGGTAAAGACCAGCAACTCGTGGGTGTTGGAGGACGGGAACTCGATAAAGGGTTTGTCGCCGTCTTTGTACTTGAGCGTGGTCGCCTTCTTGAGCACGCGGTCCGTCATCTTCTTAAGGTAGCCATCGCGCGAGAGCATGATGGTGACCGGGTACTCCTCGACCTCGGGCTCCAAGCTTACTTCGATAACCTCATGGGGCTCGATCCTGCCCGTGCGGCGCGGCATCACATACTTCTTGTTGACCGCGGCCAGCTCGTCGCTGATGACCTTCTTGATGTTCTCCTCGCTGGAGAGGATCTCCTCAAGCTCGGCAATCTCGCCCTCAAGCTTAGCGATGTCCTTGGTGCGGTTGAGGATGTACTCCTCGTTGATGTTGCGGAGCTTGAGCTCGGCAACAAACTCGGCCTGGGTCTCGTCGATGTCGAAGCCGCGCATAAGGTTGGGCACGACCTCGGCCTCGAGCTTGGTGCCACGGATGATGGCGATCGCCTTGTCGATGTCGAGCAGGATCGCCTCGAGGCCGTGCAGCAGGTGCAGGCGCTCGGACTTTTTTCCCAGGTCAAAGTTAATGCGGCGACGCGTGGACTCAATACGCCACTTGACCCACTCGTGCAGGATCTGACGCACGCCCATAACGCGAGGGTAACCATCGACCAACACGTTGAAGTTGCACGAGAACGAATCCTGCAGCGTGGTCGAGCGATAGAGCTTGGCCATGAGCTTGTCGGGGTCGACGCCGCGCTTAAGGTCGATGGCGACGCGCAAGCCCGAGAGGTCGGTTTCGTCGCGGATGTCAGCGATCTCCTTGACCTTGCCCTCTTTGGAGAGCTTGACGATGCGCTCGATGATGACATCGGTCTTGGTGGTGTAGGGGATCTCGTAGACCTCGATGATGCGCTCTTCGGGAATCCAACGCCAGCGGGAGCGAATCTGGAAGCTGCCCAGGCCGGTCTCAATAATCTTTTCCATCTCCTCGCGGCGGTAGATGATCTCGCCGCCGGTCGAGAAGTCGGGCATGGGCATGTACTCGAGCAGGTCGCAATCGGGATCCTGCAGGTAGTGCATCGTGGCGGTGCAGACCTCGTTGAGGTTGAAGCCGCAGATGTCGGACGCCATGGCGACGCCGATGCCCTTGTTGGCCGAGACAAGGATGTTGGGGAACGTGGTGGGCAGCAGGCGCGGCTCCTTCATGGCACCGTCGTAGCTGTCGACGAAGTCGACCGGGTCCTTGTCGATGTCCTTGAAGATCTCGGCGCTGATGGGGGAGAGCTTGGCTTCGGTATAACGCGAGGCGGCGTAGCTCAGGTCGCCCGAATAGTACTTGCCAAAGTTGCCCTTCGACTCAACGAACGGTGCGAGCAACGCCTCGTTGCCGGTTGCCAAGCGCACCATCGTCTCGTAGATCGCGGCATCGCCGTGCGGATTGAGCTTCATGGTCTGGCCCACAATGTTGGCGCTCTTCTGGCGCTCGCCCTTGAGCAGACCCATCTTGTACATGGTGTAGAGCAGCTTGCGGTGCGAGGGCTTAAAGCCGTCGATCTCGGGGAACGCACGCGAGACGTTGACGCTCATGGCGTAGGGCATGTAGTTGACCTCGAGCGTCTGCGTGATCGGCTGGTCGGTGACCTCGGAGTGCAGGCCGATGACGTTCTCGGCGTTGACCTGCTTTTTCTTTGGCTGGTTCTTCGTCTTCTTCTTTGCCACGATATCCTCTTGAACTTCTTATGGGCCGTCGTTATCGATTTGCTGTTACTGCAGGTCCAGCTGGTCCAGGTATTCCTTGCCGTGCTTGGAGATATGGCGCTTGCGGCCTGCCTCGTCGTTGCCCAGCAACAGATTGAACATGGTCTCCATCTTGGTGACGTCCTCGGGCTCCACCTTGATCAGGCGACGCGTCTCGGGGTTCATGGTGGTGAGCCACATCATGTCCGGGTCGTTCTCACCAAGACCCTTGGAGCGGTTGATGGAGCACTTTTGGTCGCCAATCTCCTTGAGGATGCCGTTCTTTTCGAGCTCGGTGTAGGCAAAGTAGGTCTTCTCTTTGCAGTTGATCTCGTAGAGCGGCGATTCGGCGATATACACGTAACCCTCGTCGATAAGCGTGGGCACCAGGCGGTAGAGCATGGTGAGCACGAGCGTACGGATGTGATAACCGTCGACGTCGGCGTCCGTACAGATGATGACCTTGTTCCAGTTGAGGTTGTCCAGGTCAAAGGCACCAAGGTTTTTGATGCGCTTGTCCTTGATCTCCACGCCGCAGCCCAGCACGCGCATGAGGTCCATGATGATGTCGGACTTAAAGATGCGCGGATAGTCTTCCTTCAGGCAGTTGAGGATCTTACCGCGGACGGGCATAACGCCTTGGAACTCGGCATCGCGCGAGGTGCGAATGGCGCCTGCTGCCGAGTCGCCCTCTACGATGTAGATCTCGCGGCGGCTCTTGTCCTTGGAGCGGCAGTCGATGAACTTCTGCACGCGGTTGGCCATGTCGGTCTTCTGCTGTAGGTTGGTCTTGATGCTCTGACGCGTCTTCTCGGCGTTCTCGCGCGAACGCTTGTTGATGAGCACCTGCTCCATGATCTTGTTGGCAGCGTCTTTGTTCTCGATTAGGTAGGTCGAGATCCGCTCCTTAAAGAAGGCCGTCATAGCCTGCTGGATAAAGCGGTTGTTGATGGCCTTCTTAGTCTGGTTTTCATAGGACGTCTGGGTGGAGAAGCAGTTGGTCACCAGCACCAGACAGTCCTGGACGTCCTGCCACTTAATGCCGCTCTCGTTTTTGTTGTACTTGCCCTGTTGCTTAATGTAAGCATCGATGGCACTGGTCAGAGCACTGCGGGCGGCCTTCTCGGGCGAGCCGCCATTCTCGAGCCACGATGAGTTGTGGTAGTACTCCTGCATCATGAAGGTGCGCGAGAAGCACATGCACGCGGTGATCTTTACATTGTAGTCGGGCAGGTCCTCGCGATCGCGACCGCGACGGTCGGCCTCGATAAAGAAGGGCTCGGTGAGGTAGTCGGTACCGACCTTCTCGAGCACGTAGTCTTCGATGCCCTTGGGATAGCAAAAGTCCTCTTCGGAA